>JBCDAA010000101.1:0-23657 GCA_039186435.1 Myxococcota bacterium | reverse complement strand
GCCTCGCGTCGCTCGATCTCGACGACTATCCCTCGGTCGTCGGTGCCGCACCAGAGCTCCTGCGTTTTCCGGGCGCGGAAGCCTTCGAGACACACCTTCGGCGATTGGTAAAGGAGCTACTCGAGCCCGCTTGAGGGCGTCGTACTTTGGCGCTCGGATTCCACGACGTCTAAGCATTCGGGATCCCTTTGCAAAGAACGGCGGCGTGTCGCCCGTTCGTGTTTTGGCGGGGCGCGCGCGAGGTTCGGTACGATTCCGCGGATGAGCTCGAAGTTCGCGATCCTGCAATCCGACGGCTCTGGGCTGCGTGGCGTGGAGTCTCCCGTTCACGTCTGGCTGGGTCCCAACGTCATCCGCTACGTCGGGGAGTTCGGTGCGTACTGGTGCGTTTCGGACGTCGATACGAGTTCACTGCTCGTACTTGATGCCGCGGGGACGATCCGAATGCAGCGGGCGTGCCCTCCGGTTGATCGGATCTTGCGCGGGGATACAAAACTCGTGGGGCTACGCTGGGCTGAGGCCTGGCACGCTACGGGTTCGCTCGGCTCGGAAGCGACAGCACTCGATCTGGACACCGGTGAGCCGATCTGGCGTGGGCAACTCATGCAGCTCCTTGGAGGCACGCGGGGGCTTGCGCGGGTCGATGGATCGCCGCGCGCAATCGATCTCGCGACAGGCGAGGAGGCTCGAGCCCTCGTCGAAGAACGCGTAACGCCGTCGCAACTCGTTTCGCCGGGAACGACGCTTTCGCTCGAAGGTGGAGTTGCCATGTTCGAGGAGTCACGTCGTGCGCTCCGGTGGGGGCCCTGGGAGGAAGCACTCCAGGCGATGCATTTCGACGTGCCTTGGGCGGAGTGTCTTGCGGTTCCGGGCGGGCTCGTGCTTACACGTCCATCCCCGATCCTTCGCTGGCCCATCCACTACGCCGACGAGTCGCGCGCGGTTCCAGTCGTTTGTGCTCGCGAGCGGGAGGAGGCCACCGTGCTTTCCACGCTTGGTCGGATCCTCATCCTCGAGCACCCGGTGCAGGGGCGTCTGGCGCTCTACGGGGTATCGACCAACGGACTGGCGCGGGGAGCGACGGTCGGGGTGAGCGATTTTGTGACGCTCTCCAACGGAGAGACCTCGGCGTTGACCCTTGTCCATCGGAACTCGCTCGGGCAGATCGTCAAGCAGCACTCGACGCCGCCGGGCCGTCGAGCCTCGACTCGTCGGTCGCCTCCTCCGAAGCCCGCGAGCGCTTTGCATTCGCAGGTCTGGGCGGTTTGGGATGCGCTGGTTACGGCGGGATATCTCGACGAGCTGCCGCGCGATCAGGTCGAGCCCCGCCTACGAAGGCTCTTTCGGGACGGGACCCTGCCGCGCTGGGGCGCCGCAGTGATGCTCCAATCGGTTTATGGCGAGACCGGAGGTCTCGACCGCGGATTTCTCTCGCACGACTGGCGGTTTGGCCAGGAGACTGACGATGTGGTTGCGGAGCTCGATCGATGTGTTCGGACAGGTCCGCTTCGCTTCAAGCAGCTCAAGAAAGACGACGAGGGGATTCTGCTTCAGTGGGAAAGCGCAACCACCGGAGAGGTGGACAACGACTGGGTCTTCGTGGAGGAGGGCCTCCTCGACGTGGTGAGTGTCGTCAACCGCGTGCTGCGGCAGGCGGGCAGCGAGCTGAGCTTTTACTCGCTCGACACGAGTGGTGACTGGATCGCGGTGGTGGCGTGCACGCAGGCCGTCGTGAAGCAACTCTCGACGGTCACCTCGCTCTTGTGGGTCTAACCCGCGGTGACTTCGCTGCTCTGGACGATGTGAACGCCCGCGGCGTGCATTTCGTCCTTCGCCTTGGCGACGTCGCCCTCGTTCAGCTCCACGCCGCGGCACCCATCCTCGACGAGGTGGACCGTGAACCCTTCCGCCGCTGCATCGAGGGCGGTGAACTTCACGCAGTAGTCGGTGGCCACGCCGAGCACGTAGACTTCGCGAACGCCGCGTTCGCGAAGCCATTCCGTGAGCCCGGTGTCGTGGCGGTGCCCGTTGTCGAAGAAGCCGCTGTAGCTGTCGACCGTTTTGTCCATGCCCTTCGGAAAGACCTTGGTGATCGACGCCTCGAGTCCGTCCACGAAACGCGCACCGGCGGTGTCCTGCACGCAGTGGTCGGGCCAGAGCACCTGCGTCAGCCCGTGAAGATCGATCAGCTCGCCGGGCGATTTGCCCGCATGCTGCGACGCGAAGGAGCCGTGGTCTGCCGGGTGCCAATCCTGCGTCGCGACGATCGTCTCAAAGGCCGGCGCCAGTCCGTTCGCGACGGGGACCACTTCGTTTCCGTTCGCGACCGCGAGCGCGCCGCCCGGCATGAAGTCGTTCTGAATGTCGACGAGGATGAGGGCACGGTTGGTGACTTCGCTGGTCATGGCTGCTCCCTTCAAATCGAAAACTCAAAGCCGCGCTTTTCGAACACGCGGTACTTGCGCTTGTCGAAGCGGTAGAGACGCGCCGGTCGTCGCGGGACGCCTTTTTCTTGTTCACCGGTGTCGACGAGAAGCTCCAGACTCAGCACCTTCTTTCGAAAGTTCCGCTTGTCGAGCTCGGTCTCGAGGATCGTCTCGTAGAGATGCTGCAGCTGCGAGAGCGTAAAGCGCGGCGGCAAGAGCTCGAAACCGATGGGCCGGTAGCGCACTTTGCCTTTCAGGCGCTCCAGGCCCGTCTCGAGAATCGTTTGGTGGTCGAACGCGAGGGACGGCGTTTCGTGCACCGGGTACCACTGCGCATCGCGGGCGTCCGTTGCCGCGCGCACGCGGTGGTCTCGAATGTTCACGAGCGCGTAGTACGCCACGCTCACCACGTGCTCGCGCGGATCCCGCGACGGCTCTCCAAAGCTATAGAGCTGCTCGAGGTACACGCCCTCAAGGCCGGTTTCCTCCGCGAGCTCCCGCCGCGCGGCTTCCTCGAGGGACTCGCCGACGCGCACAAAGCCGCCCGGCAGCGCCCACTCGCCCTCGAAGGGCGGAACGTCCCGCTGCACGAGAAGCACCGCCAGGCCGTCGTCGTTGAGCCCAAAGACAACCTGGTCGACGGTGAGCGCGGGACGCGGGTACTCGTACTTGGCCATTTTCGACTACTCGAGGGGCAGGTTTTGGAGGTCCCGGAGCTCCTCTTCGTAACCGCTCGAGAGGATCGGAAAGCGACACCAGGTCTTCGGGTCGAGGTTCTTGTCGTCGACGTGAAAGCTTGGCGCGTAGCGTTCTCGCTTCCACTGGTTGCGGCACCAAAGCTTGTAGAACTTCGTCACCCATTCGCGGAGCTGTGCAGGCGGAATCTCCGGCCACTCGACGCGCATCATTTCGAAGGTTTCGACGGGCATCTTCTTGTCGCGGATCGCCGCACGCTCGATCGCGTCGAGGAGCGGGTAGGGCATCAGGTCACCCTCGTCGGTCTGCCCTTCTTCCTGCGGGCGAAGCTCGGCCGTCGGCTGCTGCGCCGTTACCGCGGAAAGCGCCGGCGTGGGACCGATTCCGTCGATGCCCTCCGTCTCGAGCCAACGCAGCCACGAGCGCAGAAACGCTTTGTCGATGCCCGCAATCGGCGAGAGACCCCCGCAGGTGTCGCCGTCCATGGTGGCGTAGCCCACCGCGGCTTCCGAGCGGTTCGAGGTCGCCATCAAAATTTGATTTCGGATGTTTGCGAGCATCCAGATCGAGGGCCCGCGGGCGCGCGCCTGAATGTTCTGCAGCGTGAGGTCGTCGGTTTCCCACTCGAGTTTGCGACCGATGGCCGTGGCGACGAGCTCGCGGTACCCGCGGACCAACGCGTCGACGTCGAGCTCGAGGTGATCGGCGCCGATCGCGTCGGCCACGGCTCGTGCGGCGTTCTTCGTGACGTCGCCGCTATTCCGCGTCGCCTGGTACGCCGTTGTGAGGAGGGCCGCCGTCATCGCCTTGGGATCGCTTGCATCCTGAAGAGCCTGGATATGACCCAAGCGATCAGCCGTTCCTTGCAAGCCGAGCTCCGCCACCGCGAGGTCCGCCATCATACGAACGAGACACGCGCACGCCGTCGAGTCCGCTCCGCCGCTGAGCGACACGACGTACCCTTTCGCGCGACTTCGGCGGAGGTAGTCAAAGAGCGCGAGGGCGATGACGCGTCCGAAGGCCTCCTCTTTGCTGTAGTCGCTCAGCTCGACCGGCTTCCAGCGCTGCGGCGGCACGTCGGGAAAGTCGAAAGGGACGGTGATCAGATCATCGCCCCGGACATCGGGTTTGAAGCTGTGCGAGCGCGCGCGCTGAAGGCGGCTGTAGTCGATGTCGGCGACCGCGTCCGCGATCTGCACCGGCGCGAACGAAAAGCGCGTGGTCTCCGCGATGGGGGTGCCGACCGACGCGATGATGCCCCCACCGTCGTAGATTGCGCGCCCGGCCTCGTTGCCGAGAAGATTCGCGTAGAGGTAGGTCACGCCAAAGGCGCGCGACCCTTCGACGACGATGCTTCGGCGGACGCTCTGCTTGCCAAAGGCGAAATGGCTCGCCGAGGGATTGAGAATGACGTCGATGCCCTGCTGCGAAAGATGAGCGCCCGGACGAGACGCGACCCAGGCGTCCTCGCAGATCTCAAAGCCGATGAGCAGTCCACCGACGTCAAAGCTGAGATCGCCGATGGGAAGGTCGCGTCCGCGATAGGGAAGGGAGCTGACGATGCCTTCGGGCCAGGGCTTGAACCAGCGCGGCTCGTAGTGAATCCCGTCGCCGGCGAGGTAGCGTTTGGCGACGAGGCCCGCGATCTCTCCGTCGACGAGAAGCGCTGCGCAGTTGTAGACCGCGCCGCGAAGCTCCACCGGGAGTCCCACGCAGACAATCATGCCGCTCGTTTCCGGCGCGATGCTTTCGAGGACGCTCCAGGCGCGGCGAAGGAGGCCGGCGCTTTGAAACATATCCTCGCAGCCGTACCCGGTGATCGAGAGCTCCGGCAGGCAGAGAAGCGTCGCGCCGCGAGCGCGCGCCTGCTGAATCGCGCTGCGAATGTTGGCTTCGTTTTCGGCCCAGGCGAAGGGCGTCTGGTTGAGGATTCCGACGGCGACGTGAACGCGATGCATGGGTGCCTCCGATCAGGATGCGGTCTTTGGGAGTAGGGCGTCAGCGAGGAGAGGCGCGATGGACTCCACCCGCAGAAAGTCTTTGGCCTCGGGGGCTTTTGTGAGTTCGACCGCGCGCGGGTGCGTGTCCGTGCAGCCGACAGCGCTGAGAAGGCCGCTCTCCTTGAGACGTGCGAGGGCGTTTCCAGGAAGCACGCCATGGGTGCTGACGGCGGCGATGCGTTTGGCACCGGCGGCGAGGAACGCCTTGGCCGCACCGAGAAGCGAGCCGCCGGTGCGAATCATGTCGTCGTAGATCACAACGACTTTGCCCTGGACGTCGGCGGCGAGCGCGGTGACTTCGGTTCGTTCACCGCTAACCCGCCGCTTGAACACGAAGCCCGCGTTCACGCCGAGGTCGTTCGCGAGGGACTCGACCCACTTGGCGCGGCCCGCGTCGGTGGCCGCGAGCACAAAATCGTCTTCGCCCGCGAGCTCGCGGATGAGCTTCAAGGTCACCGGCTTGGCGTAGAGATGCACCGGCCGGATGTTGCCGCTGAAGTACTGGGTGATGCCTTCGGAGTGGAGGTCGATCATCACCGCGCGATTGCCCGACCCGGCGATAGGGATCGCGCTCAGGAGGCGCGCGCGGGTTTTGGCGGTCACGACTTCGCCAGGCAGCACCGCTCGCTCCATGGTCTGATAGCCGAACCAGGGAATCGCGAGGGTGAGAATGTGCGCGCCGCGATGCACGACGCAGCACGCGAGGTCGTAGATTTCGAGAGTGTCCGCGTCGTCGACGGTGCCTCCGAGCAGGATCACGTCTTTGCCGCTCAGCGAACCTTCGACGCGGCGGTACTTTTCACCGTCCGGAAAGGTGCGCCGTTCGATCGTTCCCGCTTCGAGGCGTGGGTCCTTGCAGAGAATGTCCCGAAGGTACGCGTAGCGTTCCGTGCTGAAGACAACGGCGCTCATTGCTTTTCCTCGATGAGTTGGTTGCGAAGTTTTGCGAGTGGGGCGCTCAGGCCCACGAAATAGCGTTCGGGTTCGCGTAGCGCCCTTACGGGTGAGGGCAAACGCGCGAGTTCCGATAGCGTCCGGGCGCGCGTCTCTTGTAGCGAAGGGGAAGCGCCGGTTCGCTCGCCCGCCTGCATCACGCACTGGAGGAGCGCTTCGCCCTGGGGCGTGACGTCGCGCGCCCGTGCAGGATCTTCCGGATCGACGAAAGGGCCGAGAGGGCTTTCGTCGACGGAGTGGATGACGTCCATCACGAAGCGATCGTCTTTGGTCACGCGGCGAACCTGCTGGCGCGTCGGAATCGACGTCTTGATGGGCGTCTCGCTGAGCTTGATGCGCGGCGCCCAGCTGCCGTCTTGGTTTTGAATCGCCGCGAGTTTGTAGACGCCGCCGAGGGCCGGCTGATCGTAGGCGGTGCTCAGGCGCGTGCCGACGCCCCACACGGTGATCGTCGCGCCTTTCTCCTTGAGCGTCGCGATGCGGTACTCGTCGAGGTCGTTGCTCGCAACGATCGCGGCGTTTTCGAAGCCGGCGTCGTCGAGGATCCGCCGCGCGTCGATGCTGAGCTGCGCGAGATCGCCCGAGTCGAGGCGAATGCCGAGCATCTCGTGGCCCTGTTTTCGGAGCGCCCGACCGACCTCGATCGCGGTTCGCACGCCCTCGAGGGTGTCGTAGGTATCGACGAGAAAGACGCAGCCTTTGGGAAACGCATCCGCGTAGCGCTCGAAGGCTTCGCGCTCGGAGGGAAAGGTCATCACCCAGCTGTGGGCGTGGGTACCCCGCACCGGGATGTCAAAGAGTCGCCCCGCCAGGACGTTGCTCGTCGCCGCGCAGCCACCGATGTACGCCGCCCGGCTCGCGCTGAGCGCTCCGTCGATGCCCTGGGCGCGCCGCAGCCCAAACTCGAGAACGTTTTCCGGCGTTCCGTCCTTGCTACGCGCACTCTGGCAGACGCGCGCGGCCTTCGTCGCGATCAGCGTTTGAAAGTTGATGATGGTGAGCAGCGCTGTTTCGACGAGCTGCGCTTGCCAGAGCGGACCCTCGATTCGAAGGAGCGGCTCGTGGGGAAAGACCACGGTGCCTTCGGGGACCGCGTGAATGTCGAGCTGTGGCGAAGACGCTGCGAGAAAGTCGACGAAACCCTCCTCGAAGAGCGGACTCCCGTCGGGTGTTTGAAGCGACGCTAAATACGCGAGGTCGTCCGCCTGAAAACGCAGCGACTCGAGGTACGCAAGCGCCGTGTCGAGTCCGGCCGCAACGGCGTAGCCTCCACCAAAAGGGTTCCGCCGAAAGAAGAGATGAAAGCACGCGCGTCGCTCGGCGAGGCCGGCTTTCCAATAACCGGCGCCCATGGTGAGCTGGTAGAGATCGGTCAGCAGCGCGAGGCTTTGCGAGCCGGAAGCGGTGGTCACGGTGTTTCTCCCTCCGAGGCCTGTAAGTGTATCTTGTACACTAAGTGGAATGCCGTCAAGACGCGCGGTCGATCTCTACGGCTTTTTGGCGCTGCGCTGAAAGGGATAGGTCAGCTGACCCAAAAACGTCCGCGGCAGGCGCTTCAACGTCCCGTATTCCTTTGGCCAATGGGTCTTTGGCAGATGAAAGGACCCAAACATCAGGTCGAGGAGGGGCAGGTGCGCGGCGTAGTTCGTGTCGATCGCCGGCCTGTCTTTGCTGTGATGCCAGTGATGAAACTGCGGCGTCACGAAGAGGTAGCGCAGCGGGCCAAAGTTCCAGCTCAGGTTGGAGTGAATGAGCACCGCCTGAAACGCGACGATCACCACGTAGATGTTGAGGGCTTCCGGATCCGGTCCGAGAAGGTAAAGCGGTACAAAGACGAGGGATCGGTCGATCAGCGTCTGCACCACGTGCGTGCGTGAGCCCGCGAGCCAGTCGATGTGTTCCGCGGAGTGATGCACCGCGTGAAGTCCCCAAAGCCAGGAGACTTCGTGATAGGCGCGGTGCACCCAGTACTGCACGAAGTCCGCGCAGAACATCAACAGAAGCACCTGCGCCGGCAGCCAGATATTCGACACGAACTGCTGCACTCCGTCGTGCACCGCCCATCCGAACGCCTCCGGCGCAAAACCGTTCGCAATGATCAGCAGGATGCCGATGAGCAGGTGATTCACCGCGAAGTAGCCGAGGTCGAGTTTCCACTCTGGCCGCAGAATCGGTTGCTCCGGATACTTCGGCCAGAGCTTCTCGAGGAAGATGAAGATGATCGTCGACTTGAGCAGGTCGAGGAGCATCCAGTCGACGCCGAGACCGGGACCCACCTGTTCGACCGGGCCGACCTGAACGCGATAGCCGCCCATGAGGAATGCGAGAATGGTGAAGCCGACACCCGCCGCACCCATCCAGCGCCGACCGCGCAGGCGGATGAAGTTGAAGATGCCAAAGCCGAGGGCGGCGTACATGCTCACCATCAGCACTTTGCGAATCACGTCGACGTCGTAGACCTCGCGAAGCTCGCGGGTCGTGAGCACTTCTGGAAAGTGAAAGCAGAGGACGCCGAGGAACGAGCCCGCGCCAAGGATGAGGGAGATCAGCCCGGAGATGCGGCCCTCGCCGGGGCGTAACGCGCGATGGGAAAGATCGCCGACGTCGCGCTCGCCGTACTCATACGCGTCCTTGGAGGATTCCGTTGCGGTCTCCGTTGCGGTCTCCGTTGCGGTCTCCGTTGCGGTTTCTACGGAATCGACGCTTTCTTCCGAACCCGTCACAAGACGAGTTCTACCAGACCTGGTGCAAACTCACCCGCGCTATCGCGCGCTCGCGAGGTGGGCGGCGATCGCGCTCACGGACTCGGGGTGTTGCGTCAGTAGCGCGGTTCCGTGGGCGCCGCTTTCGTAGGAGGCAAACGACCAGCCCTCCGGGGCATCGCTTTGCGCGCCGGTTGCCCAGGTGTTGGGTCCGCCGTCTCCCGTGCCCCACGCAAAGAGCGTTGGAACCGTCATCGCTCCGGTAACGTCGTTCTGGTTTTCCGTGTAGCTGCCGCCCGAGAGGAAGGCGAGGACCACCGGATCCGGCCGGTCGTCGGCTGCTGCGGCCACCGTGTAGTCGAGGGCGCTGGTCGTTCCGTTCGAGGCGCCGAGAATCGCGAGGGTGCCAAGGTCGAACCCGCAGGGATGCGCATCGAGAAAGGCGACCGCGCCGGTGACGTCGGCCGCGCCTCCCGGACCCTCGAAGGCGTCTCGGGCGGTACCCCCCGAACCTCCTGCGCCGCGTCGGTCGACGTTGAGGACCGTCCATCCTTGGCTCTGGAGCTCGTCTTGAAACGCCGCGGGCCAGTTCGAGCGATCGTTGAAGGGCGGGATCATGTGCAGAAGCACGGCGACTGGGCTGCCCGCGCCGGCGCCTCGCAAGAACGCTTCGAGTTCGACTCCGTCCGGGGTGGAGAAGGTGACGACCTCCTCGAGGTCACAATCGATGTCGCCGACGTCGCGCGCGACGTCAGACCCGGTGTCTTGGACCGCCGAGTCCTCCGTTGCCGAATCGGAGCCGGTGTCGCTCGCGTCGTTCCCGCTCGAGCTGCACGCAAGAAGGACCAAGGCCATCCACCACTTCATGGACATGCGTATGCCTGGTCGGGCGTCTCGCTACGAAAAGTTTTCGGTAGCTCGCAGGCCTTTCGTGACTTCCCGCACGAAAACCCATGAAATTCGTGGCGCGCCGCCGCGCATGCTTCCTGCAGAAGACCCAAGGGAGGCCACCGGCCGCTGGGTGAACAGGGGGGTCGGGGAGCGACGCTGGGGGGCGTCGCTTGCCCCGACGCTATTTCCCTTCGCTCCGCGAACTACTGCGGGCTGCATGGGGTGACGTCGAAGCTCACCACCTGCTGGCACCACCCGCGCTGCGCGCCTGGGTCTTCGGTGCAGTTGCGGCTGTCTCCCGGTCCTTCGAAGGACCCCGAGAACACGGCCGTCTCTCCACAGTTTCGAACGGTCACCGTGTAGTCGACGCGCCGGTTCTGAATGCAGCTTTCGAAGTTCGAGACGCGCACCTGGTACGTTCCCGCCGGCGCACGACCTCGGGGCCAGTAAATGTGTTCGTTGTTGACGCCCATGTTGCTGCCGCAGCCCGCGTTGGCGTCGAGGTCGAGCTGACCGTCGCTAAACGAGTTGGTGTTGCCGTAGTAGACGACCACGCCGGTGGGATCGACAACGTAGAGATCGAGGTCGGTCGCTTCGGTCATGCGCACGGTGACTTCGACGTCGCCAGTGCCGACCGGAAGGACGCGAAGACGCCGCTCGACGAAGGCGGAGGTGCGACCGTCGAGGTCGACCGCCGCGATCTCGAGGACGGCCTCAAGCTCCTTGCCCGGATCGAGGGGCGTTCCGTTCGGGTACACGGGCGCGTCGATGCCGAACTGAAGATCCGCCTGGTCGACGCCGGCGACGCGAATCTGTCCGAGCTCGCTGTCGACGACCGCAGGCAAAAAGAAATAGCCGGGGTAGTCGCGAAAGCGAATCAAGAGGCCCTGCACCGCGCCTTGGCTTCCGCTGCCGGGACTCGCCACGATCTGCACGTTCGCGGGCGACCCGGGAATCACCATCAAGGGCTGGCCGGCGTTCTCCCGCGGGCCAAGACGAAGGCCCGGTCCGCCGGCACCGACGCGAAGAGGCGCGGTCCCTGCGTGCAGCTCTGCGCCGGCGACGATCCACGGCGTGTCGACGGTGCGGCCGCCGCGATTGCTCGCCGCCATGCGCCGAAGGCTGCTCATGCCGGTGGGCAAGAGCCCGACCGTCTGCACGAAAGGGCCCGGTCGATAGCGCGGGTGCATCGCGGCGACCTGTTGCTGGTAGGAAGGGTTGTTGTCGGCGCCCGCCGCCGGAGTGCCCACCGGTAGCGGTTCGACGTTGGACGCTTGCTCGTCCGGTTCGGGGGGCTCTTCCTCGGCGCTCGCAAAGCGTCCGGAAAGCATCACGACCCCGACGATGGCCGCGCCGATCAAGAGCACGACCACGATGCCCATCACCGCGAGGACACCGTAGTCAACGCGGCGCGAGTCGTCGCCCGGTGTGGGCTGAGGGGTATCCGAACTCATGCTTGCTTACCTACCTTGACCCCACGACGCGCGCCAACCTTGGAACGTCAGCGCGCTTGAAGCGTGCTCCCGATCCACGCGCCGGCAGCAAAGTAGGTTCCTGTCTCGGACGCAGGAAGAATGTCGTAGGTATGTTCGTAGGTGTAAGGGACGACCTGCGCGGAAACGACTTCGAACTCGCCAAGGTGATCGCCGGCCTCGAGGTCCGCAAAGAGTTCACCGTCCGCGGTCGGGTGGCCGCCGCTGATCTCGAGAACCTGACCACCGTCGAGTTCGACGCGCATGACCTCGTGGCCAACGACCCGGGTGCGTCCGACGAGGGCGATGGGCACCGCAACGATCTGATCGCTTTCGACACTGAATACGAGATCGCCCTCACGAAGTTCGGCGATGGCGCGTTCGCCCTCCGGGGTTGCGATCGGAGTATCCGGCGACGCACAGATCGCGCCCCACGCGCAGCGAAAGCCACGCGGCGCGCAGATTCCCGGCGTGCGATCGTTCATCTGGTTGCAGTCCGGGCGCTCCCGGCTCGTGCAATCGGCGTCCGAGCGGCACGCGGTGGTGCAGAGGTAGTTTTCGAGCGGGCCGCCGGCCGGGCAGCTCAGGCAGCTGGTGCCGCGTTCGGTGCAGCGTCCGGGCATATTGCCCTCGCAGAGCGGTCCCGCGTCGCGCGCCACGGCAGCGTCAGAACCGGCGTCGTCGTCGGCACCGGCGTCGTCGGCACCGGCGTCGTCGGCACCGGCATCATCGGCACCGGCATCATCGGTCGCGCTGTCCATTCCGACCGCGCTATCGGTCGCGCCACTGTCGCTGGCGCCGCCGCCAGAATCCGAGCCGCTGTCGGCTGCGGCGTCCGAGCCACCCCCGGCGTCGGTGCCCGCTCCGTCATCGTCGCCGCACGCGATCGCAAGAATAAGAAGCCCCGTTAACCAAGCATGCTTCCCCATGGAACCCTCCCTCGCGAGTCAGTATAACGCTCGCACGGATGCTACCGCCACGATGCGAGGAGAGATCGTGAAACCCTATTTTGGTCGTGGACGGCTCTTGATCGCGCATCGGGGAGGCGCGCAACGGTGGCCTGAGAACACCCTCTTTGCGTTTCAGAAGGCGTACGATCTTGGGTACCGCTGGATCGAAACGGATGTGCACTTGAGCGCGGACGGAGAGGTCGTGATCTTTCACGACGAAACGCTCGAGCGAACGACCAACGGAAAGGGCGCCGTCTCGCAGCGCACCCTCGCGGAGCTGAAGACCCTGGATGCGGGCTGTCGTTTCGAACGCGGAGAGACGCGTCCCTACGCCGAGCGCGGTCTCCGCATTCCGACCCTCGAGGAAGCGCTCGCGCTTGCGCCCGATCTTCGGCTTAACCTGGAGATGAAGGGCCGTGACCCCGCGCTTGCGGATCGCCTTTGGGAGGTGATTCAGGCGCACGGGGTCCACGATCGCGTCCTCGCGGCAGCCGCGAACGATTCGCTGACCGCGCGCTTTCGACGTCATGCCGGCGATCGCGTCGCCACGTCCGCCGGGCGAGACGGCATCATTCGCTTTTGGCTCTCGGTACAGAGTCGAACGACGCGTTGGCTCTCGTTTCCGTTCGATGCGCTCCAGGTCCCCATCAAACAAGGTGTGCTTCGAGTGGTCGACGAGCGCTTCGTCGAAGCTGCGCGCGCGAAGGGGATCGCCGTTCACGTTTGGACCATCAACAACCCCATCGACATGCGCTGGCTGGACGCGATCGGCGTCGACGGGATCATGACCGACCGCCCCGAAGTACTGCTTGAAACGCTGGCGCGTTGACGAGCGATCTAGCGAGGCGTGACCGGAAACCCGTGGGTGACGCGAAGCGGCTCCGCACCGCTTCGTAGACGCGTGGAGTGGAGCCGCGTTTTGACGCAGTTGATCAGCGAGAAGGGAATCCGGCGATCGATCTCGACGTCCTCGATTCGGCCGTCCGCGCGCACTGTGAAGGTGGCGCTCACCGTCTCGGGGTACTCGCGTCCCTGGGCGCGCGGAACGTTGCCGCATTGGCGAAAGAGCAGACTTCGTCGGTCGAGTTCGCGGCGGACCTCTTGGGCGGTGAACGGTGGTGTCGTGTCCATCTCGGCTTGTTGCGCCATCGTCGCGCGCATCCCCCGCGGCCGCATTTCGCTTTCTGTGGCAACGCTCGCGTCTGCTTGTTCTTCTTCTGCCGGAAGCGCCGCGTCTGCATCCGCGTCAAAGCCGCTGTCCTGCGCGGCGTCGACGCCAGCGTCCGCGTCTTCGCTCACGGTAATCGGCGCTGGATCGCCCTCGTCCCCTCCGCCGGCGGTACGCGTTGGGGCAATGGCGCGATGCGTTTCCCCCGGAGCACTGCGCCGATCGGCGGAGCCAGCCGATGGCGGCGAGGGCTGCGCGCGTTCGGCCATCGGCGGCGGCTCCGCGTCGGATGCGGAATCGAGGATCGCGACCGTTCCCGCGGCGGAGAGGAGAGCGGTAAACGCGCCGACGATCACGCCGCTTCGCATCCGCTTTTTCTTCTTTTTCGCCGGCTTGATCGGTGGGGTCCCGAGGACGGTTGGCGCGCGGCTCGGGTCCGGGGGCGGTACTGACGCCGCCATGGGCGTTGCCAGCGTGGGCGCCATCGGATTGACCTGCGTGCTCGGCACCGCGACGACCTCGCCGCCGGGCCCTTTGAGTGCCGCGCGGATCGCGTCCGCAAACGAACCCATGTCGGGAAAGCGTTCGGCGACATCCCGCGCGAGCGCTCGGTCGACGACACCCGCCCAGTGCGCGGGCACATCATCAGAAATCTGACGCAGCATCGGCGGCGGTTCGGTCAGAATCGAGGCGAGGATCGCCTGGGGCGTGTCGGAGACGAAGGGCGTGCGGCCTGTCAGACACTCGAACCATACGCAGCCCATCGCCCACACATCCGCCGGCGGTCCGACGTCCTTGGAGCCCCGCGCTTGCTCCGGCGCCATGTAGGCGGGCGTGCCCATGAGCATTCCGGTGCGCGTTCCTGTTCCGTCGCCTCCCAAAAGTTTCGCGATGCCAAAATCGAGGAGCTTCGGAACCTCGCCGGTACCCTCGCGCGCAAGGAAGACGTTGTCGGGCTTGAGATCCCGATGAACGATGCCGCGGGCGTGCGCCTGCGAGAGCGCGTCCATCACCGGGAGCAGAAAGTCCGCTGCCACGATGGGCGAGAGGGCGCCCACGCGTTTTAGGCGCCGGTGGAGCGATTCGCCCTCGAGAAAGTCCATCACGATGCAGCGCGCGCCGTCTTCCGCGCTCAGCACGTCCAGGATGCGCACCACGTTTGGATGCTGAATCGCAGCGGCGGCCTGCGCTTCGCGTTCAAAACGTTTGGCGACCGACTCCGAACGAAGGAGGTGCGGGTGCAGGAGTTTGATCGCGGCTTTCGAGCCCAGCGTTTTGTGCCGGGCTGCAAAGACCACCCCCATGCCGCCCTCGCCGATCACCCGATCGAGAATCCACGACCCGACCTCGGTTCCAAGGCGCTCCTCTGGCGTCAGCAGCGGCACTTCGAATAGTGACTAACACGAGGCATCCAACCTTGGGAGACGCGCCTCGCGCGAACGTTCTAGACTGGGGTCTAGATCGCGCCGCGGGCTTCGGTTTCCGCGACGATTTCAGGCTCGCCGGCATCATTGAGGCGCGGCGTCACCGTGCAGGTGCCGTCGTCGCGAATCTCGATGCGAGCGACGCGCCAGAAGTCGCGGCCGCCGCCCGGACGACGCCGGAGCCTCGTCGGTCCGATTTCCGCGGCAGGTTCCGTCCGTGAACCGCCGCAGTAGATGCGCGCACTCACGTCCCCGGAACCACTAAAGGCGTGAACGCCGAGGAAGTAGACGCCCGCTTCGGGCTCGTCGATGTTGATGTTCTCCGGGCCGAAGCCGTTCGTGTCGTCGATGTCGAGGCGCGGGTTGTCTTCCGTTCCCGGAGCGCCCCACTCGAGCACGTCACCACCGTCGCAGTTTTGGTAGAAACAGTCGTCGTCGCCGTCGAACCACGCCGGCGTGTCTTCGTTGGCAAGGTGAGTGTCCATGTCCGTGCCGCCGGTGTTCCAGAACACTTCGACCCGAAGACCTTCGTCGACGAACGCAACCACCTGCGTTTCGCACTCGGCGGTCATGCCGTCTTCGTCCGTGACGGTCAGCTGAAGGAGATAGTCGCCCGCAATGTCCGGAGTGAAGTTCGTCACCATCGCGTTCGCGGGAGAAGGCGCTCGCGCTGCCGATCCAACTTCGCGTTCCGCAAGGCGCCAGGCGTACCGAAGCGTGTCTCCGTCGTCGACGGCCATCGCCTCCACCGAAATCGCGCGAAGCGGCGGAGTTTCGATTCGATCGGGGCAGGTGAGCTCCGGCGGCGTCGGCGTTCCAACGACGCGAATCGTGCAGCTCGACGAGAGACCGTCGGTATCGGTCGCGGTGTAGGTCACGAGATAGTCGCCCTGGCGATCGGGCGTAAATCCGGTTCGCAGCCGGGTCGCGCGGGCGAGCGCCGCGTCGCTTCCCTCAGGTCGGTCCGCGAGCAGCCACACAAAGTCGCGAATGCGCGTGTCGTCCGTGGCGTCGATGATGATCGTGACCGGCTCGCGCGTCGGCGTGAGGATCTCGCTTGGGCAGTCCAGCACCGGCGGGGCGATCACGCGCAGCGTCGAGACGCAGGAGTCAACCTCGCCAAAGATGTCGGTGACGGTGAGCCGAAACACATAGCCGCCGGGAAGGTCACCGCTTACGTTCAGCGTGGGCGTGTCGGCGCCGGTGGAGTTCACGGTCGAACCCGCGGGTTGCTCGAGAACCTCCCAGGCGAAGGTCACTGGGCCGTCGTCGTCGAAGCCAGCGCCGGCGATCATGATCGACTCGTCGACTCCCGCGACGAATTCCTCTCCCGGACAGGCCGCGATGGGCGGACCGGCGACGGAGAAGATCTGGCTCACGCAGCTGGCCTCTTCTCCGGTATCGGAGACGGCGACAAAGCGAAGCGCAAATCGGCCCGGCACAAAGGGGGTCGCCACGGTGAACTCGCTCGCCGGATCTTCGATCACGATGTCGGGTCCGCCCGGCGGGAAGTCCTCGATGATCCACTCGCCGCGGAGGAGTGTTCCGGAGGTGACGTTCGCGGCGATCATCACCGCGTTGCCGGGCGAGGTCATGATGGGGGCGCTGCACTCGACCGCGAAGCTCACAAAGGTGTCGGGCGGCGCATCGAAACCGGCGTCGAAGCCAGCGTCAGAACCTGCATCTACGCCCGAGTCGATGCGAATGCCGGCGTCCACCACGCCCGAGTCGGTGCCCGCGTCCGGATCGTCCGTCCCGGAGTCTTCGAGGTCGGACGAGAGGAAGGAACGCGCGCCGCAGCCCGCTCCCAGCATCAGGGTTAAGAGCACCGAAACGAACCGAGCAAGCATCCGCACTGTGTAGCGAACGTACGCCCCGTCGACAACCGGACGACCGACCGCTTTTCCTACTTCGCGCTCTGCTTTTGCTCGAGCTTTTCCAGACGGTCGGTCAGCTTTCGCAGTCGGCCTTCAAGTTCTTCGATGCGCTTTTCAGCCTGGCGAACCCCGCGGTCACCGCGCCGCAGTCCAGCGATGCGCCGCCGCAGTTGAACGGCCTCCTGCGCGGGGAGCGTTTGCGCGTAGCGTTCGAGAGCGCCCGCCGCCTGGCGAACGCGTCCGTTGCAGAGGGCGTGCGCCGCGGCGCTTCGGACCTTCGCCGATTCGTCGCGAAGAAGATCGATCAGCGTCTCGATGCCGCGCTCCTGCGGGCGCCGATCGAGACGGCGCACCAGCGTTCCAAGGGCGGCCGCTGCATGCGGTCGCACGGTGGTGGGGATCGCCGCCGGCTGGCTCCGAGCGATCAACACGTCGAGCGCCCGCTCGTCTCGGGTGCCCGCCAGAGCCCGAAGCGCACCGGCCTGCGCGTGACCGCCAAATCCTTTGCGTTCGCTCGCGTCCCGAAGAAGCTCAAAGGGCGCTTCCCCGCGCTGTGCGCCCAGGGCGTCGTGAAGTGCTTCCGTTGCCCGCGGCGGGAGCTCGCTCTTGCTTCGTTCGACCAGCGCGTCGCGAAGTCGGGGGTCGCGGTAGCGTCCGGCCGCTCGAAAGACCGCGGCCAAGCTCTGCCTTTCCGCGTGTTCCCGCACCAGCGACGCGAGGGCGTCGACCGCTCCATCGGTTCCGGCGCCACCGAGCGCTTCGGCGAGCTGAATCTGAACGCCCCAATAGGCTTCCTTGCGAAGCTGCGCAGCGACGGCGGCAACGTTTGCGCGCTTTCCGCTCGTGGCGAGGGCGCGTCCCGCGAGGATGCGGCCCCAGACGTCGTCTTCGGCGAGCTGCCGTTTCAGTCGCGTGTCGCCGACGTCGAAGTCGAGGTCGTGGAGCACGTTGAGATCCGGGTCGATTCGCACGCGCTCCGGATCCTTTTCCATCGGGATCACCTGCGTGATCTTCTTGCTGCGAAACGCCACCGTGCGGACGTGACGCTCGCCGTCGATCCAGTAGGCGAGGTCGATGTCGAAGTCGAAGAGCGCAACGCCCCGCTTCTTGTCGACCTGGGTTTGCTCGAGCTCGAAGGTGCCTTCCTTCTTGGCGGTGCTGTAGCGAAAGCGTCCTTTGAGCTTCGGATGGCCGGGGCTCCGGAGCCATTGGTCAAAGAAACGCTCGAGGGAGCGGCCGCTAATTTCCTCGAGGACTCGGCGAAAGTCGTCGGTCTCCACGACCTTGCCCGCGTAGCGCCCCACGTAGGTGCGAACGGCGCGCCAAAACGTCTCCTCGCCGAGCGATTTGCGCAGCATGTGAAGACGCCACGCGCCGCCCGGGTAGAGGTGGTAGTCGTACATGTCCCAGCTCGAGTCGAAGTGCCGGGTGACGATCGGGCGCTTGTAGCGCTCGTCGCTTTCGCGAATGTAGTTCCGCGCGGACGCCCAAAGGTCGTAGTCGGCGGCGTCTTTGCCGAGGTCGTGTTCGAGCCAGCAAGTCTCGATGTAGGTCGCCCACGACTCCTTCAGCCACGCGTGCGCGTAGTCGCGGCAGACGATGTGATCGCCGAACCAGGTATGCGCCATCTCGTGCACGTTGATGACGTCGAGGAGCTGCCGCTCTTCCGTTTCGAGAGCTTCGTCGAGAAGAAAGCGGTCGTCCCAGGAAACGAGCGAGATATTCTCCATCGCGCCGCCGATGCCCGGAACCGCAAACTGAAAATACTTGGGGTAGGGATAAGGCTCGCCGAGCTGCTTCGGAAGCCACGCGAGCATGTCCGCCGTGCGGCGAAAGGCGCGCTCGAGATGTTCTTTTTGAAACTTGCTTCGCGGCGCAAAGGCAGCGACGGGGGCTCCGTCGACCTCCCCCCCATCCCAGCGCACGAAATCGCCGATCGCAAAGCAGGTGAGGTAGCTCGGGCAGGGTGCATCGAGGACCCAGGTTGCGGTTTTGGTTCCGTCGCCGTGGTTTTCCTCGCCGGCAAGACGTCCGTTCGCGAGGATCACGAGGTCCGCTTTGGCGCGAAGCCGAATCTCCAGCGTGGGGCGCACCGCGGGCAGGTCCACCGTGCAAAGCCAGTGGCGCGCGCGTTCGGTTTCGTGATCGGTGACCGCGAAGAGTGGCGCGTCGGGTGCGGCGTCGGTGGGTTTGGAAAAGAAGAGGCCGCTCCGCGGTTGCTCCACCCGGTAGTGCACCGTGACTGTGCGCGTCTCCCCCTCCTCGAAGGGTTTCTTCCACGTGAGCGCGAGCGCGGAACCATCGTAGGTCCAATCGAGGTTGTCCTCGGCGACGCGCAGGTCGGTGAGCTCGAGGCCGTGAAGCGAAAGCTCCGTCGCGCCGGCGCTGTTGCAGCGAATCGTATGGGTGACCGAACCCGCGAGGGTGTTCGCGTCGAGGTCCACCTGAAAATCGAGGACCAGGTGCACCGGCTCGAGGCGCAGTTCCGGAGCGTACTGCGGCTCCGCGAGCGGCGATGCGAACTCACCTTTGGCACGGCTCGAGAGGGAGAGACGGGTGTGGAGCCGATGCTCGGCGTTGAGGAGCGTCACCTCGCTGTACTATCGCGGGAGTCCAGCGAAGCCAAGGGCGGGCGCTATCGCTTCTCGAGGAGCGCGAGGATCGCCGGCATCGTGAGCACGGCCGAAAAGAGGCAGGTCACTTCACTGATCGCCATCGCAAGACCAAAGCTGTTAATGGCCTGGTTCGCGGACGTGTAGAGCGAGGTGTAACCGATGATCGTCGTCAGCGAGCAGAGCGCAACGGCGCCGCCGGTTCGTTCGATCGCTTCGTAGACCGCGGACTTATTTCCCGCGGATCGCTCGAGGGAATAGCGCCGCATCACGTTCACGCCGTAGTCCACGCCGTTGCCGAAAGTGATGGGAAAGGCGACGAAGTTGAGAAAGTTCAGCTTCATGCCGATGACGGCCATCGTTCCCGCCATCCAGGTGATGCCGGTAAGGAGCGCCGTCATCGTCAGCAGGCGTTCGCGCAGCTTTCGAAAGGTGACCAGCGTGAGCAAGAGCGTCGCGATCAGCGCCCAGAGCATCGCCCGCGGACCATCCCGAAGAACGACGTCGATCATGTCCGCGAAAACCGGCCCGCGACCCGCGATTGGAGGATGCTCGCCACTCTCGGTTTCATACGCTCGAAGCGCACCCGCCCACTCGATCAGGTACTCGCCGTTCCAGATGCTGCGGGTCGCTTCGACCACCACGAGGCGACCGCGGGTTCCGTCGAGCTCCGTAAAGCTTCGCGCCACGTGCTCCGGGAGGTCCCCGACGCCGATTGTTTCGATGGTCTCAGGCGGAATGTGCTCGTCGATCTTCGCTTGAGTCTCGTCGTCGGCGTGGCGCCGTAGATCGAGAAGGATCTGCCGAATCTCGCCGAGGAGCGGCACCTTGGCGTCCTGGTTGCCCGGGAGAAGGTCATCGATGGTGCCGACCTTCGGCGTCCACAGGCGATTTTCCTCCCCCTCTTCCTCCGCGCGTGCTTCGAGAGCGGCCTCCAGCGGCGCGACGTCAGCGCGGTTCGAGAGCAGCATGACCATGCCGTTTCCCTGCGCTGCGCTGCCAACGATCTCTCCCGCGCGGTGGTTGATGTGGCGCGAGGTGCGGTTTCCGTCGCGCTCGGAACGAAGGTTTCGAAAGTTGTACTCGAGAGGATCCTCGGCCACGGCCTGCGCGGTGATCGCGATGGAGCCGAGGGTGACGAGGGCGCTGAGTACCAGGATCGCCTTTGGGCGCGCGCGCACGAGCCGGCTGAAGAAGAGGCCGTAGTAGCTCTTGCCAGCGGTGCCGTCGCGGGTTGCGCGAAGCGGGCGAATCTTTTCGAAGATGGCGGCGAATGCCGGGAGGGCGGTCAGCGCACCAACCCAGCAGACGACCATGCCGAAGCCGCCGATGATGCCGAAGTCGCGAAAGCCGCGGAAGTCGGTGAGCATGAGCGAGCCGTACGCCAGCGCTGCAGCCAGCGACGCGGTGAGCGTGCCGGCCCAGGCGCTGAGGTGCGTGCGGTAGATCGCGTCTTCGACCTCTTTGCCGCCTCGTCGTTCTTCGAAGTAGCGAGACAGCCAGATGATGTTTGGGTTGATCCCGTTTCCGATCACGATGCTGCCGAGAAAGGCCGTGGAGGTGTTGAGGTAGTCCACCGTGAGCTCCGCAAACGCGAAGGTCATGGCCACGGGCGCGATCAGCGAGCCGCCGAGGAGAACGATCGAGCGGAGCCGGCGAAAAAAGGCCCAAATGGCCAAGAGGACCACCACGATCGTGGCGATGGTGGCGGTCACGAGCTCGCGGGCGATCGCGTCCGTCTCTTCGAGGGCGACGACTACGCTGCCGCCCAGGTCGACCTTCAGGTCCTCGCCGTACTGGCTCGGGTCCACCTCGTCGATGATGCGGCGCACCTCGCGAATCAGGCCGCGACTTCCGATGGCGTCGTCGGCGCTCTTGTCTTTGCGCACGAAGAGCACGAGGAAGTCGCCTTCCTCCGCGACGTAGAACCCGCCCGGAAACCGATCGAACTTGGCCTTGCGCTCGTTGATGCGCTCCTCGAGGCGCGCGAGGGCGTCGTTGTCTTCGTCCGGATCATCCTCATCGTCCAGGTCGACGAAGAAGGGGTTGGCGCGCTCGCGCTCCCGGTCGAGGCGGTCCTGTAGGGAGTCCCGCGCTTCTTCGAGATCTTCAAGGCTCGCGTAGAGATGGCGGTTTTCGTAGACGAAGTCGCGGTAGGTCGAGACGTTCCAGTCGACCGCTTTGACGACGTTGTCGGGTAGTGCATCGAGGCGCGCCGCAAGCTCCGTCGCAAAGTTCTGCATCGCCTCGAGGTCTTTGGAGGGCGACTCCACCGCGACGGTCAACGTCGCAAGGCTTCCGAAGCGGTTTTCCGCGCGACGCAGGTCGTTGACGCTCGGTGCATGTTCTGGGAGCAGCGCCGTCCACTGGCTGTTGAGGCCGAGCTGCATGCAGAGCGGAATGCTGCCGGCCGTCAGCGCGATCGAGACGAGCGCGAAGATCCAAGGACGCGAGGTCTGCACGGCCGCAAGGCGGCGCCAAAAGCGTTTCATGGGGAGCCCTTCGCCACGGCGGCGTATCCGTACCACGGGTTGAGCGCTTCGTTGACCCGCGCTTCGATCTTCGTGACCTGTGCTTCGGAGAGGTAGTCGACGTAGCCGCCCACCTTTCCTTTCCGAGCCTTGAGCGACTCCGGATCATTGGCGATGCCCGCGCGAAGTCGTGAGGACGAAAACTCGCCCGCGGATTCACGCTTGCGCATGCGAGAAAAGCGGCTGGCTTCGACCGCTTTTTGAACGGTGGCCTCGTCTCGGTCGACGCCGAGAAAACTCACCATGCGCGAAAGCTGGGCCGGCGTATCGGCGTGCAGATCCTCGTAGCGGACCAGCAGGAGGTCTTTGGGAACATGCCGCTGGTCGGCCCAGATGTTGTAGTAGGCGAGCATTGTTTCGAGGCCGCCTCGGCGATCCCAGATCAGCTCATCCATCGGCTTGGTGGTGACCTTCCAGCGGCGCGTCATCTGAAAGTAGAGGGAGACCATTGTGTCCCGCGGATCGCGGATCAGCAGGATGACTTTCTTGTGGCGCCAGCGCGCCTTCGATCGAGTGAGCTGCTCGGGACGTTTCCAATGCGGCTCGTCCTCGTGGAGCGGCCGAATGATCGGAAGATCGGGCCGGCCGACCGTGAGAGTCTCGAGGTCGAGAAGGTCGCGGTCTTCCGAATCTTCCGCGAGCGCTGCGCCGAGGAGGAGACGCGTCCAGGTTCCGCCCGTTTTCGGAAACCACGCGAGGATCACGTCGGCGCGCGCGTCTTTGCGGCGTGCGCTCGGCAGGTACTTCGCGCCGAAGACCGAAAGTCGCGGTTTGAAGACGCCACGAAGGGCGATGCGCAGCGTCATCTCGCCGCCCGGAGGGTCTTGAGGGCGCCGAGTCCGAAGTAGATGTTGGCGAGAAAGACGAAGCCCACCACGGAAAAGAAGAGCGCGTGGTACCAGCGCGCATCGCCCGTGAGCCAGGGCATCAGCGATACGACCATCAGCAAGAGCGAGAACTGGTCGCGTTCGCCGAGGACCTTCACTTTGTCGAGAAAGGCGAACACCCAGCCGCGCTTTTCGGTGGTGACGTTGTCGCGAAAGTCGCTTGCGATGGCCGTCATCGTGCCGCCGAGCCCGCGCCGATGAACCCAGAGGAACATTCCGCCGATCACCGTGAACGAGAGGACGATCAGGGCGCCGCCAATCGGCAGCGTGAAGGGGGCCCAGGGGATCGATGGGGTGACCGCGACGAAGCGCGCGTAGCCCAGCACGATGCAAATGGTGAGCACGAGGTAGGTGATGTTGTCGCCGACCGAGTCGTACCAGGCGCCTTTGTGCGACTCCATCATCTTGGAGCGCGCGAGTTCGCCGTCGTTGCGGTCGAGAGCGCTTGCGAGCTGAAGCACCAGGCCTCCGATCGCGACGCCGGCGAGGGTACCGGTCGCGTAGCAGAGCGAGCCGGCGATGCCGATGAGAGTGTTCGTCAGCGTCATCTGGTTCGGCGTCATCGGCGTTTCGACCAGCAGCTTCGAAAGCGGGATCGAAAACTTCGCGTTCAGATGACGCGAGACCGGTCCGGAGGTGGCTTTCGTGATGTTGGCGAAGATGGCGCGCTTGGCACGACGGGCTCCCGCGCGATCCTGCACCGGGACGACGAACGCGCCCCTGGGCGGCGTATCCCAAAGGGCCTCGGCATCGCCGCAGTGGGCGTGACGAAAATGGGGCGCACCGGGGACAAAGCGTGGTCCTTCGGCGCCGGCGATCGCGGCCCAGACTGGATGCCCGACGACCACATCCGCCGTGACTTCGACGACGGGCTCCTCGCTCGCCGGTAGCTCGTCGTACACGATGACCGCGTCCTCGAGCCGCGGATCCCGAAGGACTTCTCGGGCGCGCTCGAGATGACTGCCGGCGACCTGAATGGCGCTCGCTCCGTGGCGATAGGCGCCGAGGACGAGACGACGCAACACCTCGTTACCGCACACGCGACGAAACGCGGGACTCGAGTCCTC
>JBCDAA010000100.1:0-23662 GCA_039186435.1 Myxococcota bacterium | reverse complement strand
GAGGCCACGCGCAAGGTCTGGTACGCGACGCGCGCCGATCTTGCAGACCATCGTCCCCTGGGGATCGATGTGACGCCACTTCCCATCGGCCACGACGACGAGACGCTCCTGGACGCGCTCGATCGGCTCCCGCGCTTTGGTCACTCGGCACGGGAACGTGCCCGCGCGGAGGCTGCCGAACGGGTGGCGCAGCAGGCGCGAAGTCGGGGCCGCTCGCGTGCGCTGCTGGGGCGTTCGCTGACGCTGTTGCTCCAGCGGATCGCGCGCGCAAAAGGAGGAGTGGGGGAAGGTGTCGCTGCGGGGCTCCTCCGTCTGCGCAGGGCGGCCTGCGAGGCGGGCGATCGCCTGGTAGACCACGCGGTTCTCGACCAGGCCGACGACGCGCTCTACTTGAGTCTGGTCGAGATTACGGAAGCGATTTCCGGGGAGCCCGGTGCCTATGCGGCCCGAGTGCGATTCCGCCGTGAGGACGACGATCGCTGGGCCGCCTACGACGCGCCGCGCCGCATCGGTCGAGGGCGCGCAGACGGCGGGTAGCCCCGTTTGACGCGGCCTGCGCCCACCTGTTAGTCCCGCCGCACCATGAGCGACATCAAGGTCTTTGGCGTGATCGGCGCCGGGCAAATGGGCAGCGGCATCGCGCAGGTAGCAGCGGCGAGCGGCTACGACGTGGTCCTTCTCGACGCGACCGACGAGCGTGCCTCGGCTGGAAAGGCGCGCATCGCCAAACTCCTGCAGAGGGACGTGGGCAAGGGTCGTCTGAGCGAACCGGATCGCGATGCGATCCTGGGCCGCATTCAGGCGTCGGCCGACTACGCGTCCCTCGGTAACGCGGACATCACGGTCGAGGCGGCGACGGAGAACATCGACGTCAAATCCGACATCTTTCGCGCGGCGGACGAGGCGATGAAGGAGGGCGCGATCCTCGCGAGCAACACCTCGTCGATCAGTTTGACGAAGCTCGCGGCGGTCACGAAGCGACCCGAGCGTGTCATCGGCATGCACTTCATGAACCCAGTCCCGCGCATGAAGCTCGTGGAAATCGTCCGCGCGCTGCAGACGAGCGACGACACCTTTTCGTCGACCTTTGCCCTCGGTGAAACGATGGGAAAGGTGCTCGTGACGACGAAGGACATGCCCGGCTTCATCGTCAACCGCATGCTGATCCCCTTTCTGAACGAGGCGTGCTTCGCGCTGCAGGAAGGGCTCGGCACCGTGGAGGACATCGACGCGGCGGCCAAGCTCGGCCTCAACCACCCGATGGGTCCCTTCGAGCTTGCCGACCTGATCGGTCTCGATACGGTGCTCTTCATCGGCGAGGTTCTTCACCGTGAGTTTGGCGACGACAAATACCGTCCGCCCGCAATTCTTCGAAACTACGTCGCGGCGGGCTGGACCGGTCGCAAGGGCGGCCGCGGGTTCTATCACTACGAAGGTGGGAGAAAGCAATGAGTGACCTCGTCCTAGCGTCCCACGAGGGACCGATCACCACGCTCACCATCAATCGCCCGGACAAATACAACGCGCTCAACCCGGGCGTGATGCAGGCCCTCGCGGATGCCGTCGACGACGCGACCGAGCGAAAGGCCCGCTGCGTAATCCTCACCGGCGAGGGCAAGGCGTTTGTGGCGGGCGCGGACATCGAGGCGATGCGCTCCATGTCGCGGGAGGAGGCCAAGGCCTTCGCGGCGCAAGGGCATGCGCTCGGCGCAAAAATGGAAGCGGCGCCCTTTCCGATCCTCGCAGCGATCAACGGCTTTGCCCTCGGCGGCGGCTGTGAGCTCGCGATGGCCTGCGATTTTTCCTACGCGTCCACCAAGGCCAAGCTTGGTCAACCCGAGGTGAAGCTTGCGGTGATCCCGGGCTTTGGCGGCACCCAGCGTCTGCTTCGCCGCGTCGGCATCGCGATGGCGCGGGAGCTCGTCTACACAGGCAAAATGATCGATGCGCAGGAAGCGCTTCGCATTGGGCTCGTCAACGCGGTCGTTGAGCCGGACGCGCTGATGGAGACGGTGCAGAAGGCCGCTGCGATGATCGTTGCGAACGGTCCGGTCGCCATCGCCAAGGCCAAGGCCGTCTTTCTCGAGGGGGCCGATCTTCCCCTGCCGGCCGCGAACGCCGCAGAGGTCGAAGCCTTCGCGGATTGCTTTCTCACCGAGGACCAAAACGAAGGCATGAGCGCCTTCGTCGAGAAGCGACCGCCCGCGTTTAAGGGCGCGTAGCGCTAGCTCAACACGCTCTGACCGACGAGGGAAGGGGACGGCACTCGAGCCGCCTCCCAGATGTCGCCTGGCAAGGGCTCGAGCGAACTGGGGAGTGTCGCCGCCTCGAGGTGGGAAAGCGCTTCGAGATTCCGCAGTTGGCTCGCTCGTGCGCGGATCCCAAGTCGCCGAAGCTTTGGGAGTTTGGCCAGCGGGGCGAGGTCGATACTCTGGGTGCTCGAACCCGGCGACAACCAGAGTTCCTCCACCGGAAGCTCAACGAGCCCAGAGAAGTCGTCGAGCTGCGTGCCGCCCAGGAGCACCAGAGTTCGCAGCGTTGAGCTGCCGAGCGCCTCGATGTTCGAAACGGGGCAGGAGATGAGCGTTAGCTCTTTCAGATGCGGGAGCGATGCAAAGTGCTCGACCGTCTGAGGGGGGAGGCTGACGCCCTTGCCGAAGATGTGAATCGACTGCGCGTCTCGTGTGGACTGGAGTGCGCTGAAAGGGAGCGACGAACCGACGAGGGTGAGGTCGGTGAGACACTCCCACCCAGAGGGGAGGGTCCCGAGGTTGGCTCCGTTTGCTTTCAACACGCGAAGGGACGACGGGAGAGCAAGTTCGTCGAGGTCCCCTCCGATGTGCTCAAGGCGGAGTTCTTTTACGGTCGTGTCGCGGAAGGTCTGCTGCGACAGCAGCGCTCGGGCCTCTTCGAGCCAAAGCACCGAGAGTGACGGGAAACGGTCCAGCCCGCGGAGGGAGATCTCGACTACTTCCTTTTTGGTTCGCCGGCCTCCAATGCAGAGGGAGTTGACGCTCTGACGCAACTCTTCGAGCGCACAGTCCTCTTTCGCGATCGAGAGGAGCAATCTCATGGCGTGCCGCCGGTAGGGCAGCACCACGCTGGACGATTCGAGGACACCATCCGAGACCAGGCGCGACTGGCGCGTGGTGGGGGCAACATAGCGAACGCCCTCGAGGAGCGACCGAAGAGTGGCTTCGTCATCCAGGGCGGCGACGAGCTCGACCCCTTGGTCAATCCGTTCGAAGTCCCGGCTTAGGAGAAGCGTCTCGATCTTTGCGATCCTTCGCTTCTTGGTCGCGGGGAGCTTTGCGTTACCCCGGCGCTTCTTCTTCTTGTCGGCGGCCGAGCGGACCAGGGAGGACGCCGGTTCGAGAAAGGGTACAAGAGCGGCGCGGATCCGGTCGCCGCGCACCTTTCGGCCGGCGACCTGAATCGACGTCAGCTTCGATGGCTTGCCAAGGGGCCGAAGGTCCGCGACCGATGTCCGACTAAGGTCGAGGCGTTCGAGGGCCGGGTGATCTCGCAGCGCCGAGACGTCGGTCAGCCGAGCATCGGCCAGCGTTAGGGTACGAAGCTTCTGGCAACGCTCGAGTCCATCGAGCCGTCGGAGCGCGGACGAGTTTCGGTTGCATGTCAGGGTCGTCAGTTGAGGCGGCGGAGGATCCCATGCCGTGAAGTCCTGGTGCGCCGCCGTGAGCCAGAGCGTTCTCAGCGACGCCAGCCGGCCGACCGGTCCGATATCCCGCACGCGGGGCGTGTCGAGAACCAGCATCTCGATCGCAGGAAGATCCAGGTCGGCGAGGAGCTCCAGATTCTTGCTCGAGATGAGAAGCTCGGCGATGTGGTGCCCGTGGAACACCCCGGCGGTGTCGATGTTCCGGGAAGTCCAACGGAACGTGTGGAGCCTTGGTAGGTCGCCCAGCGTGAAGTTCGTCGTGCTGAGCGCAGAGATTTCAATGGACCCCACATTTTTCCCGCTGAGCTCGCCGTGCACGTGGTCTGCGTCGACTTGTATCGAGCCCACGGAGTCATCGATCGAAAGGGAGCCAACGTCGACGTCGCCAGCTTTGATCTTCATAGGGACTCCACGGTGTACGCGCGCGCGCCCGCGGTCCTCCCTGACGGGCCAACCGTCAGTCGTTTGTCTGGGGCTGCTGGTCTTGCCGAAGGATGAAGCGGTGTCCGGCCGGGAGCGTGTAGGTCTCGGTCGGCAGATCCCGACTCGGCCAGCGCACCGTGATCTCCACCTCGCAGGCGCTTCCGAGGCCAACGTGAAGGGTAGGATCCGACTGTGCACCGAAGTGGCCGTGCCCGCCGTCCACCTCCAGCACCTGCACCAAATCGCCGTAGCGTGCGGTGACCTGCGCGCCGATGGCCGCGCCGTTGGTGCCTTCCGCGCCCTCGAGGCGAAGCTGAATCCAGTTGCCAGGCGCGCTTCGGTTTTCGAAGGCCCGAATCTGCGTCGTCGGATAGCAGTTGTTCGGCGCCGACTCGTCGCAGCGACTGCGGGAGTGCGCGACGATCACGTCGAGGTCTTCGTCGTGGTCGAAGTCGCCCACCGCAACGCCGTGGCTGCGGTTGTGCTCGAAGAAGTCCGTCGTTGGAACTTCCGCGAACATCATCGGGGCCGTCTGGTGGTAGAGAAAGCCGCGGTTGCCCGGGTACTCGCTGGCGCTGATGTAGATGTCGAGGCGCCCGTCGTTGTCGAAGTCGAAGAGCGCGTGGTTCATGTGCCCTTCGTCCCAGCTGCTGTTTTCGGGATGGTCGATCGCGAGTCCCATCGCGTCGTCGCCGGGACGCGTGAAGCGAAGTTCGCCGTCGTTGACCAGTACCTCGCTTCCGTCGGCGCCAAGACCCGCCCACCAGTGGCGAATCTCGCCGGTGAAGAGGTCGAGGTCGCCGTCGTTGTCGAGGTCGCCCGCGCTGGTCGCGGAGCTGAGGCCGCCGTTTCGGCGCGGCTGCCGGTCGCGTCCGTGAAGCCAGCCGGTGCCGTCGCAGCGGAGCAGGGAAGGGGGCAAGCCCTCGCACCCGTCCGCCGCCGGGTTGGCCTGACAAAAGCAGCGCGCCTGCTGGTTGTCCTGCCACATCTGGTTGTCGTCGAACGCGTAGCCGGATTCGACGCTACGGTTCAAGAACGAGGTTCCGGCGCCCTCGTCGACCCCTTGCCAGAGGTGGTTCGGCGCGCGGGCGTAGCTGGTGGCCAGGAGTTCGGGAATGCCGTCGCCGTTGAGGTCCCGCGCCAGCGCGCTCCACGCCCAGGAGTGACCCATGGCCGCATTGAGCTCGTCGTCCCGAAGCCAGTTGACGGTCTGAAGGCCGACGTCCGCGGTCACCTCGACGAATCGCCCGGTGCCATCACCGCGGTAGAGCCGGTCCTGCATATGCACGAGGGAGGACGCGGTCCAAACGGTTTGCGCGACGAAGAGATCGACGAAGCCGTCGCGATCAAAGTCCGTAAACGCCGCGCCGGCTGGTGCGTCGACTCGATCGGGACTGCGAATCTCGCTCTCGGGGCCGAGCACGAAGCGACCGCTTCCGTCGTTCAGCATGATCTCGCTTCGCTCGCCTCCCATCGCGTCCGCATCGACGGTGTTGACGGCGAGGTACGCGTCGAGGTCGCCGTCGTTGTCGACGTCTGCAAAGGCAGCGAGCTCAACCGGACGGCCGATCGCTTCGCTGCCTCGCGGCGTGAGGATGCCGCTCGACTGAGTCACATCCTCAAAGACGCCCTCCCGATTTCGAAGAAGCCAGGTTCGTCGTTCGTCTCCGTCGAAGCGATCGAGGCCACCGACGCTCTGGCGAACGACCAGGTCGGTCCAACCGTCGCCGTCGATGTCGGTCGCGTTCAGGCGAAGTCCTCGCACCCCGTCGAGGCCCCAGGCGCTCGTCACCTCCGCGAACGTCGCCGTTCCAGGGCTGTAGCGCGTACCGTCTGTGCAAACGGCAGCGGGAAGCGGGCTCACGCAGCGCCCCTCGTCGCATTGCTGCCCCACCTCGCAGACCTCGGCCCCGCAGGCGCACGCCTCTTCCACGGGGTTGCAGGCTGGCGGATCGGTGTCGTTTCCGCCTGAACACGCCACCACCAAAGCACCCAGCCACAACCACCGCATCGAGCTGACCTAGCACCTGGATCACGGGCGTGGCGTGAGGAAGAGCACGTTACGTGAACGCTGTTCACCTAAAGGGCGGGACTCCGGCTCACGGGACGTGCGTCGCTCCGGCCAGGGGATATGCTCGCGCCGTGAAACTCGTCACGTGGAACATCAACTCGGCACGCGCCCGCGAGGAGCGACTCGTCGCGTGGCTCAGCAAGCACCAGCCGGATGCGATCTGCCTGCAGGAGCTGAAGCTTGTGGACGAGGCGTTTCCCCGCGAGCCCGTCGAAGCCCTGGGGTATCACTGCACGCTCTTCGGTCAGAAGACCTACAACGGGGTGGCGATCCTCTCGAAGGAGCCCCCCGAAGACGTTCATCGCGGCCTCGAAGATGACGTGGACGATCCCCAGTCGCGGCTGGTGAGCGCCCGCATCTCCGGCGTCCACGTGTTGAGCGCCTACTTTCCGAACGGCGGCAACATGGGCTCCGACAAATGGGAGTACAAACTTGCCTGGTTCGAGCGGCTGCGCGCCTACCTCGACCGTCGCTTCACGCCGGAGGACGACGTCGCGCTCTGCGGTGACTACAACGTCGCGCCCTTTCCGGACGACGTGTCGGTCGAAGACTTCGAAGGAACCGTCCTCGCGAACCCGCAGATTCGCGCTGCGCTCGATCACATTCGCGACTTTGGTCTCGTCGACGTCTTTCGTCCCTTTCACCCAGCGGGCGGCGTGTACAGCTGGTGGGACTACCGCGCGATGGGATTTGAGCGAAACCACGGGCTCCGCATCGACCACGTGTACTGTACCCGGCGCCTCGCCGAGCGGGTGATCGGCGCGATCGTCGATCGGAGTGAGCGCAGGGGAAAGGGCGCGTCGGATCACGCGCCCGTTGTCGTTGAAATTGAGTAGCGCGTGCGTTTGCTGCCGATCGAAGAGTCGCTGACGCCGATCGCGATCGCGTTTGTGTTCGCCGTGCTTCTGCCGCCGCTGATCCTCCGGGGACTCCGCTTGATCGTCGGGGAGGGCGCGTCGCTTCGGCACGCGGGGCTCGGCGCGGGCGTGGGCGTGGTGGCCGCCGTTGCCGTCGCGAGCCACGGCGCCATCGGGCCGAGCTTTGCGGACAGTCCCTGGACCGGAGTGCCGCTCACGGGCGCGCTTTCGCTTCTTGCTGCGACGCTTCTTCAACGAGGATTGCCGCCCCGCGAGGATGGCGAGCGGCGAGCGGGGGCGGTTGCTATTGGCGTGCTCCTCGGGCTCTTTCCGCTCGGGCTTCTCTTCGCGGCGGAAGCGCTGACCGACGTTCAGCCCGCCGAGCCCTACACCGTGTCCGAGACGTCCGCGTGGTGGCGTATTCGCGTCGACCCCTGGGATGCCGACGCGCTTCTCGCGCTTGCGTGGGCTGCAGAACGTCGCGACGAAGGGAGCGGTCTCGCAGCCGAGCGATCGGCACGGGCACGCGAGCTCGGCGCGCTGGAGTCGGAAGTCGCGACCCTCGATGCGGCGCTTGCCGCGGCGGACGAGAACTGCGAGCTCGCTCGTTCCATGTACGATCGCGCGCTCGCGGCTCGAGCACGCGAAGCCCTTGAGGCGGGGGAGAGTCTCGAGCTTGGTCATCCCCTTCCCGAAGTGTTGGTTCGGCGCTGCGAGCTGACTTCGCCTGCAGGTATTCTCGACCGGTGACATCCGCGCTGGAAGCCCGCCTTCGTGACGCTGCCCCCGAGGACCGGCCGCGGGCGGCAGTAGACCTCGCGTGGGCGCTCGCGCTCGTCGAGCCCGAACGCGCGCGCACGTTGACCGAGTCGGCCCTTGGCGCCGATCCGCACACGCGCGGGCTGGCGCTTCGAAACCTTGGGTACCTCGAGATGACCCAGGGTGATCTTCAACGCGGCATCGAGCACTCGGACGCAGCGCTGGTCTTGTTAGAGGCGGTCGGCGACCCCAGCGAACAAGCGACGGCGCACGACACCCTAACGCACCTCTACCTTCAACTCGGCGCAATGGAGGAAGCGCTCGAACACGCGATGAAGGCGCGAGCTCTTGCGGAGCAAAGTGGCGATGAGGTGCTTGTCGGATGGGCGCTGCATAACCTCGGGAACGTCTACCAGCGGCTCGAAAATACGGAGGACTCACTTCGCTGGTACGGCGAAGCGCTGCCTTTCTTTGAGCGGGCTGCGCATACGGTCGGAGAGGCTCGCACGCGCGGACGTCTTGCCGAACTCCACCTCGTGCGCGGCGAACTCGTCGACGCGCGCGTTGGCATGAACGCAGCCGTTCCGCTGTGGCGCGCGTCCGGGGTCACCCTTGGTCACGCGCACGCGCTCACCACGCTCGCGCGAATCGAAGTTGCCGACGGCGCACCCGCGCAAGCGCTCGCTGTTCTGGACGAAGCCGAAGAACTCGAGGTCGAACAACCGCATACACGGGCGTCGATCCACCTCGCGCGCGGAGCCGCGTTGCATGCAGTGGGCCGCCTCGAAGATGCCTTGGACCACGTTGCGAAAGCCCTCGCGCTCGCCACGGAGGCGGGTCTTCGTGCGGTGGAGCTCGAAGCGCTCGAGCTTCGCGGAACGCTGCAGCTCGCGCTCTCGGATCCTGGCGTCACGGAGACTCTTCAAACGCAGCTTCGGCTCTCCCGCGAGCTAGCGCGCGAGGATGTCCGCGCGCGGGAGCGGAGCCTTCGGATCGGCATGGAGGCTGCCGCGAGTCGTCGCGAGGCAGAGGTGACCCAGCGCATTCTTCACGAGGTGCTTCCGGCGAGCATCGTACGAGAGCTCAAGCTTCACGGGCGTGTGCGTCCGAAGCACTACCGCAGCGCGACCGTCCTCTTTACGGACCTTGTGGGGTTCACCAAGATCTCGGCGCGCCTCGAACCGCGCGAACTCGTGGCTGAGCTCGATCGAATCTTTGGCGCCTTCGATGAAATGTCGAAGCGCTTCGGGCTTGAAAAGCTCAAGACCATCGGCGACGCCTACATGGCTGTCGCGGGCCTCCCCGATCCACACCCACATCATGCGCTCCGCGCGGTCCTGATGGCGCTTCACCTACGAGAGACGATCATCAACGACGAGGGGGATTGGTCCATTCGCATTGGGCTTCATAGCGGCCCGCTTGTCGCGGGGGTCATCGGTCATTCGAAGCTCGCCTACGACGTGTGGGGCGATACGGTCAACACGGCGGCCAGAATGGAGTCGGGCGGCGCGCCGGGTCGCGTCAACGTGTCCCGAGAGACCCATGCGGTGATCGCTCCCTACTTTGAAACCGAGGCGCGCGGATCCCTCGAAGCCAAAGGCAAAGGGCGTCTCGAGATGTACTTCGTCGACCGTTTGCGCCCGGCGTACGCGGCGGACGAAAAAGGCCTACGGCCAAACGCCGAGCTCATGGCGCTCCTCGAGATCGACGCGTAGTCGGGTACACTCCGCGCCATGGCGCTCTCGCTTCAGTGTGGCTGTGGCTTGGTTCGAGGCGAGGCCACGATCGTGGCCGCCGAGGCGAACCGCGTGCGTTGCTACTGCGACGACTGTCAAACGTTCGCGCGGCACCTCGGCAAGCACGAGCTTCTCGACGGGTACGGCGGCTCGGACATTGTGCAGATGACGCCGGCCGATGTTCGCATCACCCAAGGCGCCGAACATCTTCGAGGGCTGCGGCTCAGCCCCAAAGGAACGTTTCGCTGGTACGCCTCGTGTTGCAATACGCCCTTTGCGAACTCGCTGAGCGCTGGGTGGGCGTTCCTCGGGCTCTACGCTGCGATGATCGAGGACTTCGACGGGCCAGAACCCGCGAAGATCAACGGTCGCTTCAGCGACGGAGCGCCCGACGCTCACCCCAAGGCGAGTGTCGGCTCGATTCTGCGGGTGATGCTGCGGCTGGGGACGAGTCGACTGCGGGGACGTCATCGCCCCTCGCCCGTCTTTCCGAAGGGCGAGCCGATTTCGGAGCCGCAAATCCTCTCCCGCGAGGAGCGCCGTAGCGCGTACCCGGATCATTTGCCGAACCCCTACTGAGGTCATCATGTCGCGCGAGACCGTTGCCACCGAACACGCCCCTGCGGCGATCGGACCCTATTCCCAAGCCGTAAAAGCCGGCGGGCTCCTCTTTTGTTCGGGTCAGATTCCGATCGACCCAGCGACCGGAGACCTCGTCGACGCTGACGTTCGCGCGCAAACCAAGCGCGTGATGGAGAACCTTGGCGCCGTGCTCGCCGCAGGGGGAAGCTCCTTCGAGAAGGTCGTCCGCTGCACCATTTTCCTCGCGGACATGGACGACTACGGCGCGGTCAATGAAGTGTACGGCGCATACTTTCCCGAAGCGCCACCTGCGCGAGCCGCCGTCGCGGTGCGCACGCTCCCGAAGAACGTCGCGGTCGAGATTAGCTGTATCGCGGTTGCGTAGGCTCGCCGCTACGCCGTCTCAAAGAGGTTCGCCGCGCCGAAGGTCTCTTCGCGGTCCGGGCCCACGCTCACGAGAGTAACCGGACAGCCGACAAGGGCTTCGACGCGATCCAGGTACGCGCGCGCTGCGTCCGGGAGTGCGGCCTTGCTGCGGCAGTCGCGCACGTCCTCCGTCCACCCGGCCAGCGTTTCGTACACCGGTTCGACACTGCTCATCGCGTCGAACGGAGGTTCGCGGTGTTCGCCGCTCTCGTCGCGATAGCCGACGCACACCTGAATCTCCGGCAGTCCGGTCAGCACGTCGAGTTTCGTAATGGCGAGCGAGGTGAGGCCGTTGACCCGGCGCGCCATCCGAAGCGCGGGAATGTCGATCCAGCCACAGCGCCTTGGACGACCGGTGGTCGCGCCAAATTCGGCGCCGGCCTTTCGAAGCGCATCGCCGGCTTCGCCGTGAATCTCCGTAGGGAACGGGCCGCCGCCGACCCGAGTTGCGTACGCCTTGGCGATGCCGATCACAGCCTTGACCGCCGTCGGTCCAACGCCCGAACCGGTGCACGCGCCGCCGGAGGTCGCGTTGCTGCTCGTGACGAAGGGATAGGTGCCGTGGTCGACGTCGAGCATTGTTCCCTGGGCGCCTTCGAGAAGCACGTTCTGGCCTCCCTCGAGCGCTTCGGCCGCGATTCTCGCGCCGTCTTCCACGTAGGGCGCGAGCTGCTTGCCCCATTGCTGAAGCTGCGGAAGAAGATCCTCCACCGTCGGGACCGTCCCCCCCAGGGCCGCGATCTCCGAGCTCCACCCGGCGAGGTTGTGGCCGAGCTTTTCGGCGAGATCCCCGCGACCAAGATCGCCGACGCGAATGCCGCGGCGACCTACTTTGTCCTCGTACGCGGGGCCGATGCCGCGCTTGGTGGTTCCGATTCGCTCGTCGCTCGCCGCTTCGCGAAGACCGTCGATCTCCTTGTGATGCGGCAGCACGACGTGCGCGCGATCCGCGACGAAGAGGCGCCCGTCGAAGTCGACGCCGCGTCCTCGAAGCGCGTCGAGCTCGCCGAGAAGGGTCCCTGGATCGACCACGGTTCCTTGGCCGATCACACAGCGCTTTCCTTCGTGAAGGATGCCGCTCGGCACGAGATGAAGAACGAGCTTCTCGCCTCCAACAACGAGCGTGTGCCCGGCGTTGGCGCCTCCGGCGAAACGAACCACGAGATCGGCGTGAGGCGTCAGGAGATCCACGATCTTTCCTTTGCCTTCGTCGCCCCACTGCGCCCCGACGACCACTGCTGCCGGCATGTTTACTCCTCGCTCCGCAGCCACGCTTCTAGTTCGGCGGGCTCTGCTTCGGCGGCGTCGTTCCGCCGTTTTCCGTCGTGCACTCGCCAAAGGCCTGCGCCTGTGAACGCACCATCGTAGCCCCACGCTTGGGCGAACGCGAGAGCGCGCTCGTCGCTGCCTTGGCCAAGGCCTGCAACCTGGACCCCACGTGCGCGCCACGCCCGCGTGAGCTCCGGGGCGCCGACAACGACGAGGCGAAGCGGACGCTCCACCTGCCACGGCGTGTTCGCCTGCGTCAGCGCCCAGAAAAGGTGATCGAGGTCGAGGCCGAAACCCGTCGCGGGGACGTCGACGCCAAAGCGCGAGAGCAGCCCATCGTAGCGACCGCCGCCGCCGATCGGCTCACCGGGACCTTCGGCCAAGATCGAAAAACTCACCCCGGTGTAGTAGGCGTGCCCGCGCAGCTCGCCGAGGTCTACCCCGAGGACCGTTCCTGCGGCGCCCATCGCGTCGCGCAAGGATTCGATCTCGTCGAGGGCCACGCGCGACGTCGCGTCGGTGAGCTTGGTGCGCGCCGTCTTGAGAACGTCCGCATCACCGTAGAGATCCGCCAAGGTTAGGAGCAACGTCCGATCGGCGCGTGACGTGTCGCCTCTTGCGAGGATGTCCTCGAGCGCCTTTACATCTTTTCGAGCGAGCGCGTCCGCGGCGTTCATCCGCAGCGCGTCAGGAAGGCTAGCGAGCGCGGTGCGACCGATGCGGACGTGGCCAAGCTCGATGCGAAAGTCGCGAAGCCCTGCGGTTCGGCACGCGCCGATGGCGAGCTCGAGAACCTCCGCATCCGCGTCCTGCGTTGGGGTTCCGATGTGCTCCACGCCAACTTGTGTCCGCTGACGCGCCGTTCGGGCGCGACCGGTGCGTACGCGCTGTCGAACGACGGTGCCTTGATAACAAAGGCGCCACGGGGCGGGACGATCGCGAAGCCGCGTCGCGACGATGCGTGCGATCTGAGGGGTGATATCCGGACGAAGAAGCGCGACCTCGCCCGTTTCGGGCTCGACGAAGCGAAGAACGTCCCGTCGGTCGATCTCGAGGCCGCGTTCGAGCACTTCGGCGTACTCGAAGGCGGGCGTGATGACGCGCTCGTAACCGTAGCTTTCGAAGAGCGCGAGGAGACGGCCGGAGAGCGACGTACGACGACGCGTCGCCGCGGGCAGGTGATCTTCCATGCCGCTCGGAGCGGCCAGGGGAAGCGTGGGAGATGCGCGCACGGCGAAACCTAGATGATCACGTAGTCGACCGCGCGCACGTGCTCACTCAACCCACGTAGCTGGTCCAGAACGCTCGCTGGAACTTCCGAGTCGAGGTTCCAAACGGCGAGGGCGTTTCCGGTTTCTTCATCGAGACCGACCTGGAGACGGGAAACGTTGACGCCCGCTTTGCCGAGCGCCGTTCCAATGGCACCGATCACGCCGGGCTTGTCCTCGTTGCGCACGATCAGGCAGTGGCCCTTGAGGACGGCGTCCATCCGATAGCCTTCGAGGCCCACGAGGCGAAGCCCGCCGCCGCGGCTACGTCGACCCGTCGCGGTGTGAATGCCGTCTTCGTCGTTCACGGTGACGCGCAGGATCGGCAGCCGGCTTGTGCTGTCCGCCACTTCCGCGAGTTTGATACGTCGCTCCTTCGCTTCGTAGGGCGCGCTCAACGGAGTCACCGGTTCGCCGGTGACCTTCTCGAGAAATCCAGCGAGCGTTTCCTGTGCGAGCGGAGAGACGAGGTCCGCGAGCTCCCCCGACGCGGTGACGCGAATCTCTCGGGCGCCGTCGGAAAGCTGCGCGAGCAAGCGACCGAGACGCCGCGCAACCTCGAGTTGAGGTCCCAGGCGCTGCGCTGCCTCCCCCGGAAGAGAAGGAACGTTGACGCCGTTTTCGACCGTGCCGTGTTTCAGGTAGGCGACCACTTGGTGTGCGATCTGCACGCCCACGCGCTCCTGCGCTTCGTGGGTGGAGGCGCCGAGATGGGGCGTCACGATACAGCTGTCGATCGAGAGAAGAGGGTGGTCCGCGGACGGCGGTTCCTGCTCGAACACGTCGATGGCCGCGCCCGCGATCGCGCCGCTCTTGAGCGCCTCCGCGAGTGCGTTCTCGTCAACGATGCCGCCGCGCGCCGCGTTGATGAGCAGCGCCGTCTTCTTCATCTTCGAAAACGCCTCGGCGTTGAAGATGTGCTTCGTGCTCGGGACAAGGGGCGCGTGAATCGACACAAAGTCGGCGCGCTTGAGAAGTTCCTCGAAGGAAACCTGCTCGACCCCAAGCTGCTCCGCTTCTTCGGCGGTGAGCACCGGGTCTGCAGCGATCACCTTCATCTTCAACCCCTGCGCGCGGCTCGCCACGATCTTGCCGATGTTGCCGAGACCGACGATGCCGAGGGTCTTATTCCACTTCTCGCGGCCCTTGAAGCTGCTCTTCTCCCACTTGCCGGCCTTCAGAGACGCGTTGGCCTGCGGAATGTTTCGGCAGAGCGCGCTGAGAAGCGAGAGCGCGTGCTCGGCAGTGGTGACCGCGTTGCCGAGCGGCGTGTTCATAACGACCACGCCCTTCTTGCTCGCGGCTTGGAGGTCGACGTTGTCGACGCCGATGCCTGCACGCCCAACCACCTTCAGGGATGTTGCGGCCTCGAGCACCTTCGGGGTGACCTTGGTGCCGCTGCGGATCACCAGGCCTTCGAAGTTGCCGATGATCTCGCAAAGCTGGTCTTCGTTAAGACCAACTTTGACTTCGACCTCGACATCCGAGGCGTCCCGAAGAACTTGAAGGCCGGCTTCGCTCAGCTTGTCAGAGACGAGAACTCGTACCGTGCTCATGAAGGGCTTCCTTCCGGCGTCGCCGCCTATCGCGGGCGGCGTACCAGGGCAACAAAGGGGGCGTCAAGGCGGCGAAGCGCAGAGCGACTCTACACCCAGCGCACCACATCAAGCTGCAGCGCAACGAGCACAACGCGATACCCCCGGCGAAAATCTTCGCCATCGTCGAACGCATCGACGACGTCTGCGAGAGGGATCGGTTCCGCAGCAATCTCGAGGAGGTGCAGTACCGAGGGCGAGAGCTCACCTTCCTCAACGTAGCTCGGGAACTGCCGCACTCGCTGCACGCTCGACGTCAAGTGCTGCGAAAAACGTGCTTCCTCGAGCCCCGCCTGAAGTCGTCGATCGATCCCTTCATCGAGAATCGCCCAGGGGTTCAGGTCGAGGGGAAAGCCGCTCGGGGGCGGCGCGACACCGCGGTAGAACTCCATCGTTCCAGCCTTCCAGGTGAAGAGGTCGAAGAGCTTTTCGCTGACCTGTGTCGCGATGTGCTGGAAGAGGTGAATCGACTGGACGAGTCCAAGCCCGACGAGGGTATCGCCGAGGCGACCTTCGAAGCGCGGAAGGACCGCGAGCGCCATGTCGAGTTCGCCGCGGCTGATGATCTTTCGCGAGACGAGGAACTCGCCGAGCATCTCACCGGCGAGGTTGCTGCCGACGTACTCGGGCTTGCCGTCCTTGATGTAGATCTCTTTGCGCACGCCGCCGTGCTCGCAAAGCCACAGACCGATGTCGCGACGAACCGCGCTCTCCGCGAGCGCCCGAACGATCCCGCTCGCGGCGAGGTTGCGACGAATGTCCGGTTCCTGGGCGACGCGCGCGTCTTGAGTGATCGGCGTCTGCGTTGACATTGGGAGGTAGCGTCCGAGCACCACGTGTTCTCGGACGAGCTCGAGCGGGCTGCCATCGATCGAAACATGGTCTTCGGAGCCGACCCGACCCGTCGTGATCGCCTCGACGAGTTCCGCAAAGGAGTACTCTTTGGTTTCTCCGCCGGCGGTGCGAATACGGTACTTCTGCTGGGGCAGGTCCGTAGTGATCGGGGTGGCTGCACCGATCATTTCTCCGGTGTCGGCGTCTTCGAATCCTTCGGGATCGATCGGCTCGGGGGGGCGAACCGTCGGAGCGGCCGACGCACGCGCGGGGCTGGGCGGACTGCTCGGCACGGGCGTCACGGCTTCAAAGATGGGGACGGGTTTCGCGGCTTCAGGCACCGGCGGCGCCTCGGGGACGGGCGTTGCCGGACGCGGCTTCTTTTCAGGCGGCGTGAGCGATCCCGAAGCGCGCTCCACGAGGACACCCACCTGCGCCCGGAGCTCGGATCGGCTGCGCTGGATGAACCGTCCGAGCACGTTCGCGAAACTCCGTGAGGAAGGGAGACGCTCATCCGGATCGCGAGCGAGCGCCCGCGAGATCACCTTCTTGAGATCCGCTGGAAGATCGAGCTCCATGAAGGGGCGAATGTTCGCGTCCCGAATCGCGAGCAGAATCGCGAGCTCGCTGCCACCCGAAAAAAGCGGGCGGCCCATGAGCAGCTCCGCGCAGATCACCCCCGCGGCAAAGACGTCCGTTCGGCGTCCTGTGGCGCCGCCGGTGACCTGCTCGGGGGCGAGGTAGCCGAGCTTTCCTTTGGAGCGGGTGGACGCGTTCGCCGGCGCGTTTCGCATCTTGCTTCGCGCGATTCCAAAGTCACCAAGTTTGACGTCGCCGTGGATCGAAAGGAGCACGTTCGACGGACTGACGTCTTGGTGAATGATGTCGAGGGGCTGACCGCCTTCGTCGGTGGCGTCGTGAACGGCCTGAAGTCCGCTGAGAAGCTGTCGCGTGATGAAGAGTGCAATCTGCACCTCCATCTTCTGACCGTTTCGCAGAAGCCATCGCGTGAGCTGCCAGAGATCGCAGCCCGGCACGTACTCGAACGCGAGAAACGGTTGTCCTCCGTCTGTAAAATGTTCGAGCAGCTCGACGACGTTGGGGTGGCGCACGTGCGCGCCGAGGCGGGCTTCCTCTTCAAACATCGCAGGCCCGTCGGGCTCGGCCGCTACCGCGGGCAGCATGCGCTTGAGAACGACGAGGCGCTCCGTCGGAACCTGGTGCGCGCGAAAGACCTCGGCCATGCCGCCCACGGCGATTCGGTCGACGACCTCATAACCCCCAATCACGGTGCCGGGAGAGGGGGAGGGCGGCGCGGTCTGCGACACTGGCCGCATAGTACGAGGAATCTGCCCCCAAATGGGGTTATTAGTGTCGTCGACATGGCCGACCCCGATTCCCGTCAGGGAACTTCCTACGCGACCCCGAAAACGCTTGCTTTCGTGGGAGAAGTTCACGCGCCGCACGACGAGGCCCTCACCGGCGCGTTTCGAGCCGCCGAGACGGATGGTCTCCCCGCGATCCAGGTCGGGCCGAGCGAAGGGAAAACACTTCAGCTTCTCCTCAAGCTTGCCGGGGCAAAACGCGTGATCGAGGTGGGGACCCTCGCCGGCTACTCGGCGATCTGGATGGGGCGAGCGCTTCCCGCCGATGGGATGCTTTGGACTCTCGAACATGACCCTCGACACGCGGAAGTCGCCAAGCGAAACATCGAGCGCGCAGGTCTTTCTGACCGCGTTCATGTTGTTGTCGGAGACGGGGTCGAGAGTCTGGCCAAGCTCGAGAAAGAAGGCCCTTTTTGCGCGGTTTTTGTGGATGCGGACAAAGGTCGCTACGACCAGTACGGGCGTTGGGCAGTTGCGCACCTTCGGCCTGGAGGGCTCCTACTCGGCGACAACGCATTTTTCTTCGGCGAGCTGCTGAGTAATTCCGACGCGGCGGCCGCGATGCGGCGATTTCACGAAGAGGCTGCAAAGTCGTTTGATTCCGTGTGTTTGCCGACTCCCGACGGACTGGTTCTTGGAATTCGGAAAGACGGCTGAGGTCCACCGCTTGACTTGAGGTAGGCCGAGACCTAGCCCCCGCGGGTCGGGTACGAAATGGGCACCACTGCCCCCGCTGCGCGTGTGCGCTGGTGGCTCCTCCTTGCGGCCGCCGCACTGATGACCCCAGTCGCATGGGCAATGGTCTCTATGGCGTCACCGACCTCGGATCCCACAGCCTTTATGAACGTTCGCCTCGGCATGTCGTCCTCTCAAATCCGCGCTCGCGTGGAGGCGCCAGGCCAATGGTCGAGCACGATGGGCGAGGACGGCCTCCTTCTCCTCCACTGGGAGGGGCAGGGAGATGTCGAATCCGCCCGCTTTGAGCTCCACGAGGGCATTCTCGTCGCGATTCGGGCGGACTACCGAGCCCCTCGCACGGAGGAGCTGACGATCGCCCCCGAGGCGGTTCGTCAGGTCAAAACGTCCCCCGCTGGGAACGGGGAGCTCACGATCCTAGCCCGTGGGTGCCCTGTTCACGAAGACGAAGTTGAGGCGCTGATCGACGCGCGCTGACTGAGTTTCCTTGTTTCGAAGGCGCGCTTCTTCTAAAAGGGCGCCGCGAGCCTTCACCAACGTACGGCAACATGCAGATCTTCCCTCGCCAACTGAACTTTCTGCCCTTGGTGCTCGGCGCGGTCGCCACCGGAGGCCTCGTCACAACGGTGGCGGTCTTCTGGTACTACTTTTCGCCGAGTAACCTTCAGGTCGGATACGCCCCAGAGCAGCCGGTCCCCTACAGCCACCGACTTCATGCCGGTGAGCTCGGAATGGACTGCCGCTACTGTCACTCCAACGTCGAGACGACCGCGCACGCGTCGGTACCGCCCACACAAACGTGCATGGGCTGCCACTCGGTCGTTCACCCCGAGTCGTCGCCCCTCGCGCCGATTCGGGAGAGTTGGGAGACCGGCGAATCCGTGCACTGGGTCAAAGCCCACGTCCTTCCGGATCACGCGTACTTCAATCACAGCGTCCACATCTCCGCGGGCGTCGGGTGCGTGAGCTGCCACGGACGGATCGATCAGATGGAGGTCGTTCGCGTCGACCAGCCGATCGCCATGCAGTGGTGCCTCGAGTGCCACCGCGACCCGGCCGAGCACCTGCGGCCGCGCGATCAAATCACGAACATGGAGTGGGAGCCCGACGAAGCCTGGACCAACACCGGCCTCGATCAGGCGCTCGCTGCCGTCAACCCGCCGGAGCATTGCTCTGGCTGTCACCGCTAGGGAAATCGATGAGTCGCCGTAAGCCGTACGCACTCGAGATGCCTGAGACGCCGACCCACTGGCGGAGTCTTGAGGACAAACACGCCTCGAAGGAGGATCGCAAAGCCCTCGCCGAGGCGGAGCTTCCCGGAGGGTTCACGAAGGGCCTCATCGGGTCCGGGTCTCTATTTAAGAAGGTGGGCCGCGAGGATCCCATCGCCAAGCAGCCGAAGCTGAGCCGCCGCGGATTTCTTGCGACCGGAAGCGCGGCGACGGCAGCGCTCACCCTCCAAGGGTGCATCCGGCGCCCGGTCGAAAACATCGTCCCCTACGTTCAGGCCCCGGAGTACTTGATTCCTGGATCACCGCTGCACTTTGCGACGGTGACGCAGCGCGGCAACGACGCGATGGGTCTGCTCGTTACGAGCCACACGGGCCGCCCGACGAAAGTCGAAGGAAACGCGGACCAGTCATCGAGCACCGGCGGCACGGACGGCCGGGCGCAGGCGGAAATCTGGAACCTCTACGATCCAGACCGCTCCCGGGGACCGCAGCACGGTGAGGAATCCGCGACCTTCGCGGAATTCGACGCAATGTTTCGGGAGCTTCTCGACCGATATCGCAGCTCGCAGGGCCGTGGGCTTCGCATTCTGATGCAACCCACCAACAGCCCCTCGGTGCTTCGCCTTCGAGGAAAGATCCAGCAGGACCTGCCTCTCGCGAAGTTTCACGTGTGGTCCTCCGTCGGCGACGACGAGATTCGCGATGGTGCCCGTCTCGCGTTCGGGCAGGTGGTCTACCCGGTGTACTCGCTCGAGCGGGCGGATACGATCCTCGCGCTCGACTCGGACTTCCTTGGCGAAGAGTCAGGGGCGGTCCGCCACGGCAAGGCCTGGGGAGCGCGCCGCGGCATCACGGACCCCGATCGCGATGCGATGAACCGTCTCTACGTCGTGGAGGGAACCTACTCCCTTACCGGCGGTGCAGCGGATCATCGTCTTCGGGTCCCTGCGCAGGCGTGCGACGGCTTCCTTCGGGCGCTCGCGAAGGCTATGGAGGGTCGCAACCGGTTCACGCTCGGTGCGCTCGCCGCTTCGGTGCAAGACGCGGACGGGGGTGAGTACGCGGAGTTTATCGATGCGCTTGCCGATGACCTGACGGGTGTTCAGGGACGAACGAACCGCGCCCAACGAGGCGGGGTTATCGTGGTTGGACCGCGGCAGCCCGCCCATGTCCACGCCCTCGCGTACGCGATGAATCATGCGCTCGGCTCCATCGGACGACGTGAAACCATCGGGCTTTACCGGCCGTCCGATCCGGAGCAGCCCAATCTCGGCGAGAGCCTGAAGACGCTCGTCGCGGAAGCGGACGAGGTCGAGACGCTCTTGATCCTCGGCGGGAATCCTGTCTACGACGCACCCGGTGACATCGACGTTTCCGCGATGCTCGACCGCGAGGGTCTTACGTCGATTCACCTCGGCTACTCGCTCAATGAGACGAGCAAGGCTTGCTCCTGGCATGTGCCCCTCGCTCACGAGCTCGAGACGTGGGGCGACCAGCGGAGCGCGGACGGTACGCTCAGCATTCAGCAGCCCCTGATCGCACCTCTTTTCGGGGGCCGGAGCCCGCTCGAAATGCTTGCGCTTGTCGCAGGCGAGCGAAACTGGCGTGGCCACTACGTGACGCGGAAAACGCTTCGGGCTCGGATTCCGAGTGCGGTGACCTTCGAGCGTCAGTGGCGGCGCGCGCTCCATCGGGGCGTGATCGCAGGGACCAGCGAGCCGGTGGTGAGCGCCGCGCCGCAGGCTGCCGCGATCGCTGCGGCACTCCGCGAAAACGAGCCGCTTCCCGCGCCTACCTCCTCGAGTCTTGAGGTTCAGTTCCTCCCTGATCCGCTTCTCTTCGATGGGCGCAACGCGAACAACCTCTGGGCCCTCGAATGCCCAGACCCCGTCACCAAGATCGTGTGGGACAACGCCGCGCTCATCTCTCGCGCGACGAGGGACGAACTCGGTCTGCGGAATGGCGACGTCGTTCGCCTTTCGAAGGAAGGACTGGGCGACATCGAAGTTCCCGTTTGGACGGTCCCCGGTCACGCGGACAACTCCCTCACCTTGCTGCTCGGCTGGGGGAGGACCGCGGCAGGTCGGTACGGCACCGCTCAGACTTGGCCCGGTCTCGGCCCTGAGCCGGACTGGCGCGCAGGCGGCTTCGACGTCAATCCACTACGTTCCGTCGACGCTCGCGGCTTCATGGCCGGCGTCACGTTGACCAAGACGCCGGACACCTACGATATCGTTCAGACGCAGACCCACGGGTACATGGAGGGGCGTCCCGTCGCGATTGAGGCGACGCTCGAGGAGTACCAAGAACGACCCGACTTTGCGTCGTACGAAACGGTGGAGCTGATCAGCGGGCCGCTTTGGGACCGGGTCGACTACTCGCCTCGGGAGGTCGCCACCGGTCGTACCCTCAAGAAGTGGGGGATGGTCATCGACCTTAGCTCCTGCACGGGATGCAACGCCTGCATCATCGCGTGCCAGGCGGAGAACAACATCCCGTCGGTTGGCAAGCAGGAGGTCAAGCGTGGACGCGAGATGCTCTGGATGCGCCTCGACCGGTATTGGACCGGCGATGAGGACAACCCGAGCATGGCGATCCAGCCCGTGAGCTGCCAGCAGTGCGAGCAGGCGCCGTGCGAGAACGTTTGCCCTGTCAACGCGACCGCCCACAGCCCCGAAGGCCTGAACGACATGGCCTACAACCGCTGCATCGGAACGCGCTACTGCGCGAACAACTGCCCCTACAAGGTGCGCCGCTTCAACTACCTCGACTGGCACAACCACCTGGACGATCCGTGGGCATTCCACGGCGAGTTCTCCGAGATGCGTCAGATGCAGTTCAACCCGAACGTGACGGTGCGCATGCGCGGCGTCATGGAGAAGTGCACTTACTGCGTGCAGAAGATTCAGGAAGCGAAGTTCGTCGCGCGCCGCGAACGACGTGATCTGCGAGATGGCGACATCAAGTCTGCATGCGGCGCAGTCTGCTCTTCGGGCTCGATCGTTTTTGGCGACCTGAACGATTCGAGCAGCCGTGTCGCTCGCGCCGCTGCAACCAACCGCGAGTACAAGCTACTCGCCGAAGTTGGCGCTCAGCCGCGCACGAGCTACCTCGCGCGCATTAGCAACCCCAACCCGCGGCTCCACACGACGAGCCCTGACGAGGAGGCGCACGGATGAGCGCCCACTCCCCGCCTATTCTTGCTCTCGGTGAGCGGCCGATGCTCCCCGAGGGCACGACCTTCAACGACATCACCGAGACCATCGCCGGCATCACGGAGACCAAAGCTCCGCGCGGCTGGTGGCTTCTTTTCTTTCCTTCCCTTGGCCTCCTCGGCTTGATGGTTGCCTGCATCGGCTACCTCGTCACGATGGGCGTCGGCGTCTGGGGCAACAACAGCCCGGCGTACTGGGCTTGGGACATCACCAACTTCGTTTGGTGGATCGGCATCGGTCACGCCGGCACGCTCATCAGCGCCATCCTCTTCCTCTTCCGGCAGAAGTGGCGCACGAGCATTAACCGCTTCGCGGAGGCGATGACCGTCTTCGCAGTTTTGTGTGCAGCCATCTTTCCGGCGCTTCACACCGGTCGACCCTGGTTCGACTACTACCTCTTCCCCATCCCCAACCAGATGGCGATGTGGCCGAACTTCAAGTCGCCCCTCATGTGGGACGTCTTCGCGGTCAACACCTACCTCACCATCTCGGTGATCTTCTGGTACGTCGGCCTGATCCCTGACCTCGCGACCCTTCGCGACCGGAGCAAGAGCCTTCTTCGAAAGCGCATCTACGGCTTCCTCGCTCTCGGTTGGCGGGGCTCCCATCGCACCTGGCAGCACTACGAGCGCGCGTACCTGATCTTCGCCGCCATCTCGACACCCCTCGTGCTTTCGGTGCACTCGATCGTTTCCTTCGACTTCGCCACCTCGGTGATGCCCGGATGGCACACAACGATTTTCCCGCCGTACTTCGTTGCTGGCGCCGTCTTCAGTGGCTTCGCGCTCGTGCTGACGCTGATGCTCATCGTTCGGAGCATCTTCGGCCTCCAGAAGGTCGTCACGATCATGCACCTGGACTTGATGAACAAGTTCATGCTCGCGACGGGGATTATGGTTGGCTACGCCTACGCGATGGAGTTCTTCGTCGCGTGGTACTCCGGCAACCCGTACGAGTCCTGGGTGTTCTTCCACAACCGTCTCGGTTGGGGCCAAACCGACCAGCTCGGCAACTGGGGCCCGCTTTGGTGGTCCTACTACGCGATGGTCAGCTGCAACGTGATCGCGCCGCAGTTCTTCTGGTTCAAGAAGCTCCGCACGAACATCCCGTTCATGTTCGTCATCACCATCTTCATCAACATCGGCATGTGGTTCGAGCGCTTCGTCATCATCGTGACCTCGCTCTATCGCGACTATCTGCCGGGTAGCTGGGGAAGCTTCGAGGCGACCTGGATCGACATCTGCCTCTACCTCGGGACCTTCGGTCTCTTCATGACGCTCTTCCTTCTCTTCGTTCGATGGGTTCCGATGATCGCCATCGCGGAGGTGAAGGCCACGCTTCCTCACGCTCACCCTCACCACGGCCATCACGACGAAGAGCACGCGCACGACGCGGCGCTCGCGCCGGCGGAGTGATCCATGGCGGACGACGACAAAAAGAACGACACCAAAGAGCGCGGCCCCAAGAAAACCCTGATGGGTGTGGGCGCCGTGAGCGCTGAGGAAATCGCCGCGGACGCAAAGGCAAAGGCTGAGGCAGCGAAGGCGGCCGCGGAAGAAGCCAAGGCGGAAGCCGAAGAGGCCGCGGAAGAAGCCAAGGCGGAAGCCGAAGAGGCCGCGGAAGAAGCCAAGGCGG
>JBCDAA010000099.1:0-23683 GCA_039186435.1 Myxococcota bacterium | reverse complement strand
GTACTCCACGACGGCTCGGCTATCGCATAGACCGCGCTCGGCATCCAGCCCTGATGACGTTGTGCCGGTCTCGCACGGCAACCGTGACGCGATGTTCACAGCCGCGTTTGAAAAGGGTCCGTTTCCCTTGTTCAGGCCCGCTGGCACGTGCCGTGCTTGGCCGTGCTACCGTGATCGGACAAGGAAACGCGAGGACGCGATGATCGCACGCACCTGCATCGTTTTGTTGGTTTCTGCGCTGGCCCTGCCGGCCTGTGGGGGAGGCGGATACGCCGTTCAATCAGAGCAGGTTTTTCTGCTCACAAACCTCCACGCCGACGGTCGCCGCGTGGTTTGGTCGGTGAACTACACCAACCCGCCTGGTTCGACGACGCTTCCGATCTGTACGCCGGTGAGCATCGACCGGATCGGCGGCCGGGAGATTCGGTTCACGACCTTGAACAACCGGGTTCGCTATCGCTACGTCCTTCACCGTTCCGCGAGGGCTCCGCTCCAGCAGCATCTTCAGCGTCACTTTGGGTCGGGCTGCCCCAACATCGCGACGATGTCTCCCGAGGATCAGTCGGGCATTCAGCAAGGGCAGATCTATCAGGGGATGACCAAGCAGGGGGTTCTCATGGCCGTGGGGTATCCCCCGGAGCATCGAACGCCATCCCTCGATGGCGATGTGTGGCGCTACTGGTCGAGCCGCTTCGGGCAGTTCGAGGTGTACTTCACGAACGGCGTCGTCTCCGGTATCCGAAACTAGCGGATGATCAAGCGACGAGGGCCTCGCTGGTGTGCTGCGTCTTTACGACGAGTTCCGGCGAGAGGTAGTAGCCGCCCTTTCGCGACAGAAGCCACGGTTTGAGCCCTCGACGGCGGAGCTCCGCGATCGCGACTCGAACTCGGTTCCGTAGCGCCGCTTCCGAGGCGCGTTCGCCCACCCACGCTTCCGCAAAGAGCGCTTCCGGCGAGAGCGGAACCTCCGGCTGATCCAAACGCGCCCGTACGAGGACATCGAGAAGCCGGCTGACGGTCTGGCGACGTCGAAGGTCGACGACCTCTGCCTGCGGCGCGCGATACCAACAGCTGTTGGGGCCGACGTAGAGGGTGTTCTCGTCGGGAGGACGGACGTCGTGCCGAATCGCCCAAAAGGACGAGTCGCCAAGGACTCGATCCGCGATCGGGCGGAGAAAGGGGTGAAGCGTTTGGCGATCGACGGGCGGGTTGATGCTCGCTTCGAAGAGCGCCGCGGCGCGTCGATGATCGCCCGCTTCGTGGAGCCCCTGTGCTTCCCACAACGCGGTGAACCGGCGGAGGAGGGCAACTTCGGCTCGCGTTGAGAGTCGCTCCGCTTTGGCGACGAGCCGCTTTGCCTCGAGAGTCTTCCCTTGGGCCGCGTGAAGAAACCCGAGCATCGCGACGAGAACGCCTCGATGCGCCTCGAGGTTTGGATTGGTGGTCTCGAGGTCGAGAAGTTTCGCGTTGGCAGAGGAGACCGCGTTGGCGGCCTCGACAAGATCGCCGTTGAGAAAGAGCCCGACCGATCGGTAGAGGAGCGGAACCCACCCCAAGATCCGGTCGCCGGTGGCCTCATGTCTCCACGCTGCCTGCCGGAGAATTTCCTCGGTCTGATCGGAAAGCGAGCCGAGCTTGAGGATCGACGCCATCGCCAGATGGGTCTCGGCGAGCGCGGAGTACCGCTGATTTCCGAGCGACTGGAGCGTGTGTGCCGCCTCGGAGAGGAACTCGATTGCGTCCGGTATTTCGCCGTTGGCGATGAGGATGCTTCCAAGTCCGATGTAGCGGACTGCTCGTTCGTAGGGACTGAGTTCGTCTTGAATGCTTCGACGCGCCAGCGCCGCTGCAGGTCGGCGAATGCCGCGGGAGTGCATCACGAAGGCCTGCGTTAGCAAGGCCGTTGCAAGCGCTTCGGTATCGCCTTCGTTGCGAGCGACGACGGCGACCTCGCGCGCGGCATCGAGGACGTCGTCCAGCGACTCGAAGAGCCAGTGAAAGCGTAAGCGTCGTTCGTCGACGAGCCGCCGCTCGACGTTTGTTTGCGCGGCGCGTTCGGCATCGTCGATGTCACGCCTTGCGGGTCCGAGGTCACCCTGTTCGGCGCGGCATTGTGCGCGTAGGATCAAGAGCTCCACCCGACGCGTCGTTGCGCGCTCAAGCGCGCGTTCCAAAAGCGAAGTTAGCGCGGGAACGTCACCAAACGCGCGGAGGAGATTGGCCCAGGAGACAGCCATCTCGCCAAGGGAGTCGTCATCGCAGCGGCTGAACGCTGCGTTGAAATCGGCTCTCGCTTCCTCGTGCGCTTCCAAAACACCGTGCGCTTCTCGCTGCAGTTTCTCCACGAGGCGTTGCACCTGCTGCTGGAAGTACGCCGTGTGCCGACTTTGTGCATCGGGGTCTGGCGCGTGGCTCCGACCGACGAACGCTCGTACGCACCGAAGGAGCCGATAGCGTCGCCGAGTTGTCGACGCATCGATTTCGAGGAGAGAGGAGCGCCGTAGACGCATGATCGCCGCGATGGTGGTATCCGGCGCCACGGCTTCGGCCGCATCCAGGTCGAACACGCCGTGGAACTCTGCGTACGCGGCGAGGAGGTTCTGATCGCCCGTGGAAAGGTCGTGAAAGGCAGATTCCAGGGCGGCCTCGAGGCGGTCTTCCACGCCGAGCTGCTCCAGCCGCCGGGCAACCTCTACGGTGCCGCAGATCACACAGCTCGCTGCGACAACGTTGAGGGCGAGGGGGAGTCCGTCGACGCTCTTCGCGATCTCGTAGAGGGTCTGCGGGTCCTCATCGTCTTCGTTTCCGCCGAGCAGCCTGATTCGCGAACGGAGATAGAGTTCGGCTTGCGCGGGCTGAAGCGGCGCGAGCCAATACGCCGGGAACCCGCTGTTGATCTCGCATCTCGAGATGAGCAGGAGCGAGATGCCGGCTGCTTCCAGCGCACGAGGAAGGGCTTTCGGACACGCTTCTCGAACAAGGTGGTCGAGCGCGATGAGCGAAACCTCGCGTCGCTTAAGTTCCGCCGCGATGCGCGTGGCAAGCTCTTCGTCGGTGGGGGCGTCCCGAGGTGTCACGCTTAGCTGGCGTGCAACCGCAAGAAGGACCTCCCCCTCGGAGGTCAGCCGCTCGCAGTCGGTCCGAATCGCGGACCGCTCGGAGGAAGCAACTCGGTTGGCGACGTAGGTCTTCCCCACACCGACGGGACCGATGAGCGAAGCTACGGGAGATCGCGCGAGCAGGTCGCGCAGCTCTTTGCATGCCTGGTGTCGTAGGAACATCTGTGGACTCGGGTTGAATGCCGTGTCACCGGAGGATTCGTGTTCCTCGTTCGCGGAGGTAGTGCCGGGATCTGCACTACGTTCGTGGGCGCGCAGGAACATGGTTCGTCCTACGCGACACCCCAGGCGGGCTCCCTCCCCTGAATCGAACAGCGTATGGTTCTCGCGGTGTCCGAGAGAAAAGCATAGTGAGCCACATCTGTCTTTAATATGACTTTTAATTAGACGTTATTGGCGCTCCAGAGCATGTCTCTGCCCGAATGTCGAATCTCGTCCATGTGCGGCCTCTTCTGTGTTTTTTCCCCTTCGTTGCCCTGTTTGGCTGTGCGGTTGAGCCGGTGGGGACAAGGGCAGCGGCGATCGTGGATGGAACGTTGGAGCGTGGACTGGCCGAGGTCGTCGCTCTTCGAAACGACACCCGCGGCACTTTCTGCACGGGCGCACTGATCTCGTCGCGTGTGGTTCTCACGGCGAAGCATTGCGTTCGGAATGGCGAGAACTTCGCGGCGGCGCCGCCGAGCGAGATCCAGGTCCTCGTCGGTCCCGAACGAAGCGCGCCGAGTGGAGTGCACGACGTTGAAGACGTGCGAGTCGCGCCGGGTGAGTGGAACGTTCCGGACTTCGACTTTGGCGACGCGACGGATGTGGCTGTGCTGGTGCTGACCCGTCCTGCGCCCGGGACTCCACGAATCGTTTCCTTTGACGATCCTACCGCGCTGCTCGATGAACCGTGTACTGCCGTCGGCTACGGCCGCACACCTTCAGGTTCGACAGGGATGAAGCGACGAACCGAAGTCGAAGTGCAGCGGGTCACCGATGGGTTCGTGATTACTGGCCCGGCCGTGTGCAGCGGCGACTCGGGCGGTCCGCTGATCGGTCCAGGTGGCCGCATTTGGGGTGTCGCAGCGATTACGTTTGGAGGGGGCTGTGGTTCCTCCGCCGCGTTTTACAACTCGGTTCGCGAGTTTCAGGAGCTCATCGCGCAGGCGCTTGAGGACGCTGGCGGATGCATTCCGCAGGAGGAGAGCTGCAATCGGATCGACGATGACTGCGATGGCGAAATCGACGAGGGCTGCACACCGATCGGTGCGCCGTGCCTTGCTGATGCGGACTGTGAAGGGGACGTCTGTCGTGCCATCGAGGGGTTCGGGAGTATTTGCACGTCGCCATGCGACCCGCTCGAGCCCCTTGCTGGGTGCCCCGACGGCCACTACTGCGCTCGCGCGGAAGGTTGCGAAGGATTCTGCGCGCCCGGAGCAGCGGGGAGCCTCGACATCGGCGAAGATTGCGACGCCGACACCGAATGCGTCTCCGCGCGATGCGTCGATCCCGGGGACGGGCGGCGGCGGTGTCTCGCGGCATGTCTCGGCGATGGCGGCGACTGCCTTGCGGGGGAAGCCTGCGCAGCAGCTGCGGGCGCGTGCGCTTCATGCGTCTCGGAGGACCTGATCGCCGGAGAACGCGGTCTCGGCGAGACCTGCACAGACGATGCGATGTGCGGGAGCGATCTGTGCTTCGACGACAACGGCGTCTCGTACTGCTCGCGCACATGTGACGACGACACCGCGTGTGAAGAAGGGTTTCACTGTCGTATCGATCGGTGCGTGCGAGGGCCGCGCGGAGAGCTCGGCGATCGCTGTGTGGCCGACGCGGACTGCGCCTCTACGTTGTGTGCGGCGGACGGCGAACGTCGATGGTGCAGCGATGCGTGTGCGAGCGACGAGACGTGCCCGGATGGATCCCGTTGCGTTCGCGGCTCCTGCACGCCCGAGGGAGCGTTGGTCGGGGAGAACTGTGCAGAAGACGCCGCGTGCGCCAGCGGCCTTTGCGATCGGAATCTCGGGGTTTGCACCCGCCGATGTGGTGCGAACGATGCGTGCGGAGCCGGGCTCGTTTGCACACGGGTCGAGGGCGGCGAGGCGAGCTGTCTCCCTCCCTTCCGAGAAAGCGCGGGTGGCGGATGTTCGGTGGCGGGTCGTGCACCCTTGAGCGTCGCGACTCTTCTCTTGTTGATGTTTGTACGACGCCGCCTTTCGCGCTCTTGTTGAAGTCCGCTACGGCGAAACGCGCGCCGCTGGGGCGCTCTGTTTCGCTTCGCCGTGAAAGAGTTCCCCGCTTTCGGCCATCTTCACGAGAATCTCGGCCGGCGTGAAGCGAGCGCCGTAGCGCTTTTCAAAGTTGCGGAGCTTCTTGACCACGGTGCGTGCCCCGACCGCGTCGACGAAGCGGAACGGGCCACCACGGAAGGGGGGAAAGCCGAGGCCAAAGATCGCGCCGATGTCTCCGTCGCGGGCGCTTCGGAGGATTCCCTCCTCGAAGCAGCGCGCCGCTTCGTTCACCATTTGAAGCGTGCAGCGCCAGGCGATTTCCTCCGCGGAAAGCTCCGTCGTTGGCTTAATGCCGAGGTCTTCGTAGACGCTCTTGTCGACGCCCTTCTTCTTACCGCCCTTCTTGCCGCCGTAGAGGTAGAAGCCTTTGCCGTTCTTCCGGCCTTTGCGACCGCTGGCGACGAGTTTCTCCATGCCGGCAGGCGGCGCCATGCGGTCACCGAACGCGTCCAGCATGACCTTGCCAACCTTCGCGCCGACGTCGATGCCTACCTCGTCGGTGAGCTTCATCGGTCCTACGGGAAAGCCGAAGTCGAGCATGGCCTTGTCGATCGCGTCGATGGCCACGCCCTCCGAGAGAATGTGCGCCGCTTCGTTCATGAGGGGTGCGAGGATGCGCGTCGTGTAGAAACCGGGGCCGTCTTTGACGACGATGACCGTCTTGCCCTGCGCCTTGCCGAGCGCGACGCAGGTCGCCGTGACCCAATCCGCCGTTTGGTCGGTCACGATGATCTCGAGGAGAGGCATTTTGTGAACCGGCGAAAAGTAGTGCATGCCGATCACGGTCTCGGGATGCGCGGACGCTTCGGCGATCTTCGCGATCGGGAGCGACGAGGTATTGGACGCAAAGATCACGTCGGCTTTGCCGCGGCTTTCGACGTCCCGAACCATGGTCTGTTTGAGGGAGAGGTCTTCGAAGACCGCCTCGATGACCACGTCGCAGCGCTCGAAACCGTCGTAGTTCGTGGTGCCGGTCGTCTGCAGCATCAGGCGGTCGCCATCCATCGGCGTCATGCGCTTTCGCTTCACGCGGCCGTCGATGATCTCGCGGACGTATTTGAGGCCGGCGAGCACGCCTTGGCTGTCGCGATCCTTGAGGCGCACCGGCGTCTTCGCGAGAGCGGTCGTGACGTAGGCGATGCCCGCGCCCATGAGACCGGCGCCGAGCATGCCGACCTGCTCGAGGGAGCGCGCTTCGACCGAGGGATCGTCGACGCCCGAGTCCTTCTTCAGAGCCTGGGTCGCAAAGAAGATGCTCCGCAGCGCTTTCGACTCGTCGCTCATCACGAGCTCGCCGAAGGCCATCGCTTCCGCTTCGAGGCCGGCCTTTCGTCCATCTTCAAGGCCGACTTTGACGACGTCGAGAATGCGGTCCTGCGCGGGGTAGTTCCCGCGCGTCTTCTTGTGAAGCTGCTTGCGTGCCTGATCGAAGAGCACCTTTCGCCCGAGTGGGTTTTTGGTCAGCGCAAGCTCGGCGAGCGCATCTTTGTCGGTGAGCTGGTCGAGAAGGCCGGGATCCTCATCGCCGCCGTCGAGGAGCCGAAGCGCGCGCTTGGCGGCGACCTCCACGACGATCGAAGGCGCGACCGTTTCGTCGACGAGCCCGAGTTTCTTCGCTTTGCGCGCGTCGATCTGCTTGCCCGTGAGCATGAGATCGAGGGCCGCCTGCACTCCGATGAGCGCAGGAAGCCGCTGCGTGCCGCCCGCGCCGGGAAGAAGTCCAAGCTGCGATTCCGGAAGGCCGAGTTTGGTTTTGCGATGGGTGGAGGCGACGCGGCCGTGGCACGCGAGCGCAACCTCGAGGCCACCGCCGAGGCAGGCGCCGTGAATTGCGGCGACGACCGGCTTCGAAAAGTTCTCGAGGCGATCGTTGGCGACCTGTCCCGCGCGAGATAGCGCGACCGCTTCGCGAACGGTACCCGCTGCGTCGAGCATGTCGATGTTCGCGCCGGCGATGAAGCTGTCTTTCTTTTTCGAAGCGAACACGACCGCGCGAACGTCGGCGGCGGACTCGAGATGCGCGAAGGCTTCGTTGAACTCGTCTTCGAAGTCGGCGCGGAGCGTGTTCATCGTTTCGCCCGGAACGTCCATCCACACGATGGCCACTCCGTCGTCACGCGTTTCGATGCTCAGGGTATTCATGCCGCCTCCGTTTCGAGGACCATGGCCGCGCCAAGGCCGCCTGCCGCGCACGCCGTGCAAAGCCCCAAACCGCCGCCGCGACGGCCGAGCTCTTGAAGCGTTTGGGTGATCTGTCGCGCGCCGGTCGCGGCGAAGGGATGACCGAGGGCGATCGAGCCGCCGCTGACGTTGAAGGTGTCCCAGTTGATCTCGCCGATGGCCTCGCTTCGGCCGAGATGTTCTTCCGCCCAGGCTTTCGACTCGAACGCCTGCGTGTTGCTCAGCACCTGCGCGGCGAAGGCTTCGTGCATGTCGACGAGGGAGAGGTCCGAGAGTTTTACGCCTGCGCGATCGAGGGCGACCGGCGTCGCGTAGCTGGGGCCCATGAGCATCTGGCCCGCCGGGTCGAGGGCGGCGAAGGCGTAGCTCCGCAGGTAGCCGAGCACCGGAAGGCCGAGCGCTTTGGCGCGGTCCTCCCGCATCAGGACGACCGCGCTTGCACCGTCCGTAAGGGGCGACGCGTTGCCGGCGGTGATCGTGCCGTGACGTTTGTCGAAGGCGGGGCGAAGCTTGTTGTAGCTCTCGCGGTCGCCCTCGGTGCGAACGAGGTTGTCCTGGCGAATCGAGTCCTCGTAGTGATGCGGCACGAAGACCTCCATCACTTCGTCGTCGAACTTGCCTTCCGCCCAGGCTTTCGCGGCGAGGGTGTGACTGCGGTGCGCGAAGTCGTCCTGGGCGCTTCGCGAGATGCCGTTTTCCTGCGCCATCTTTTCGGCGCTCTGGCCCATCGTGAGACCGGTCGAGGGTTCCTTGATCGCGGGCGGAACGGGTGCGAGATCTTTCGGGCTCAGACCGCGAAAGGCCTGGAGGCGCTCCTGGATGCTGCGCGCTTTGCTCGCTTCGATCAGCGCTTCCTGAAGCGCTTTGCTCACCGTGATGGGCACGTCGCTGCTGCTGTCGGCACCGCCGGCAAGGCCGCAGCTGATGCTGCCCACGGCGATCGCTTCGGCGACGTTGACGGTCGACTGATACGAAGTCGCACACGCGCGGCTCACGCTGTAGGCGTCGATAGTGCGCGGCATGCCCGTTCCCAGCACGACTTCGCGCGCGATGTTCGGCGCGTGTACCGAGGGGACCACCTGGCCGTAGACGACCTGCTCGATCACCGACGGGTCGAGGCCGCTTCGCTGAAGCAGCTCGGTCACCGCAACCTTGGCGAGCTCGAGGGCCGAAACCTCTCGATAGGCCGTCCACTGCTTCGCAAAGGGCGTGCGCAACCCCGCCACGATCGCGATGCGCTTCCCCTTCTCACCGAGCCGCGCGCCCTCCAATGCCGCCATCGTTTCCGCCTTTCGCGTGTAATGAATGATGGTTCAGTCAGCTCTAAAGCGGCCCACGAAAGGTGTCAACGCGGGGAGGGTGGGGATTTTGCTCCGCCCTTTTGCGCCGCCGAAAAACGCCCGTGGTGGGAGAGGTTGCGATTCGTCCACGGACCTGGTGGCATTTCCTTCGCACCGGAGTCTGTCGGGAGAACTGCACATGGACGACCTGCCTTTGCCCGACCTTGAAGATCCTGACGAACCGGAAGGGCTCGCTGCCGCCGGACCCGCGACGCCAGGAACATCACCGCTTTCGCCTCCCGGCCGTTCGGCGAGCCCGCAGCAGCTCCTGCCCGCGTTTGATGAGCTGCCCGCCCAGGCGCTGGAGACCGATGGCGACGGCGATACCTACGCGGTGTACCTCCTCGGCTTTCTTCGCGACTCGGAGGTTACGGCAGCAAAGCTCGCCTCGCTCTTTGGGCTCGACGAACTCACCGCCGAAAGCCTCATGGCGAGTGCGCCGGTTGCGGTTAAGCGAGGTGCATCCCGGGAGACGGCAAGCCAGCTGGAGCGCGCGCTTCGGGGAATTGGTGCGGACGTCGATATCCGACCCGAAGGCGACGTGAAACCGCTTGGGCGTCAGCCGGACCGACGAGACAACGCGTCGATGGAAAAGGCGAAGGCGGCGATCGCGTCGCAGAACCTCGCCGCCCAAGCGTCGCTTCCGCCGGAGCTGGTGAAAGGCATGGCCAACGCGCCGCCGAGCGTTGTGCGAGCGGTGGCGCCGGCGGTTGCGGACGAGCTCTTGAGCCAAGGCGAACATCCCGGGTTCTGGTCGCGGGTGCCGGTCGCGTTCGTCGTTCCGTTTCTTGGCACGGGTCTCCTATGGCTGGGCGGACTTGGCGTTGCGGCGCTTGGGGTCGGCTTCGTTCGTCTCGCTCCATGCATCGGGTTCTTCATGATGCCCTTCGCAGCGGCCATCTATCTTGGGCTGCTCGGCGCGTACTTCGGCCAGGCCGCGCAAACGGGTCTCGACGACGAAGGCGGCGGGCTGCCCAAACCGCGATGGCGACTTCCCGAACGAAGCGACCTTTACGCTCGCGGTGGAGCGCTACTCCTGCTGAGCTTTTTGCTTTTTGGGATCCCGGCGGTTCTTCTTCAGCAGGGGTTTCCTCCCGTGATGGTCTACCTCGTCGGCTTACTGCCCTACGCGTATTGGCCGGTGGCTCTCACGGTCGCGGGCATTACCGGAAGCCTACTCAACATGTTCAATCCCTTCTACATCCTCAAAGGGATCTGGGCGGGCGGAGTTCCGTACCTCGTGGTCGCCGTTACCGGGTTTCTCGTGCAGGCGTTCCTCACATCGCTCCCGGTGTTGCTTTTGCCCATGGGCCTGGGGGCTGCGCTTCTTGGAGCGCTCGCTGTGATCGGCGGCATCGGGTACACAGCGGGGGTGCAGGGCTATCTGATGGGGTGCATTGTCGGGTCGCGCTACGAGCGCTTTGAGGGACTTCTTCGATGAGCTTTGTCGACCGGCTCTTTCGGCCGGAGACCAAGAACCTCGATGCGGCACTGCGCCTCGTTCAACAACGCTCTCCTGCGGACGCGTGGCGCGTGCTCCACGAGGCAGAGCGACTCGAGGCGAGCTGGCTCGACGACCCAAATCGTCGCTTCCCAGCGTTTCCGGGAATGACGCCGCGAGACCGAGAACAGTCTCTGCGAATGGCGCCCTACGTTCCGCACGAAGCTCACCCCGACTCCGCAGCGGAGTGTGCGCTCGTCGCCGCTCGGCAGCGAAGTATGGAGCGCGCGGAAGAGCACGCGCGCGCTTTTGTGCGCTGGTTGGCGAGCTCCGGCACGGGTCCCGCGATGGGGCCGGCGATCCTCTGGGTGCCGACGTCGGCGGAGCGTTACGACTACCAAACGACCGATACGAAGCCCGGCGTGTGGGAGCCGCATCCGCCGTACAGAAATGAGTCGATCGCGGACGTGCGCGCCGCGCTCGGTCTCGATGGTTCCGGAGACGGAGGATCGGTTGTGTGGTGGGCGTATGCGGCGAAGCGCTGGGAGGAAGACGGGTTCAATCCCTACGCCCAAGCGCTCGCCGTGTTCACGTCGGGCTACGCGCTCCTGCCCAGCAACGAGGACTTTGTGGTCCTCGGCTACCCGGGGTCCGGCGTCGGTACCCCCGGGTATCGATAGACGGCTAGCGGGACGCTGCCACCACCGCGCCGCTTGCGACGGGCGTCGGCAAGGTCAGTGTTCGTTCGGGCGACACGGCCCACCCGGGCAGATCGACAGCGACGACCGAGGTGGAACTTGCGTCCAGCAGATACGCGGTATCGTCAGCGACCACGAGGGAGAGCCGAAGCATCGGGTCGTCGATCGGCGCTCGCGCTTCGACCGGGGTTCCTACGATCGACCGGTCGTCGCTCGACACTCGGTAGAGGCGACCGTCCGCGCCCAGGACCAGCCAGTCGCCGGTTTGTTCGTCGACTGCAAACGCGCGCTGCATCACCTCGCCGGGGAGGGACCACGCCTGCGCGGTTGTTTGATCCGCGGGTAGGTAGAGCAGCCCTGCGCCGTAGTCTCCGAGGAAACCGTTGCCGGCGGCTTTGAAGGTAAAGGTCCGAAACGGGGTCTCCGCCGGGTACGGAATGCGAGCGGAGCGCGGACCCGCGTCGTCGATCGTCACCACGAGGATTCCCTCGTCGCATCCGTACGCGATGGTCGAGCCCACAGTGGCTTCCCCGTGTAGCTTCGTGCACGCCTCCGACTGATGAACCACCTCGGAGGGCGCGCTCAACGCACGAACGCTGACAGCCACGGGAATGGTCTCGCCCCAGCCCTCAGCGTTGTCCGCCTCTTCCGCGACTCGGCCCTCGGTGATCACGATGTGGTCGCGGGTCACGAGCGCGACTCCGTGATGGGGCATGTTGGTCTCCACGACGTTGGCGACGCTGGGGTCCATGTCCACGCTATCTTCCGGAACGAGGCGCGCCTCTCCAATGCCGTCGAAGTAGACGGTGAACCATCCGTCGTGACGCGTTACGTGGGTCGGCTGTGCGCCCGCGAGAGTGAAGTCATGGAGCACAGGCGCGGACTTGCGGATCGCTCCGCTCGGCGCGAAACGCGAGCCCGAATCCAACAGCTCAACGCGGTTGTGGGGGTAGTGCACAACCCACGCGAAGGGGCTCTCGGTCCACCCCCAGATGAAAGCCGCGTTGGCCTCCACCGGGAACGAAAAGACGTCCGACGAGTCGAGGTCTGCGACGAACACCTGACTGTCCGTCGTGGATGACAAAACGAGTCGGCCCCGAGAGGGACCGGCGTTTTCGTCGCTTCCACAGGCACCCAGCAACATGGCCGCAATGAGCACCGTGGCGATTCGGTAGGTTTGGTTTTCTGTTGTGGTCACTGTTTTGACTCCTCGCGGAGCCGTATACGCAATCGAGCGCTGCATGCAATCGAATTGCTTTTGCAACTACGTTGCATGTAAGCCCGCGGCGGGCCGCCTGGCAGATTGGGACGATCACCCACGCGACATCGCTCGTCCGGCAGACGGTGATCGTCGCGCAAGGCTTGCGACGAAGATCGCGAGCCGTTCTACGTCGTCGGTTCGGGGAGGCGCGTGGCGAGGGCGCCGGCGAGGATCAGCGGGCTCGCGGGGCAGAGAGTCCAGAGGGACACCAGGAGCGGGAGAATCGCCCCGACGAGAAGAGGCGCGGCCGCCCAGCGGCTTCGTTTCGAAAGAACCGCGCCGGCGATGCCGAGAACCGCGCTAATGAGAAGTGCGATGGCGGTGTTGCGCTTTTGCGTCGCGCCCGCGAGGACCTGCGGTGTGACCTGGTGAGGACGAAGTCGCTGCGCTTGCTCGACGCGCTGCGTTTCCGCGACGGCCGTTCCTACGTAGAACAGCCCGGTCAGGCCTGTGGCGGCACTTCCCAAAAGCGCGAGCGTAAGAACGGCGGTCCGCATGCGTGACAAAGCCTGTCACACGGACGCAGCGAAGGCTACGCGGGGGTCTGTGCGGGGGCTTCCACCGCGGCGGGCTTCGGGCGCGCGATGGCGCCGATCACGAAACCGAAGATGGACGCGATCCAGGTGACGAAGAAGCTCACGATGCCGAAGAAGATTCCGCCGATGCCGCCGGCGACCGTCGCCGCCGTGTCGACGGCGTGAGTGGCGGTTTGGGCAACCTCGTTCCCCGACAGGTCGGCGGCGTCGGCGGCGAGATGAGTGGCCGCGTTGACCGAGTGCATCGTGAAGTAGAACACCGCGACCGCACAAAGAACGGCGCCCAGGGTCCAAACCCCGAGCGCCATGAGCTTTGATGCTTTGGTAAGGAACGTCGACAGGAACGCGCCAACGATGAAGATCACGCCGTTGATCACGGAGCTTCCGCCGAACATCGAAAGCGCCGTGGCAGCGACCCCGGCGACCGAGATCGCCATGATGGTCCAAGCGTGTTTTGCGGGGAGGGAACCTGGTTTCATCGAAAGGGAGTATACGCCGCATTGCGGTCGCAATTCCCTTTCGATGGAGTCCTCAGGCGGCCGCGAGCGCCTTTTTCCGAAAGCGTCCTCCGGCAACGACGCCGCTGATGCCGGCGACGAGCGTGCCGATGAGAATGATCACGGCGAAGAAGCCGCCGATGAACGCGCCGGCAACCCCGGTGGCCTCAGCGTTTGCACCGAGCGCAGAGGTAGCTTCCTGCGTCGCGCTGGCGATGACAAAGTAGTAGCCGGCCGCGGAGCTGAGCGACGCGACGAGAAACGCGACAACGCCCATTCCGGTTCCCGCTTGGGTAAGGGCCATCGCAAGAAAGCCGCTCACCGCGAAGATTCCGAAGTACACGGCGCTGGCGATGGTGCCGCCCATGCCCGAGGTGACGAAGCCGCTCGCGATGCTGAGGCCGAGGGCCGCGACCGCAAAGAGCCAAACGAAGTTCTTGTTAAGGGATCCGATCTTGTCCATGAAAATACCTCTCCTTGTCGCTCGATGTCGGCGATGAGAGGGCCTAGAGCAGGCGCTGTGCCACCGGGAAAACGGTGCGTTTTTCGAGCGCTGAAGGGCTGCTTCGCCATCTGTGGCAGTCAGCGATGACGCCGATGACGCGCACGACAAACGCGACCGAGCTGGCTGTCATTCGTGTCGCGGAGCAGTCGATTTCTCGAGGGAACGTGCCGGATTCACGGTGGCACGGTCAGTGCGATGGGGCCTGTCGAACGTCGCGAGAGCGGCGAAGGAGAGGTACTCATGAAGAAGATTGCGATTGTTTGTTTGGCGCTGGCTCTTGGATGCTCCGAAGAGGAGGGAGCCGCAGAAGCGGCCGAAGCGACGGAGGCACCGGCGCCCGAACCCGAACCGGCGTTCGAATACACGGAGAGCCCGACGGCGGAGTCGATTCCGAACTCCCCCGCGATGGCCAACGCCAACGGCCGCGAGATCGAAATCAAGACGGTTGTGTTTCAGCCGCGATTTAACTCCTGGTCGATGACGCTGACGACGGCGGAGCTGGACCGACCGACGGGGATTCTTCCGGCGGGCGCCGAGTCCATCAACCTGACGGACCTTCCGCAGGAGCTCGCGGCTGGGACGTTCACCCACAGCATCGACGAGAGCGGCGGCGGCTACTTCCAGATCAAGAAGATCGACGACCCCGAGTCGACGACGAGCTGGAACACGCGCCTGGCGTACGTGCTCGAGATCACGGAGTGGAACGGTCAGCCCTACGATCCGGAGGGGCGCCTCTTTCAGGAGGCCGGCACCGCTTCGGGCAAGGTGGTCGCGGTCTTCCGCGGTCGAGAGGGCGGCTTCGCCAACAGCTGGGTTGCCGGCACGTTCGAGGACGCGACGGTTCGCTACATGGGCAAGCCGCGTTGGCTCGAAGAAGAAGAAGACAGCGAGTAACGGGAGCGGTGGAGCAAGCCCGCGTCCGCGCTCACCCCTGGGTGGATGTCGGCGCTTCTCCGCCTTGCCTCTCCCGCAGTGTGTAACCTCGGGAATGGTCCCGAGGGGTGGTTGAGAAGTGGTCGGCCTTTGCTCGGGGGTGAGCGCGGGTGCGGGACGCGGTCTTCGGGCCGCGTCTCCTTAATTCTCACTCTTCCGGTTCGCCGCGAAGCTCGTTGCACGCCGCCTCGTGGTTCATGTCGCATGCGGCTTCGAGGTCACGGCGCGCTTCGACGGTCCGTCCGGCGTGCTGCAAGACGAGGTAGCGATTGGTGAGCATCACGGGGTCGTTCGGGCGCGCTTCGATCGCGACGCCCATGTTTCGAAGGGCAGGCCCCGTCTGGCCCTGATGGTAGTAGGCGAGGCCGAGGTGCATGAACGTCCACGGGTTGTTTGGCAGCGCTTCCGTGGCCGCGGTGCACGCTTCGATGGCGGCCTCCCGCTGAGCGCGTACGAGGACGGTGCAGCGCTGATTGATCGCGCGCGGCAGACCGGGCTCGAGCTGGAGCGCACGCCCCAGGCTTTCGAGCGCTTCGTCCGGATCCGACTGCGACATCGAAAGATCGATCCAGGCTTGGGTGTAGCGCGGCCGAAGGCGAACCACGCGCTCCAGGAGCAATCGTGCATCCCGAAGGTGACCCGTCTTCTCGTAGATCTGCGTCAGCTCGGCCATCGCGTTGGTGTCGTTGGGATCGTAGCGAAGCGCCGCGCGAAGGTCCGCGTACGCGCCGCGACGATTGCCCCGACGATGGCGAAGGATGCCGCGGTTGCGAAGGGAGCTCGCGTCGGCGGGATCGATCTCGAGCGCGCGCGTAAGAAAGCGTTCCGCCTCGTCGACGTTTCCCTGGCGGAGGGCGACAAAGCCCCGGGCGCCCCAGACCGAGGCGAGCTGAGGATGCTCCCGTGAAATCTCCCGAAGGTCGCGAAGGCCCTCCCGCTCGCGGTTGTTCGCGAGGTAGGCGAGGGCGCGGCCAACCTTGAGATCCGGATCGGTCGGCGCTGCTTCGACGCGGGCTTCGAGCATCTGCAGCGCGGTCGCCGGATCGCCTCCGAGCATACGCGCGGGGATCAGCGACTCGCCCGGACGTCGAATGTTGGTCCCAAGATCGAGTTCCGGACCGTCCGCGAGGTCGTGCGGCGGAATGGGACGGAGCTGGTCGAAGCCGGGGATCGGACGCGGATCACGCGCTGTCGACTCGGGCGCCGGTTCCGCTTCCGTGGTGGGTTCCAGGGCGGGTTGGAGGGTCGGTTGAAGATCCTCCATCGGTGTCATCTGCAGGTCGTCGCGGGTCGCTTCGGTTTCGGGCTCCGTCTCCGCAGCCGTCAGCGCAGCTTCCTCGTCGTCGGAGGTGTCCGGCCGCGTGAGCAGGTACGTGGCGGTCGATGCCAACGCGCCGGTCGCGAGGACACCGAGGGCAATCCAGGCCGCCGGGCGCTTCGTTTTGATCGGCGTGGCTTTCGGGGTGACCACCGCGCGCTGCGTTCGGGCGTGGGCGTCCACTTTTCGCGTTCTTGAGGCGATGGGAGTGGTCGCGGTCGCTTCGGGAGGCAGCGAGGGCGCCGCGGAAACCGACTCGATTCGCGAGAGCGTGCGCCGATCTTCCGGGCGATAGGCGAGCGCGCGATTCAGCATGGCGAGGGCTGCAAAGGTGTCGCCACTGGTCGCCGCGCGGTCCGCGTCTTCGTGCAAGCGGGCTAGGCGCTCCTCGGCGCGCGCGCGCTGGTAGGCGGAGAGGTCGGTGAGAATGCTGACGACTTCCTCGCGCTGCGCGGCAGGCGGGGACCAGTCGAGCAGCGCTTCAACGCGATGCAGAAGCTCGTGGGCGTCGCTCGGGCGATCCTCGGGGTCCCGCGCAAGAGCGTCGCGAAGGAGCTCGTCGAGGTCCGGTCCCACCCGGGCGTCTTGTTCTGAGACTGCATCGAACGCGCCCGCCAGGATCGCGGCGACCTCTTCGCCGGAGCGTTTGCGGCGAAAGGGACGCATGCCGGTGATGAGTTCGTAGAGCAAGACCGCGAGACTCCACACGTCGCTCTCGGGTCGGGGTGGGTCCCCTTCAATTTGCTCCGGCGCCATGTAGGGCACCGAGCCTGCGACGGCGCCGGCTTGGGTGAGGCGACTCTGTTCGAGACCGAGCGCGAGACCGAGGTCGACGAGCGTGACTTCGCCGCGGGGGGAGACGATCACGTTCTCCGGTTTGAGGTCGCGATGCACGAGGCCGGCGGCGTGAAGCGCACCGACGGCCTGCACGATCGGCGTGATGAGACGGAGCGCGCCTTCGGGACCGAGCCCGCTCTCGGGGAGCACATCGCGGAGGGTGAGCCCGGTGAGGAGGGGCATCACCAGATAGGGCCCGTGGACTGGGTCGACGCCGTGGTCCTTGAGGGAGACCAGGTGCGGATGGCGCACTTTCGCGAGGACGGCGATTTCGCGCTCGAAGCGTTTGACGGAGTCGGGATCGAGAGTTCCGTCGATGGGGGAGAGGACCTTGATCGCCACCTCTCCGTCCGGGCCCGTGGCGTGATAGACGCGCGCAAAGCCTCCTTCGCCGATGCGCTCGCGAAGCTGGTACGATCCCAGTCGCATGTCAGAAGCTGGCGTAGAGCTCGTCATCGTCTCCGGGGCTGGCGCCGTTCCCGTTCGGCGCGTGATTTCCAAGATGGTGACCACGATCGGCGCCGACCCCAGCGCAGACGTGCGTCTCACGACGGTGGCGCGCCACTGGGCCGTGGTCAAGCGTCGGGGAGAGGTCCTCGAGATTCGCGAAATGGCGACCGGGTCGACGCATGAGCTCGCGCTTGGCGGGACGCTCACCATCGACGGTGTTTCGCTTCAGCGTCCTGTCGCGGAAGAGAGCGTTGCGCCTCTGCCCGTGGACCGCCTTGCCGCAGCGCTCACGGACGTTGACGTTCCCCGCGATGCGCTTCGGGCGCTCCTGCGGACGCTGCTCGACGAAATGGACGCGGACGGCGGCGCGTTCGTGCTTCGAGAGGGAAAGAGCTACACGGTGCCGCTCGCGGAGCGTCGCGATGGCTCGCCGCTCGAGCAGAGCGAAGAGCTCCTCTCCGATACGTTGATTCGCGACGTTCTCGAGCGGGGCGAGCCGGTGTGCGTGAGCGATGCGATGACGCACACGCGCTACGGCCAGGTGCCGAGCGTTGCAGCGCTTCAGCTTTCGAGCGTTCTCTGTGTTCCGATGGTGCTCGGCGGGCAGACCATGGGGGCGCTCTTTCTCGGAAAGCGCGGTGCGCGGGCGTCCTTTGAAGAAGCGCACATCGCGGATCTGCGAACCGTCGCCTCGATGGTGCTGCCGCTTTTGGCGCAGCTTCGACGCTCGGCGGCGCGGGGCGGTGACTCGCAGTATCTCCTCGTCGGTGAAGACGCCGCGATGGAAGAGGTGCGGCGCCTCGTCGGACGCGTCGGCCCGAGCAATCTAAGCGTGCTGATCCTCGGCGACACCGGAACGGGCAAGGAGATGGTGGCGCGCGCGCTGCATCACGCCAGTCCCCGCGCCAACCGCGACATGATCGCGCTGAACTGCAGTGCGGTTCCGGAGAGCCTCCTCGGCGGAGAGCTCTTCGGCGCAAAGAAGGGGGCGTACACGGGCGCGGTGGCGGATCGAAAGGGCGTGGTCGAGCGCGCCGACGGGTCGACGCTCTTTCTCGATGAGGTCGGGGACATGCCGGCGCCGATGCAGGCGGCGCTTCTTCGGGTGCTTGAGGAGCGGGCGGTGACGCGTCTTGGGGACTCGGAGGTTCGAAAAGTCGACTTTCGTCTCGTGGCGGCGACGCACAAAGACCTCGCCGCGGAAGTGGAGGCTGGACGCTTTCGGCGAGACCTCCTCTTTCGGCTGCAGGAGATGACGCTCGTGCTTCCTTCGCTTGCGCAGCGGGGTGAGGACGTTCTGCTCCTCGCTAACCTTTTTCTTCGGCAGGCGGAAAAGGAACTTGGGCTGTGGCCGCATCGTCTGTCGCCGGCCGCGGAGCGCGCGCTCCTTAAGCATCCTTGGCCGGGCAATGTGCGTGAGCTGAAAGCGACGATGCGACGGGCGGCGCTTCTTTGCGACAGCGATGTGATCGCGCCGGGCGATCTCCATCTCACGTCGTCACGAAGTGCAGCGCCCGCGGCGGACGAGCTCGATTTGCCCCTGGCGGAGGCGCGGGAGCGTTTTGTCGTGGAATATGCCGAGCGGGTTCTGGAAAAGCACGATGGCAACCGAGAAGCGGCTGCGGCTGCGCTCGGGATCAGTTTGCGCACGCTCTACCGCTACCTCGGGTGAGGTTGAGGCCTTGCATTTGCCGGGCGCGCGCCGAAGGATCTGTGGGTGAGCCGCGCGCTTCCTGTGGTTGAGAGTCGGATGGCGGTCTATGGCGACCTGCCTGCGCGGCCGGTCGGATGGGGCGGGGAAGCGCTTCCGGGTCTCGAGGACACCCAGGGGCGGCAGGTGACCTACCTCCGCTTGAGCGTCACAGATCGCTGCGACCTCGGGTGCGTCTACTGCATGCCGCCCGGTGGGGAGATCGAGCACACGGTGCGTCGCGAGCTCTTGAGCTTTGAGGAGGCGACGCGACTCGTCGGTGTGCTGCGCGCGATGGGCGTGCGACGCGTGCGCCTCACCGGTGGCGAGCCGCTTGTCCGGAAGGATGTGGTTCGCCTTGTCGAGCAGATGCACGCGAGTGCGCCGGAGCTCGAGCTGGCGATGACGACGAATGCCACGCGCCTCGCCGACCTTGCAGCTCCTCTTTGGAACGCGGGCCTTCGCGGGATCAACGTGTCGCTTGACACGCTGCAGTCGGCGCGCTTCAAGGCCATGACGCGCGGCGGCGATCTCGGTCGCGTGCTGGCCGGGATCCACGCTGCCCGGGAGCTCGGCTTTCGAATCAAGATCAACATCGTTGCGGTGCGCGGGCACAACGACGACGAGGTGGGCGAGCTCGTGGATTGGGCGTGGGCGCTCGGGTTTGTCCCTCGCTTCATCGAACTCATGCCGCTCGGCGAAGGTGCGCATCTCGGTTTGCGCGCGCGCATGGGCGCGGACGAAGTTGCGGCGCGGCTCGGTGACCGGCTCGGGGGCGATGCGCCGAAGGACGACGCAGTGCGGGGTCCGGCGACTTACCGTCAAGCAGCGGACGGCTCGGGGCGCCGCGTCGGGTTTATTACCCCGCTGAGCCATGAGTTTTGCGGTAGCTGCAATCGCCTTCGAGTTACGGCCCGGGGCGACGTTCGGGCGTGTCTCGCATCGCGGCAGGCGGTGAGCCTTCGGGACGTGATGCGTGCTTCGACGGAGGATCGCGACGTCGCGTGGGCGGCCTGGTGGGCGCTTTCTGGAAAGGAAGAAGGCCACCGTTTTCTCGACCCGTCGGAACTCGAGCACGAGAACGTCGGCATGAGTCTCATCGGCGGCTAGCGCACACTTCGAAACGCCGTCCGCTTTGACACGCCCGAATGAGCGCGGGACCATGCGTCGGTGCGAGGGGTGGTTGGATTGGCGGTGCTCAGCGTCGCGAGCAGTGCGTTCGCGCAGGAGCCGATCGCCCTCACGGTGGAAAGCGAGGATGCCGCGCTGCCGGCGGCGCTCCGGGTTGCGCTTGCGGCCGAACTCGACGCGCCGGTGGTTTCCCTTGCGGACGCGTCGGGCGAAGAAGTTCATGTCGTCGTGACGGTCCCCGCTGAAGGTCCCGCGGCGGTGGCGTTGATTCCCCCCGGGCAGGAGCCTCGGCTGCTGCGCATTCCTCGGAGCGCTTCGCGCGACTGGCTCGCCGAAGGACTCACGGCGGTTCTTCAGCCTCGTCTTGGAGCCGCGCCGCTCTTGCTTTCCTGGCAGGGAGAGCCGCTCGAGCGCTCACGGGTGCTGCTTCTTTTGGAATGGCCGATGGAAACGCGTTACCAGATCGAGCGATCCTGGAGTGACGCGGCGGAGGCCGAAACTGGCGCCGCGCTGAGTGCACCGCCCCCGCGAAGCCGATGAGCGACGACTTTCTTGAGACCGCCCTTGCCCAATTTGCGGCTGTTGCCGAGCACGGCAGCTTTAGCGCCGCCGCGAAGGCGCTCCACGTAAGTCAGCCGACGTTGAGCGTGGCTGTTCGCAAGCTCGAGGAGCGTTTACGTACGCAGCTTTTTCATCGCGACAGCCGCGGGGTCACGCTCACGCCCGCGGGCACGCTCCTCGTTCAGCGCGTGCGGCAGGCGACTCAGGTGCTGCGTGCTGCGCGAGACGAGATCGCGGCGCTTGCGGACGAACCGCGTGGGGAGTTTGTGCTCGGCTGCCACGAGAGTCTTGGAACCTATTTGCTTCCGGGCTTCATGGGACGCTTTCTCGAGCAGTACCCGGAGATCACGCTTTCCCTCCACAACGCGAACTCCAAGGACGTCGAGGCGGCGATTCTCGAGCGCCGGATCGATCTCGGTTTGGTGGTCAATCCCGGCATGCATCCGGACACCGTGGTGCGGGAGCTCTTTCGCGATGCGGTCACGTTCGTGGTGGCGCGGCGACTCGCGCGAAAGTCCGCCGACACGCTTTTTGATCGCTATCCGATCTTGCACGTGCCTTCGCTCCGACAGACCCAGGCGATTCTGGACGCGATGCAGCCCAGGCCGCTGCGAACGCTTGCGTGTTCGAGTTTGGAGCTGGTGAAGAGTCTCGTGTTGGATGGAACCGGCGTGGGCGTGCTTCCGTACCGCGTTGCCAGCCACGGCGTGGCGAAAGGGCGTCTTGAGGTTCTGGCTGGGGAGCTGCCCCGCTACGACGATCGAATTGCGCTGGTCTGGCGCGCGGACGTTCCGATGACCGTGGGGCTACGCACGTTGCTGGATGCGCTGTTGGAGCACGGCGCGTCGATGGAGGCGCTTCCGGAGGTTCTGCGGTAGCCCCCCCGCGGTTCTCACGCTCGATGAACTGTCGACCGGGCTTGGTCTGCCCCGGCAGTGACGTCGAACTTCGATCCATCGACGACGCTTTCGGTGGTTCGTCTTCGTCGCGTCTCTGGAAGGTTCGTGTTCATGTGAGCTCGAACGGCTTCCCCTTCGAGAGAGCCGTACTCCGTCTTCGAAGACGATTTGTGACACGACCCAGGTAGCGCACCGCGAGTTAGCGGGGGCATAGAAGCCGAGCGATCGGGCGCAGTACGTGCTTCAGATGGAGCCACACAAAGCGACGGCGTTTCGCGGCCACGCTCGTGCTGAGTAGAATGTGGACGTGGTCGCCCTGGGTTCGTCGGGTTCGCCCGCCGTTGAAGAGCAGGGAGTAGCACTCTGGATCGCCGTGGATCTCAAGGGCGAGCGCGCGTGCGGTTTCGGTGGCGGTGGCGAGCAGTGCGCGGCGCTCCTGGTCGTCGAGGACGCGTTCGGGGTCGCGAAGGTGAAGAACCCAGTAGTGCTCAAGACCTGGGACCCACGGGGCGCGTAGAACGAACGTGTCCGTGGCGTGTGCGGTCGTGGCGTGTGCGGTCGTGGCGTGTGCGGTCGTGGCGTGTGCAGTCGTGGCGTGTGCGTCCGTGGCGTGTGCGGTCGTGGCGTGTGCGCCGAATGTTGCGATCCTCATACGGTCACCCGTCGCCCTTGCACGAGGGGCTCGATGGCTTGCGGTTGAAATCCGTCCGGAAACGCGATGAGTCGCATCTTTGCGCGGAGTGATTCGGGAAGCGCGGCGAGTTCTTCGTAGGGAGTGTGGGCGCCGCCGAGGTTGGTTTCGTGAACGATGAGGTCCGCGTCGCTTAACCATTCCACGAGGGAAGGGTCGAACGCGGTGTCGGCGCTGTACCCAAGCGTGCGGCCTCCGGCTTCGATGCGCAGGGCGATGGTGGGGATGTGATGCCAGGTGGTGCGGCAGTGGACCGTAAACGGGCCGAGTTCGATCGAGTCGACGAAGGTGCGAATGTCGAAGTAGTCGGACTCGTGGTAGGTGCGCGGTACGCGCTTGTCGCCGTCTTTGCGGAGGAGCACGCCCATGCTTGGGGCGAGCGATGCCCAGAGGTCGCGGGCGACCTGTGGATGGGTGAGGACGACGGCGCGGCGCTGGAGGGCGAAGTGGTGGAAGAAGCCCCAGCCTTCAAGACCGGATGCGTGATCGGCGTGGAGATGCGTGAGCACCATGCCGTCGAACATGGCGGCGTCGAGTTCGATGCCAGCGCTTTGCCCCGCTTCGCGCATCATTTTTCGAATCGGATGAGGGCAGTCGATGAGGAGCCAGCGACCCTCGCTTTCGAGGGCGAGGCTGGCGCCGTAGTGGATCGCCGAAAACGCGTCGCCGATGCCGAGGGGAAGGAGGGAGAGCTGCGTGGATTCGGTCATGGTGCCTCCGTTCAGGAAAGGGGGGACTGCGCGTCCAGAAGTTTGGTGGCGATCGATCGAAGGGTGGGTGCCGCGGTGCCCGGGGGAACGACGGAGGGGGCGGCGGTGGCGAGTTGAAAGAAGCCTTCGACCGAGGCGAGGAGTGCCGCGGCGACCGCATCGAGACCGCGAGTACTTCGGTGTTCGTCGCGGCAGACCTCGCGGAGGAGGGTGTGGAGGTGGGCGCGTCGAGCGTCGATGATGTCGCGGTAGACGGCGCCGACTTCGGGCTGAAAGACGGCTTCTGCGCCAAGGGCGACCCAGCAGGCGACGGCGCGCGGATCGGCGTCGGCCCCAAGGGCGAGGTGGGCGTCGAGAAAGCCGAAGAGGCGACGGCGTGGGGTGCGGGCGTCGGGGATGCGCGCGTCGACGATGCCGACGAGGCGTTCGGCGAGGGCGAGGAGGATCTCTTGTTTGCGTTCGAAGTGGTGGTGGACGAGGCCCGGTGAAAGCTGGGCGGCTTTGGCAATTCGGGCGATGGAGGCGCGCTCGTAGCCAACGGCCGGGAGGACTTCCATGAGGCCGTCGACGATCTGGTGGCGTCGCTCGCTGCGGTTCGAAGGGCGGGGCATGATT
>JBCDAA010000098.1:0-23925 GCA_039186435.1 Myxococcota bacterium | reverse complement strand
CCGCCGATCGAGCAGGGCGTCCACGTGGCGGTCGAGCCAGTCGACGAGCGGATACCGAACCTCACTCCCGTCGAAGTTGTCCCGCTCGATGATCCGGGAACCTTTTCCATTGGCCGTGACGAGGTACCAGGCATGGCGGTCTGGGTGGCTTCCGATGGCGATGCGGTTGGGAGCGATCGGTTTCGGGTGGCGACGGGCATCCTCGGTTAGGGGATCGACGTCGTCGAGGGACCCGACGTACTCGGAGTTCACCGTCCCCGCGACGGCGACGAGCGCGAGAACGTCAGGGTGCAGCTCGCACGAGAGGGCAGCTTCGACATCGCGGACGGAGGCGAGCTCGACGGTGATGCGTTCCGGGATCGGCCGACGCGGCGAGTTCGCCCACTGAAACCGAAAGAGCAAGTCTCGAAGGACGTCGGTGAGTTCGATGGAGCCCGTACGCATCAAGAGAAGGTTGGCCGATCGTGGAACACCGTCAACGCCTCGTTGGCTAGGGCGGCGTTACGCCGGTTTGAGAAAGCGGGACGCGATGCGGCGCACGCTGTCCTCGAACTTAACTTCGACCGCGTCGCCGTTCCTGCTGAGCACTTCACCCACGCCGAACTTGGGATGGCTCACTCGCTCGACCTTCGTGGCCGCAGGTTCGCGTCGGGGGTTCTTGGTGCCGTCCGGAAGGTCGTATCCATCCTCGTGAGGGAGCTGATCCCACGCAGGAAGTTCGTCGAAGGACTCCACCGGCTTCACGAGGAGAAGCCAGTTCGCGTTTCTTACTCGGCTCTCCTCGAAGCGGTACCACTCCGCGCGATAGAGGCCCTCGGGAAGCGCAACGTGCGGTTCTTGGTTCCATTCGTATTCGTCGCTGCGCGCGATCCGGTCGGTTGCGAAGAGCCGACCGTGCGTCACCCGTAAGGGAAAGACAAAGGGCGGACCGGGTGACACCTCCGCGCGGTCTTTCTCGGAGAGTGGCTCGTCGGTGATCTCGACGCCGCGATGTCCGTCGGCGCCAAGGTCCAGGCCGACGATGAGCGCTTCGTGCGTGGCTCGCTCTGGAAGATCGATCTCGGCGGCCTCGTACGCGGTGAAGTCATCCGGATGAAAGAGAAAAAAGCGCGCCATGTCGACGCCGAGGTAGAGCGTGGTTCGCATGGGACTGACCTACGTCGATGCGGGCGGAGTATTCCTCATGCGCCCGCGGGAACGAATTTGTAGCCGGCGCCGCGCACGCTCAAGAAGAAGCGCGGCGCGGAGGGATCTTCCTCGAAGTGGCGACGGAGTCGAACGATGAAGTTGTCGACGGTTCGGGTGTAGCCGTGGCTGCGCAGCTTCCAGACCTTTTCGAGGAGTTCGCTCCGGCTGAGCACCCGATGGGGATGGTCTGCAAAGTAGCGAAGAAGGTCGAGCTCGAGCTGCGTGAGCTTTCGCGGCTCGCCATCCACCAAGACTTCGTGGGTGTCGAAGTTTACGACCGCGTCGCCAAACTCAAGGCGACGGGCCGAGGTCGGTTCGCTGACCTCCTGTTCCCAGCGACGGCGCCGGAGGACCGAGCGCACGCGTGCGAGCAGCTCGTCGAGGGAAAAGGGCTTCACCATGTAGTCGTCGGCGCCCGCTTCGAGACCGCGCACCCGATCTTCCGCCGACGAGCGCGCGGTGAGCATGACAACGGGGATGAAGTTGCCGGCTTTGCGAAGGCGCCGGCATAGCTCGAAGCCGTCAAAGTCCGGCAACATCACATCGAGGACGATCGCGTCGTATGCGTCTGCACCCAGGAGGCGCTCCCCGGCTTCCTTGGCGCTCACGGCGACGTCGACGTCGTAGCCCTCGAGCTCGAGGTTGAGCTTGAGCCCGGCGGCGAGGTGTTCCTCGTCTTCGACAACGAGGAGGCGCTGCGTTTGCTCGGTCATAGGGCAACCGCCTCCTCCGGTTTGGTCACGGCTTCGTCGTTGGCAGGTAGGGTGACCTGCAACGTCGAACCTTCCCCGCGGCCTTCCGAGAGCGCACGAACACTCCCGCCGAGATTCTTCACGAGAGCCGAGACAACGAAGAGCCCGAGGCCGGTTCCCTTGCGCTCGCGCACCTCCGAGTTCGCCACCCGGTAGAAGCGATGAAAGACGCGCTTGAGCTCACCGCGGTCCATGCCGATGCCGCGATCTTCTACCTCGATCGTGACCCGCCCGCGTTCGTCCCGACGCGCGCGCACGAAGATGGGACGGCCGGACTCGCTGTACTTAAGCGCGTTATCGATGAGGTTCTTAAGGATGATGGTGAGTGCCGGTTCGTCGGTGCTCACGACCATGTCTCGCGGCACGTCGACCTCGATCGAATCCGGGTCCACCTTGCGGCGCTGCGCCATCGCGTCCGCGATCGAGCGACAGAGCGCGCGAAGATGGACGTCCGTGAGGTCGAAGGGGAGCTCCTTCCCGTCGGCGAGGCGACTCGCCTGGAGCACGTCGTCGATGAAGGACGTCAGCCGGTCGACGTCGTCCAGCATCATGCCTCGAAGCTCTTCGCGTTTTTCCGCCGGCAGGTCGTGCCGCGAAATCGTTTCAAGGCAGAGCTTTAGCGACGCGAGGGGGCTTTTGAGCTCATGGGTTACCGAGTCGATGAAGCTCGTTTGACGGCGAACTTCGATGATCTCGCGGGCGAGGTAGACGCTGAAGAGCACCAGCACCGTGACGATGACGGCAAAGCTCACCGATCCGAGGACCAGCAGCCAAACGTCGAGGACGACGTGCTCGGATTCGCCGAGCTGCAGCGAGATCAGAAGGGTCCAGCCAACCAGGAGCGCGACGCTGAGAACGATGCTGACCGCGCCGAGAATGATCGGCGTGGAAACGCTCCGAAGGTTTCGCCGCGCAGCCATCTCAACGCACGGCGGTGATCCGCGCCTCCAGGGTGTACGCGCCGTGGGGTCCGGACGCGTCGTCGCGAATCGTCAGCGTCCCCTGCTGCGTGTCGAGGATCATGGACGCGTCGGTATCTTGGGCCGTGGTCTGCTCGTCACGTCCCACCACGTCCCGGCGCGGCTGGTCATGGAGCGAGCAGGGGAAGTACCCCGAGTTGCCGCCACCGTAGAGAAGGAGTCCGTTGCAAACGATCTGGGCTCGGCACCAGTAGCCCGGCGGATCGGGATGCGGATGTCGCTCGACCGCGAAGCCGCAGCTCGCCCCAGCTTGCACGGGCGCAGAACCGCCCACCGAAGACACGCTTGCGGTGACCATCCGCGGACTCACATCCATGGTGGGAGGAGGCGGAAGCGCCGGACCCGGTCCGGGTTGAGGGATGGGCTGCGGTTGCGGGTAGGCGGGCGGCGTCGTGACGACCGTGCTGTCTTGCCCCATGTACATCCACACACCGATTCCGGTCGCGACGCAGAGCCCAAGCACGAGCAAGCCCGCGCACCCGATCAAGACCCAGATCACGGTGTTGTTCTGCGGTTGGGGCGGAGGAGGCGCAGCCATAGTCGCGGTGTAGCATGACCGCGCGAGAAGCGCGTCTCAACCGCCGAAGCGGGCGACCAGCGCCTCGGCTCGCGCGACGAACGCCTCGCGATGAAACGCATCGAAGGTCTCCCAGGTGCAGAGCGTTCGAGAGTCGACGACGCGGTCGACAAAAAGCGTCCCCTCGAGGTGGTCCACCTCGTGCTGATAGGTCCCTGCGCTAAGACCCCACACCTCGCGGTCGATGGGGCCTCCCTTCTCGTCGAGGGCACGAACGCGAACGCCCACGGCGCGGGGCACGACCCCCCGCAGGTTGGGAACGCTAAGACACCCTTCGTAGTTTTCGAACGTCTCCGTCGTGATCGCGTCGACGCGCGGATTGATCAGCACGGTGAGAGGGATCTTGGGTTTGTAGGGGTAGCGCGGGTTGTCGTTCACCTCGAGGACGCACACCCGCAGGGGAACGCCGATTTGCGTCGCGGCAAGCCCGGCTCCGTGAGCGCCGCGCATGGTGTCAATCAGGTCTCGCACAAGCCGCTGGACGGGGTCGCTTCCAAGCTCGCCAGGTTCGACGGCACGCGCCGGCTCGCGAAGTTTTGGATCACCGATCGAGAGGATCGTGCGCACGCCCCAGCATAGCCGCTCGATCCGCTCGCCAAGATGCGCTAAACGTTCGTTCAGGCATGGGGGACCGAAGCGGCACGGCGAATCTTCCGCTCCACGGGGGGCGCGTACCGGCTTGGCTGCGCGTTCGCATGGAACGTCTCGGCCGGGTGATCGTGGAGGCGATCGCCCATCACTACGGACGCGCGGCGGTGCTGGAGCGACTTTCGCATCCGTTTTGGTTTCAGTCCTTCGGCGCCGTCATGGGCATGGACTGGCACTCGAGCGGAATCACCACGTCGGTGCTCGGAGCGCTCAAGAAGGGTCTTGAACCGATCAACGACGAGCTCGGCCTTTGGGTTTGCGGCGGACGGGGTCGGCACTCGCGACAAACTCCGGCGGAACTTCTCGCGGTAGCAGAGCGCACGGGTCTCGACGGTCACGCGCTTGGACGAACGAGTCGACTCGTCGCGAAAGTCGACAGCGCGGCCGTTCAGGACGGGTACCAGATCTACCTCCACGGATTCATCGTTGCCGCTGACGGGGAGTGGGTCGTCGTGCAACAAGGGCTTTGCGATCGTCGCGGGGACGCGCGTCGCTACCACTGGAAGAGCGCGGGGCTCGACGATTTTGTCGATGCGCCGCATTCCGCGATCGCTGGGGAACACACCGGCCGAATCGTGAACCTTGCGGACGAACGTGCGAAGCCGTCGCGATCGCGTCAGCTCGAGTTGATCGAGGAGCCGGAGCGCGCCTTCAAGGAACTTCACGCGATCGTGCGACCGCACGCGACGCCACCGCTCCCGCACCTGGATCTTCCCGCGCACCACGACGTGCGCGCCGGCGACGTGCGAATGAGGCGGGTTCACGCGGCGTTTCAGGCGGCGGCGGAGCGTGGTCCGGTGGACTTTGCAGAGCTGCTCCTGGTTCCAGGCGTCGGCGCGCGAACGATTCGCTCCCTCGCGCTGGTCGCGGAAGTTCTGCATGGCGCGCCGCATCGCTTTTCGGATCCGGCGCGCTTCTCGCTCGCGCACGGCGGAAAGGATGGCCATCCCTTTCCGGTCCCGTTGAAGGTGTACGACGAAACGCTGCGTCTTCTTCGCGGCGCCGTCGATCGAGCAAAGATCGGACAGGACGACCGCCTTGGCGCACTCGAGCGCTTGGACCGACAGGCGCGTCATCTTGAGCGTGTTGCGGACGGGGAGAGCTTCGAGGCGCTGATTGCACGGGAGCGACGCGAATCGCATCGCTACGGTGGTCGGACCGTCATGGGCTGGGCGAAACCACCGCGTCGTGCCAAACGAAGCAGCCCGCGTCAGCGCAAACTTCCGTTCGAGCCCAAGGGGTGATCGACCTTACGTTTCGACCGCGAGTGGCCGGCTGGTCTTGACACTCCTTTGGGTGTCCGCCACCCCTACGAGGTGGTCGACACAGTGAACAATGGCGTGACGCGTCGCGAGAAGCGGCGTCACCAAACTTCGGAACGCATCCTTGACGCAGCCATGGGGCTGATGACGGAGCAGGGCTACGAGGCGCTCACGATCGCGCGTCTCGCGAAGGAACTCGACTACGCCGTCGGTGCGCTTTACCGCTACTTCAAGGGGAAGGACGCCATTCTGGCGGCGCTTCAGGTTCGGTGCGTCAACCGCATCAGCGAAGACTTGCTCAAGGTTCGGGAAATCCTCGCCGAGCAACCCGGCGAGTACTCGGAGGGCGAACGAGAGCTCGTGCACGTCCTGGCGGGTCTCGGGGTGTACGAGTCGCTGACGTTTCGCCGGCCGACCGACTACCGCTTGCTCACCCTGAGCCTCGGCGATCCGCGGGAGCTCCTCGCCACCGATATGGCGAGTGTTGTGTACGCGCCGCTGAACGATGTGCTTGGGATGGTGGCGGAGCACCTCGAAAAGGCCGCGTCCCTCGGTGCGATTCACGAGGGTTCGGCGGAGACTCGCATCGTCGTCCTTTGGGGCGCGACCCAAGGCGTGATTCAGCTGCGAAAAATGTCCCGCGTCGATCCGAAGCTCGGCGATCGCTCCCTCACCGACGCGCTTCTTTGCGGTCAGCTTATTGGGTGGGGCGCCGACCCGTCGAAGGTCGAAGCGTTTCAGGTGCGGGCCCGCGAGGTGGTGGACGCGCTCGATACGAGCGTGGTGTGACGGAACGAAAAAGGCCGCGGCCTCGTTCTTCGTCTTTGGTGTGCGTTAGGAAACGCCCCACTTCGCTTTGTTCTCGGAAACCTGTTCGGGGGTCGGCTGATCGCTTTCGATGTGCTGCGGCACCTCGAAATCGTCCTTCGCGTCGACGATTGTTGCGTTCAACGCGGTGTCCTCCTTGAGGACCTCGGGAACCGAAACGTCCTCGAAGATGGCCTCCCAGGGGCACTCGGGTTCGCAGGCGCCACAGTCGATGCACTCCTCGGGATCGATGTAGAGCTGGTTGGGAAACGCGCTCTCGTCAGAACCCGTATAGGCGTAGATGCACTCCACGGGGCACACATCCACGCATGCCTGATCGACACAATCGCGACAAAGACGGGTGATCACCCAAGCCATTCTTCTCCTCCGTAACGGCGCTCGGCCGACATCCGAAAGGATATGGGGTGAACCTGCCGTGAATGCAAGCTTTCCCAGCTCCGACGCAGCCTATGCCCCCGGATGGCAGTGGTTGCAGGTGTAGTTCTCGATACCTAGGAGCGTGCCGACGGTCGGCGTCACAGTGTCCTTCATAAAGGTCACGACCTCGGGGAAAATCCTCTCCATATTCTCCCATGCGGGCGTCCCTGGTTCGGGGACGCGGTACTGGCTCCCGTGCGGCATCGCGTAGTTGTCCTCCGCGCCGGTTTCCCCATGGCACGTCGCGCATCCGTACTCCGCGGGAGCCCAGCGTGAGTCGTCATACTGCGCGAAGAGCTCCTTCATGATCGGTAGGACCTTTCCGATCATGTACCACTCGCGCTCTTGAAACGACATGTCCTCCCACGGGGTGTCGGGACCCGAGATCCCGATGCTTTCAATCGCTCCGTGATGCGACTCGACGGTTGGCGCTGGATCGTCTCCCCAGTCATCGCTATCCCAGTCGTCTTCGGTATCCTCGCTTCCACTGGTCGTTTCCGACGACGAGGAACTTCCGTTGCAGGCGAGAAACCCCACGAGAAAGATTGGCAGCATCCACCGCATAGGGTGGAAGGATACTCGGTCGCGAGTGCCGGCGGGAGAAATGCGTGCGTTCTGACGAGCGATTTCGCCTTTTCCTTGTGCTCGTTGGAGGAAGCGCGTTGGCGGGTCTCGGCCTCTGGCGAGGAGCTGTGTGGGCAATGGTCGCGGGCGCGGTGGTGGCGTTCCTCGGTGGTGCGCTTGTGCTGCGTGCACCTCTCCGCCGCCGACGTGAACTCGCGAAGCCCTTTTCCGACGCGTGGCGCTCGGTATTGAAGGAGCAGGTTCGATTTTATCGTCGTCTCGACGCTGCCGGAAAGGAACGCTTTGAGACCCACCTTCACGCGCTGATGGTGGAGTACCGCTTTCAAGCCGTGCCGCCTGCGACGCTGGACGATGAGGTTCGCGTCCTTGCGCTTTCGGGCGCCGCGATTCTCATTCACGGGATGCCGCCGGGCGTACTTCGCGCGACCCGCGACGTGGTGATCTATCCGGACCACTTCGACGACGAGTACGACCTTGGAAGCAACGCGCCGATCGCCGGGATGGTGCATCGTCAAGGGCCCATCCTCTTTTCGCTAAAGGCGCTCCGGGAAGGCTGGCGCAAGAGCAACGGCTACAACGTCTCCATTCACGAGTTCGCGCATGTGCTCGACCTCGCCGACGGGTTTGCCGATGGCGTTCCCGGGATGGACGGCGACGCGTGGGATCCGCTAATCGAGGAGGCGCTCGAGCGCGTTCGAGGTCGTCGTTCAAGGCTGCGCGCGTACGCGGGCACGAATCGCGCGGAGCTCTTTGCGGTGGCGGTGGAGGCGTTCTTCGAAACCCCGCGCGCGCTTCAAAAAGCCCACGGCGAACTCTACGACACGCTCGTGCGCTTCTTCGGATTCGATCCGGAGGAGCATGCTATGACGACGCGGTGAGCGCGAAGATCATCCCCGCCCTCCGGGCGCTGGGCATTTTGGGTGGCGTGTGGGGAATCCTCGGGCTGGTGGGTTTCCTCGGCGGCGCGATTCCGCCAGCCATCGCAGCCAAGCCCGAAACCGATACGTCGGCTTCTGAGGCGGAGCCGAACGAAGTCGCCGTCGCCGAAGAGCAACCCAGCGACGATGCCCCATCGACGGAGGAGATCGCAGAAGCCGCTCCCGTCGCGCCTGCGTCCGAGACTCCTCAGACGCCTCAGACCACCGACGACGGACCACCGGCCGAGCCGTCGGCTCCGGCGGCTGCGCAGCCTCTCTGGCGCGTGCAGGTTGCCCAGCAGGACACGTCGGTGCCCGGAGCCGCTGCGCGTCTGACCGTGGCAAACGTCGTCGGGGACGCAGAGGCGGAAGTACTCGTTGCGTGTGGCGACGATGTGCACGTCCTCGGGTTTGTAAACGACGCGCCGCTTCGCGTGCTTCGTTGGCGAGGAAACGGCGCGCGTCCAGTGGCGCCGCTCGTCGCGCCGCTTGTCGGCGGAGATCGAAGTGATGTGATCCTTGGGAGCGCTCGCCTCGACAGCGGCGGTAACCCCACCGGAGGCGAGCTCCGATTCAGTCGCGCAACGGAGAGCGGCGGCTTTGGGGACCCCGAACGACTGGCCGATGCTCCGGTGGTTGCCGCGACCTATCTTTCCGACGCGTCGCTTCTTGGCCTGGTGACCTGGCCGGATGCCCACGGTGTGCGACCGAGTGAACTCTGGATCGTGAGCGGCGGCGCGTCTCCGAGCCGTCGCGCACGGGCGCGTCTTGGTTTCGACGGAAGCGACGTTGTGACCTTCGACCTCGACGGGGATGGAGAGCAGGAGTTCGTCACCATCGACGGAGAGAACGTTCGCGTCTTCGCCCCGAGCGGGCAGGCCGGTCCGGTGCTCGACGTACCTCGCGGGCGCCGATTGCTTGCGGTGGACGGGGAGCTCTACGCGCTCGGCGATGGGCTCTTCCGCGTCACCGCGTCGGAGACGACGCCCATTGATGGACCCCACGGCATTCGGTCGCTCATCGCCCACGACGTTGACGGCGACGGTCGAAAGGACTTTCTTGCCGCAACGCGTGGAAACGTGGTGTTGCTTCGACGCGCAAGCGATGAACGTTTTGAGGAGCGTGCGCTCATCACGCTCCCTGGAACGCTCCGTCCTCACGACCTTGCGGTGTGGCGCGATCAGCTCGTGATCGTCGTTGCGTCCGTTCGGGGGTGGGAACTCCTCGCGACGCCCCTTTCGCGGGTCGACGTTCCGGCCGCCGAAGCAGGGCCGCTTTCGGACGCGCCCCTTGTCCTCACGTTTGGCGGTTGATCGCGTTCAATACTGCGTGGCGACCCAGAGCGATGTGACCGGTCCCCCCGTTTGGCGTCGAAGGCCGCTTAGGCCTCCTTCGAGGGTGAGGCCCAGGTACCACCCGTCGCGCAAGCGATAGTCGACCTCGAGCGCGAAGCCCGCCCAGCTCACGCCATTGCCGATGCCGCTCGGACTGTTTCCTCGTGGTGCACCGTCTTCGTCGAGGGAGTGCGCGCCGCTTGCACGCGCGCGCCCGCCCCAGCGATCGGTGAAGTTTCCGCCAACTTCCGCGCTCCAGGTAATGCGGTCGTCGAATCCCTCGCCGCGCCATTGATAGCCTCCCGATGCGGCCAGGTAGACGCGGTCAAAGCCATACCCGAGGGAAAGGCGCCCATCGACGTTCCAGACGCCGGCGCCCACCCGAAGCTCACCGAGCTGCTCGTGGGGGTCGCTACGGGCGTAGACGTTTTGCACCGGTCGGGATCGCGCGAGGGGTGCGCGAACGGAACCTTCGACGCTCATCACAAAGCGATCGACCTGGAGAAATCGCCAGCGCAGTCCAAGCGCGGGATCGCCGGGCGCCACGTGGGCTTGGCGTTCACCGGTGCGCGGGTCCTGGAGCGTGAACACGCGTAGAAGATCGGTATGCCAAAACGCCGCGAGACCATCGACGATGCCGATGTCGCCGTACGTGGCGACGAAGAACTCGTGGTAGTTCCCGTAGTTCGTTCGGTTGCCGTTGCCGTCCACGTAGCCGTGCCCGAGCAGCCATTTGGTCCACAGCTTTGCAAAGCCATGGCCCGGCTCCGGTGTCCACGGGCCCGCGAGGGCGGTCGAAGGAGCGAAAAGAACGCAAGCCAAGAGGACGGTTGCAAGGAAGCCGCGTTCTCTCACCCCGTGCCCGTCATCTTTCTGCTTCGCGTCCCTTGGTCGGAAGCTCGACTTCGACTTCCTCCGGCGCCAAGGGGTCGACGCGGGTTTGCGGGCCGCGCGCTTCGCCGTCCGTGCCGACTCGCATCGGAACGCCCTTCTTCTGGGCGACGAAGCGCCCAAAGTCGGAGTCTGCCGGAACCGGCGGCGCGGTGGCCGCCTCGATCTTTTCCGCCGCTTTGGTCAGAAGGAGCGCAACGCCCCGCTCGAGAGCGGACTCGAAGGCGGTTTCTGCGTCGCTGAGCAAACCCTTGCTCGTCTTTGCCTTCTTCTTCTTTTGGGCGGCCTTGCGCGCCTTTTCGCGGCGTCGCTCAATGCGGCGGAGCTGTCGCTGAAGCTCCGCGTCGTCGTCGGAGAAGAGAACGCGCGAACCGTGAAGCGCGACGGCCATCCCCCATCCGATCGCGGGGTACACCCACCATGCGCTTCCCCCGGTCGTGAGGTTGAGAAGCGCGAGCCCGGCGGTGATCACGCCGTAGGTCGCAAAGTGGCGGAGCCAGCCGCGGCGCTGTCGTCGTTTGTGAACGGTCACCGCGTGTTCGGCTTCGGCCCTGTCGCTTTGGCGAACCCGCTCCGAGCGAACTTCGGCAGCAGCCTTTTCGAGCTCCTCGGTCGTGATGCCCACCTCGGCGGCGACCTCGGCGAGTTCCTCGTGGGAGAGCCCAATGACGTCGTCCTTGGACAGGGCTCGGCCGAGGATTTCGGAGACTTCGTCGTCGGAGTAGTCAGCCACGGATCGGCGTACTCTAGACTGGTCGGCCGGCTCGGACCACTGGTCGCTCGACGATGGGGAGGAAGGCTGGGGGAGGGCGAGATCGGGGCTCATAGCCACGGTACGGCCAGCCTTCGGCGCGTATTTCAGGTCCGATCAGAGCAGGCGCTTCAGCCACTTCTTTTTCGCCGCGGTGTAGGGCGGATAGAGAAGATCGGGATCCACCTGGGTCGGCTTTTTCAGGACGCTCTTTCGATGGGAGAACACCTCGAAGCTGTGGCGGCCGTGGTACGCGCCCATGCCGCTCTCTCCAACGCCGCCAAAGGGAAGGCCGTGCACGGCGAGGTGCATCACGGTCTGGTTCACGCACGCGCCGCCGGAGCTGGTGCGGCTGAGGACACGGTCCTGAACCCGGCGGCTGCCGCTGAAGACGTAGAGAGCGAGCGGCTTCGGTCGCGCGTTAACAAAGCGGATCGCGGCGTCGACGTTCGGAACGCTGAGGACCGGCAAGATCGGTCCGAAGATTTCGTCCGCCATCACCGTTGCGTCCGCGTCGACATCTTTGAGGACGGTGGGCGCAATGTAGCGATCGCTGACGTCGTGGACGCCGCCGCAGACGACTGTGCCGTGGGTCCCGTCGAGGAGCTTCACGAGTCGCCCGTGATGTCGCTCGTTGATGATCCGCGCGTAGTCGGCGCTTCGTTGCGGGTCGTCACCGAAGAACTCGCGAATCGTTGCGGCAAGGCGATGTACGAGGGCGTCGTGTACCGACTCTTCGACAAGCACGTAGTCGGGCGCCACGCAGGTCTGGCCGGCGTTGAAGAACTTGCCCCAAACGATGCGGCGCGCGGCGACGTCGAGGTCCGCGCTCGCGTCGACGATCGTCGGGCTCTTTCCGCCGAGCTCAAGGGTGACCGGCGTGAGATGTTTGGCGGCGGCGGTCATGATGATGCGACCGACGTGACCGTTGCCGGTGTAGAAGATGTGGTCGAAGCGCTCCTCGAGGAGTGCGGTCGTTTCCGGAATCGCGCCATCGACGACGCGTACGCAGGAGTCGTCCAAGTAGCGCGGAAGCCAGCGCGCGAGCATCGCCGAAGTGTGCGACGCGACCTCGGAAGGCTTCACGACAACGCAGTTGCCGGCCGCGAGCGCCCCGACCAAGGGCGCCATCGAAAGCTGGAAGGGGTAGTTCCACGGCGCGATGATCAACACGACGCCGAGGGGCTCGCGGAGGATCGTGCTTGTGCCGGGCTGGGTGACCAGAGGCGTGGGAACGCGCTCGGGCTTCATCCATTGCCGCAGGTGTTTGCGCGTGTAGTCGATCTCGTTTCCGACGTAGGAGACCTCCGCGGCGACCGCCTCGAGTTCGGGCTTTCCGAGATCTGCGTGGAGCGCTTCGACGATCTCGTGTTCGCGTTCCGTAAGAAATCGCTTGAGCGCGTCGAGCTGCCGAATGCGCCAGTCGAGGCCGCGCGTCGCGCCCGAGTCAAAACGAGCGCGGAGATCGGCGACGACATCAGGGATCGCGGCGACGACGTCCGCCGGCGTGGGGCTCGCAACGTGAGAAAGCGTCATGGAATCAGAGTGCCATGGGACGCCCTGATCCCTCGGGATGGCGCACGAAATGTGAGGATGGCCTCGCATTTGGGCATCGGAATTGAGAAAAATTTGTACACCGAGCGGATCGAGCCTTAACCTGATTGAAACAAGCTCGAAACATGGAGGCCCTCAATGCCTCGGCCCGACCCGAAACGAAAGAACAAACCGGCCCCTTGGTGGGCGCACATTCTCCGCTGGTGGCTCTGAACCGTCCCTGATGGGGGACGGCCGGTGACTACGGCCAGACCACGTCTCTCCCAACGATTCCGTCGACGACAACCTGGCGGGCGGCGTGGCCGCTTCCGGCTTTGAGCAGGAAGCGCCAGATCGGCACGAACACCAGCGCGGCGGAAGAAGGACGCGCTTCGTAGGTCGCTTCGAAGACCTGCTGGAGCTCCGCGACGCTTCGGCGGTCCCGCACGTCGCTCTCTCGAAGGGGAAGGGCGCCCGGCGCGTCGCTGACGATGTCGACGTGTCCGTCGAGATCTTCGACTTCGCTCGCGAGGACGTCTGCATCCGGAGACGAAAACGCGATGCCCCGACTCGGACGAAAGGTCATCAGCGAGAGCTCGGCGGGATGAAAGTAGAGGCTCCCAAGGCGATGCTCGAACTCTTCGCCTGCGATGCGCCGGAGAAGGTTTGTCTGCACGGTCTCCTCGAAGTCGAGCTTGTAGACCATGCGGTATTCGAGATCGACAGAGGCGAGAAACTCGTCGTCGCCAAGCACGCCCAGGGTTTTGCTGCGACGTCGTGAGAGGGCGATCGCTTCCATTTGGGAGGCGTCGAGGCCCCGCACCGCAAACACCTTTCGGCCCAGATCGAGATCGGGTCGCGCCCCGCTTGCGGGCGTCCAAACATCACCGTTCTCTAGCGTCCGAACAGAGCCCGCGTCGACGAGTTGCTGCAGCGTCCGTCGAAGGGTCTCGGGGTCGCTGCCGATCGCAGTCGCGAGATCGTTGAGGGAGGAGCGCGCGACGGATGCGAGGTGCGCGAGAGTTTCGACCCCCGAAGGCGCGTCTTGCGGTTCAGGAGGGCGCGGAGTGGTGTTCGCTGTGGCCGATCGCGGCGTCGTTTTTACGGGGGAACTCGAGCGTGCCGAGTCCCTTCGGAGCGCGTCGCGCGGCCCCGCCATCAGCTCCGCGATCCGCGTTTCGTTGAGGGTTTCGTGCCGGGAGTAGAGCCAACGCGTTTGAAAGGGCGTAGGCGCTGGCAGGTGATCCGGACTGAGCAGCACGAGCTCGCCGGCGCCTTGTCCTGGAAGGGCGTCGAGAAGCGCGTCCGTGTCATCGCCCGCCAGACCTCGCACGGTGGGTTCGACTTTCTTTCGGTCCTGCCGCGTGGTGATGCGACCGAGTGCCCACGTCGAAAACTGCGCGAGGGATTTGTAGTCGACGTCGCCCGGGTTCTGCGTCGCCATAAGGCAGCCAACGCCGTACTTGCGCGCCTGCTTGAAGAGCAGCTGCAGGCCGTCTTTACACGCCGGCTTGCGAACCGGCGGAAGAAAGGGCGCAACCTCGTCGATGTAGAAGAGTGCCTGAAGCGCTTCGGACGGATGCGCGAGCATCCAGCTGTAGAGGCGCTCAACGAGGGTCGCGATCAGGAACTCTTTGTCCTCCGCGTGGTCGAGGGTATTGAGATATACGACGCTGATGCGGGGGCGACCGTCCGGAGCGCGCAGGAGCGTTTCGATGTCGAGGGGAATCCCGTCGTGAAAGAGGAGTCGGCGGGCCCCTACGTTGAGGCGCGCGAGGCGCTGGCAAGCTTGTTCGATCTTGCGGGGGCTGAGGAGGCTCGCGTAGTGCTCGGTGTGTTCGGAGAGCTGCGCACCAAGACGCTCAAGAGAGACGTCCCCTTGCTCCATCGCCGTGCTCAGGGCGAAATCGAGAACGGCGACGAGACCTTGGCCATCGTCGCTCCCAAGGTCGTACCCAAGAAGGCTCGCGACCCGGCCTGCCATGCGGCTGATCGCACGGGTCCGGTCCGTGGCGTCGAGGCCCGGCAGCGCTTCCACCGGATCGATGGAAAGGGGGATCCCTTTCGACGACGCCGGCGTCCAAATCAGTACCTCGACGCCCTCGCGAAAGGCAGACGCGTGCCCGCTGGGAATTCCCTTTGCGGCGAGTTCGGCCGGGTCTCCGTCGAGAAGAAGGCTACAGAGATCGCCTTGGGGGTCGATGCAGATCGCGCCGACGCCGTTGCGTGCCGCCTCTTCAACAATGACCTTGCAGAGAACGGTTTTGCCGGAGCCGCTCCCACCGAGTGCGGCGACGTGGCGAAGCAGCGTCGCGACCGGCAGTTCGAGCGGTTGATCGCTTTGTTGGGTGCCCAACCAGAGCATGGGCGGAGCATACCTTCTTGGACTTCGGTTCCTGTGGGGATTACTCCACGGGCGGCGTAAAGGTGGTCGAGGCGTTTTCGCGGAGCGTACGGACGATTGCGAAGAGCTGCTCCTCCACGTCCGGGCCGCAGCTGCTAGGCACGGCGGACGACGCGAACTGGAAGTTCACGTTGACGTACTGATCGTTGAAGGGAAGCCAAAAAAGAACCTCCAACACGACGTCTTCGATCGCTCCGTTGCCAAAGACGGTCACGCCTTCGCTGGCGTACTCGAACGTGAACTGTTCGACCGCGCCGAGCGCCATCGCTTCGGCGATCGCTTCGTCTCGCTCAGCGGCGGTAAAGAGAACGTCGCCCTGCCGGACGTTCAGGATCACGGTGTTCCGACGGAAGACGGGGTGACCTTCGCGATGCGTAAGGCGCGCCCGGATCTCGTTCTCCTCGCCGACGAAGAGGAGCTCGTCCCATCCGCTTGGGATGTCCATCGTGAAGAGCGGGGGGCGGTCGCTGGTGTCCCAGGTGGCGTCGAGCGCTTCTCGAATGATGCCGCACTCGTCTCCGGTCGCGTCGGAGGTTGCATCTGAGCCTCCGGACCCAGCGTCCGCGCTGCTCGAGTCGTCGCCGCAGGCGGCGGATAAGAGAGAGAGGAGGACGACCGTTCGAAAGAGAGACGTTGCCATGGGGAAGGCTAGTAACGAAGTGACGTGGACCGCAACGCCTCCGCAATCTAACGACCGCCACCGCAGTCGATCGGAAGGATGTCTCGCTCGCGCACAACCAGGAAGCGGTTGCCGGTGAACGTCAGATCCTTCCCGTTTACTTCGGGGATCGGTTCGGTCAGTGCGGTGCCGCGCGAATCGCGCAACGTGACGGCCCCATCTTCCATTCGCACGACCACGCGGCCCTCAAAGCCAGGGGGAAGCGCGCCTTGCGTTGCGACCGCGGCCGCCTCTTCGTCGAACGCGGAGACAGTGAGCGCTCCATCGGAGGCCTTCACGAGCGCTCGTGCGTCTCCGTCCGTGGCGATGAAATCTTGTATCGCACCTTCGAGGGACGAGACGTCCACGCGTTCGCTCCCTTGAACCAGCACGCGTCCGCGCTGTGGACCCTCCGGCGTCTCGGCTTCCCAGTCGACGAGGGCGTGAAACGTTTCACCGCGGGGCGAGGCCCGCAGCACGTTCACGTAGGACGCTTCCGCGATCGGTACGTCTGGGGAGAGCCCGAAGATCTGGCGCGGCGTGAAGGCCACGGCTTCACCTTCGACGGAGACGGAGAGAGCGATGTACCGCGTGTCGCGACCGGTGCCGGCTTCGCCGACGATCCAGAGGCGATCGCTCGCGCGGTCGGCGAGATCGAGAGCATGAAAGGACCCGTCGATGTTCTCTCGTGGCGCCTGCGTTTCGCGGGTTGGGCGACCCTCGTCGTCGAGGAGCCAACCCACATAGCAACGCTCTCGACCGCATCGTCCGGCGGAGATGGCGAGGAACCCCTGCTGCTCGACGCGCTGAACTGCGACGCCGTCATCGGGGGCACGGATAGGGAGTTCGGTGGGTTCGCCGCGGCGGTCACCGTTGCTGTGGATGGGATACGCGCGCAGTTTGTTGTCTGCGATGGCGAGCACCAGCCCGCCGTCTTCGTTGGCGGCGATCGCGGCGTGGTTGGCCGGGGCGTCCGCGAAGGGGATGGCTTCGCCGGTCCAGCAGCCTCGGCGGAGCCAGTTGAGATCCGGCGTGCCGTCGCTGGTTGCCGGGGAGGGATCGACCGGTGGGGTCGGTGCGGGTTCGGGTTCGGCTTCGGTGGGTTCGGCTTCGGCTTCGGCGGGTTCGGCTTCGGCGGGTTCGGGCTCGGCTTCGACCTGCTGTTCCGACGCGTTTGAGCCACAGGCGAGGAGGCAGACGAAGAGAGCAGCTCGGTTCATGGTTTTCTTCTACCGCGAGTGCGCCGGAAACAGGACCAGACTGCTCGAGGAAACGTTGGTGTTCCGGGGCTCGTAGGGGAAGCGTCCCAGGTGCTCGAAAGTCTGTGAAGGCCTGCCGCCGTCGCGTCCCGGGTGCTCAAAAGTCTGTTAAGTGGCGCCTAACGGTTTGAAATGGATTGAGAAAATGACGGTCGGCAGGCCGGACGAAATAGACGAAGCCGCTCCTTGATCAAATTAGGCACCCATAGTTGAACTTTATTTAACGATTGCGTTAATTAACGCATCGGCTAAATAGAGGCCATGCGCGCCACAGATTCGCTCAGCCGCACCTTCGCTGCTCTGGCGGATCCAACCCGGCGAGCGATCCTCGAGCGGCTCGCATCGGGCGAAGCGACGGTGGGCGAGTTGGCTGAGCCTTTTCCGATTTCTGCGCCCGCGGTGTCGCGGCACCTCCGTGTCCTTGAGAGCGCCGGCCTCATCGAACGCAGTCGCGACGCTCAGTGGCGCCGCTGCCGGATCGCCGCCCACCCGCTCCGTGATGCGAGCGATTGGCTCGGCCGATATCGCGAGTTCTGGGGAGGCCGCTTCGACGCCCTCGAGGCACACCTTCGCCGTTCGAAACGATCCAAGCGAAAGAAATGAGAAGACCATGAGCGATGAGCAAACCCTACGTCTCGAACGTGTCTTTGACGCGCCGGTCGCCGAAGTCTTTCGCGCCTGGGTCGAGCCCGAGCAGCTCGTGAAGTGGTGGGGACCCGACGGCGTGCACATCCCCGAGTGGACGATGGACGTGCGCGAAGGCGGTTCCTTTCGCACGGTGATGCGAGGCGCCCAAGGTGACCATGTGGTGAGCGGTGTGTATCGCCAGGTCGTCCTCAACGAGAAACTCGTCTTTACCTGGGCGTGGGATCAAGACGACGGCTCCCGAGGCGTCGAAACCGTCGTCACGATCACGTTTAAAGCCGAAGGCGACAAGACCCGACTCTTCCTCGAGCAGGGCTCGTTTTCCGAACCGGACTTTCGCGACCGACATGGCGAGGGCTGGAGCAGCAGCTTTGACTGCCTCGCAACGGAACTAGGGAACTAAACATACCGTCGATTCTCAGCACGAACACGCGGTCCAGCCGCTCAAGAGCGCTCGGCATTTCCTCGTTTTGTAGACGCGCCTCATGGCCCCACGGATGTGCTCTCGCCTGATCTCTTGACCGCTCACGCCAGGCGCGAAATAGACCGGCGGTGGGGTTCGATGCTTCCGTCCGCTACGCAGAGCTGACCTCGGGCGCTTATTCCGGTGCAAAGCTGCGGGCTCTCCTGGAGGCCGCCGAAACCATCCGTGTGTGGCGCTCGCTGCGATACACCGATCTTCGGGAGGCGCTCGCGGATTTCGCGCGGACGTGGCCGAAGGCTCGCCTTACGGTCCTGATCGAAGGTGACGACGAGTTTCGTGAGGTTCTCCTTGCGGCGAAGGGCACTGTAGGGCCGCTGCGATCTCGGCTACAGCGGCTCCTCGTGTGGATTGGAGACGACGAAGAGGATGCGTTCGTCGGTCGCGCCGAGGCGCAAGGGTCCCGCGCGTTCTACGTTCCCGATCCTCGTGCTGTTCGCGCGAGGTTGGTTCAGGAGCTTCAAAGCGCGTCCCCGGTGCGCCGGGAGGCGATCTACGAAGAGCTCGCGGACGACGGGACGCTCGAGTCGTGCGCGCAGATCGTCGCGGCGGTTGCTACGGAATCCGACGACGTCTTTTTCACGCTTCGTTACCTCTGTTCGAGAGACGTGATGCTTCCGCTGGCCTTCGCGGAGTTTCAAAAGGCGTGGGCCTGCGACCCGAAGTCGCGGACGAGTGGGCGACTCCTCGATATCGTGGAACGGAAAACCGCGGCCCAACTCGGTGTGTCGCGAACTTCGCTGGATCCTGAGCTGAGCCGCGTGATTCAGCTCCGCGAGTAGCGCTCAGATGGCCAGATTGCTGAACAGTTCCAATCGTTTAGTCTCGAGTCAATAAATCAGGTTGGCTGCAATTTGTGGCGAGTCAATAAATCAGGTTGGCTGCAATTTACCGCCAAGTCGGGGCTGCAGTTTGCCGCCAAGTCGCCGGACGGACCGGTTGCTGAGCGAGCTCGATGCCGAAGCCTGGCAGAGACCGGCCCGTCTTTCCGCGTCCCGCGTTAGCGAAGAAGCGACGGGGCGTAGCCTTCGGGGGCTTCGAAGCCGAGGAGCTGAAAGGTCGTCGCGGCGAGGTTCGCGAGGCCGGGTGAGTCAATGCCCGCGAGCTCGAGCGAACGCCCCGGCGCCCAGACGTGGCAGGGCACCGCGTTGAGGGAGTGGCTCGTTCGCGCCTTGAAGCTGCCGTCCGCACGCTTGAGGTACGCCCCCGTTTTCTTGTCACGCTCGAACATCTGATCCGCGTTGCCGTGGTCGGCGGTCACAACGATGGCTCCCTTCGCGCGTTCGATCGCGGGGAGCAGTCGCGCGAGCATCAGGTCGACGCATTGAACGGCAAGGGTGGTCGCCTCGGAATGGCCGGTGTGACCCACCATGTCACCGTTCGCGTAGTTGATGCGAAGGTGCCTGGCCTTGCCCGCCGCAATCGCGGCGAGAGTCGCCTCCGTAATCTCGGCGGCTTTCATCCACGGCCGCTGATCGAAGGGAACGTCGTCGGAGGGAACCTCGAGGTACTCCTCGAGGCTCTCGTCGAACATCCCGCTTCGGTTGCCGTTCCAGAAGTAGGTGACGTGACCGAACTTCTGCGTCTCGCTGCAGGCGAACTGCGCCACACCATTTTTGGCGAGGTACTCGCCCATGGTGCGATCGATATTCGGCGGGTCGACAAGAAAGCGCGCCGGAAGCTGGAGGTCTCCGTCGTATTGCATCATCCCCGCGTAGAGAACGTCGACGCGAGGACCACGCTCGAACGCATCAAACGCCTCGTCGGTGAACGCGCGCGTGATCTCGATCGCGCGGTCGCCACGAAAGTTGAAGAACACCACCGGTGCGCCGTCTTCGATGCGGCCTACGGGCGCGCCGTTCTCCACGACGACGAAGTCCGGAAGATACTGATCAATGATGCCGGCTTCCTCTTCGCGAAAGGTCTCGACCGCGGCGCGCGCGCTGGGAAAGCCACGCCCCTCTCCGCGGACGTGCACCTTCCAGCCGCGCTCGACCATTCCCCAATCGGCTTCGTAGCGGTCCATGGTGGTGGTCATGCGCCCGCCGCCGCTGGCGATGCGGTAGTCGCGTCCCGCGTCGTTGAGTTCGTTGAGCAGCGCCTCCAACGCGTCGACGTAGATCAGGCAGCTCGTCTCCGGGACGTCTCGCCCGTCAAGAAGAATGTGAAGACGAACCTTCGCGACGTTGTCCGCATGACAGCGACGAAGCATTGCGTGCAGGTGGTCGGCATGACTGTGGACGTTGCCGTCGCTCAGGAGACCGATGAAGTGCAGGGGCTGCTTCGCCTCGCGGGCCCGCGCGACCTGCGCCTGCCAAACCTCGCCGCGAAAGAGTTCTCCGCTTTCGATCGCTTCGGCGACGCGCTTGGCGCCCTGATCGAAAACGCGTCCCGCGCCGATGGCGTTGTGACCAACTTCGGAGTTCCCCATGTCTTTGTCGGACGGGAGCCCGACCGCCGTGCCGTGAGCGCGAAGCTCGGTGCTGGCAGCGTTCGCACAAAGCCAATCGAGCGTGGGCGTTCGCGCGAGCCAGACGGAGTCGCTTTCGTCACGCGCGCCGATGCCGACCCCGTCCATGACGACAGTGAGAACCGGACCTTCGATGGGGGCAAAACGAGCGTGAGGACGCAGCGAAAAATCCATGGCGCGCAGCGTAAGCCACCGCCTCGGCGCTGCCAGTCGACCGTTTTTTTGACCTCCTCGGCTGCATTGCGGAGCCTCCCTAAGAGACCACGGGGCGAATCGTGGTCCATGACGCGGGAGGTCACATGCGTCGTAAATGGCTACCGGCTGCAGCGCCGGCGGGCGCGCTCCTTGTAGGGGCGATCATGGGGACGATTCACGGCGTCGAGGCGCAGAGCGCGACGGCGATCGCGATCGGTGCGACCTCGGGCCCTGAGGAATCGATGATGCGGAGGGCGCTGAGCGAGGAGCTCGGAAACCTGCGGCGTTTGCGCGTCACGTCGGAGCGTCGCGCGCGCTGGGTCCTTCGTGGGTCGGTGACGCGTCTCGACGTTCAGCAAGACGGGGATCGCAATCAGATCGATTGCGAGGTTTCCCTGGTCGTCGCGGAACGCGGCAACGTGCGAATGATGCTTTCCGGACGCGCGGCAGCGCGGGGCGCCCACGTTGATCGCCTGCGCGATTCCGCAATTCGCGCCGCGGTGCGAGGAGCCCTTCGGCCCCTCGAACAGAACCTGCGCTAGAGCTCTCCAAACGAGTGCTTTAGAAACGCGCGCCGAGGCGCCAGGGCGACACGCCGGACGTCGGCGCCGAAGATCCGTTGCTCGTGCTTGCGCTCTTGGCCGCGTCCGCGTCCCGAAACGCCTGGGCCACCGCGGCGGCAATCGCGAGCGAGGACGCATCCGCGCCAAGGGGCGCCGGGTCGAGAAGCGCGCTTCGGTGCGCGTCGATGAAGCCGGTGTCGTACTCCCCCCGAACAAAATCCGGGTGCTCCATGAGCCGCAGATGAAAGGGCAGGTTGGTCGCGATGCCGGTCACCACGTACTCCGTGAGCGCGCGCTTCATTCGTTGAACGGCGAGCTCACGAGTCGGTGCCCACACGCAGAGCTTGCTGACGAGGGGGTCGTAGAAGCCGGTGATTTCCGCGCCTTCGTATGCGCCTGAGTCATCGCGAACGCCTGGGCCCGTGGGAACGCGAAGGACTTCGATGCGCCCCGGCGAAGGAAGAAAGCCCGTCGCCGGATCTTCCGCGTAGACCCGGCACTCGATCGCGTGACCGCGCCGCGTGATGGCGGACTGGTCGTAGCCGAGCGGCTCTCCCGCTGCGACTCGGAGCTGCTCACGGACAAGGTCGACGCCGGTGATCAGCTCCGTGATCGGATGTTCGACCTGCAGGCGCGTGTTCATCTCAAGAAAGTAGAAGTTGCCGTCGCTGTCGAGGAGAAACTCCACCGTTCCTGCACCGCGGTAGTCGACGGCCTTGGCCGCCTGCACCGCGACTTCACCCATCTGCGAAATCAGCTCTTCGGTCGCGCGGGGCGAAGGGGAGGGCGTTTCTTCAACGACCTTCTGGTGTCGGCGCTGAATCGAGCAGTCGCGCTCGAAGAGGTGCACCGCGTTGCCGTGGGCGTCCGCGAGCACCTGAATCTCCACATGGCGCGGCTGCACGATCGCCTTTTCGACATAGACGGTGTCGTCGCCGAACGCCTTGCGAGCTTCGCTTCGCGCGCGTTCGAAGGCGGACCCGAGTTCTGCCGGGTCGTCGACGCGTCGCATACCCTTGCCGCCACCGCCGGCGGAGGCTTTCAACATGACGGGGTAGCCAAGACGCTCGGCGGAACGTGCGAGCGAATCGAGGTCGCCTGCCTCGGCGCCCGGCACGACCGGAACGCCCGCCTCGATCATCTTCGCGCGCGCGCCGGTCTTGCTGCCCATCACCTCCATGGCGAGCGGGTCCGGTCCGATGAATACGATGCCTGCTTCGTCGCAGGCGCGAACGAACGCTGCGTTCTCGCTTAGAAATCCGTAGCCCGGATGCACGGCCTGCGCGCCCGAGGTGCGGCACGCCCCGATGATGGCGGGGATGACGAGGTAGCTTTCGGCGCTCGGCGCGGGACCGATCGGGTACGCCTCGTCGGCGAGCCGGACGTGGAGGGCCTCGCGATCCGCGTCGCTGTAGACGGCAACCGACGTAATGCCCATCTCGCGAAGCGTGCGAATCACGCGGCAGGCGATCTCTCCACGGTTGGCGACCAGAACCTTCGTGAACATCTCCGGCATGGGGCGAAGCTGGCGCCCCGGCCTCCCTCGGTCAAGCCGCCGCGAGTTCGCGCAGCCGATCCGACTCGTGAATCTGATCCACGAGGTCGTCGCGCAGGCCAATTTCAACCAGGGCCCGAGCGAGTTCGACATTGGTTTGAGAGCGATAGCGCTCACGAAGACGGCGACCGCCGAGGGCACCGACCAGCGCGAGTGCACCATCCGCGACCACGATACCGACCGCTTCACCTGGCCGCGTTTCGTCGCGATCGCCGTCGATGAAGGAAGGACGCGCGACCGCCCAAGGCAGACCGCTTTGCTGAAGGTCGGTTTCAAGGCGATGGCGCACCGCGAGGTACGCGTTCGTGGTCGTGGCGCTCACGCCCATGCTCGAGAGGTAGACGAAGCGTGGTCTGCCACCCTGAGCCGCGTCCAAAAGAAGCTTGCTGAGACCGTAGTCGATGGTCTCGTAGGTTTCGTTTTTGCCTTCGCGCTTCGCGGCCTTGCCACGCTTTCGGGTGGTTCCCAGAAGCGCGTACACCAGGGTCGCGTCCGCGAGGGCTTCCTCCATCGCGTCGGCGGTCCACGCAGCGATGCTGACCGTTGCACCGAGTTCTTGAAAGCGCGTGGTCCACCGTTCTCTGCTGGATGAATCCGGCCGCACGTGGGCGATCGTGGAAACGCCACGCTCGCAGAGCTGACGGACGACCTCGCGTCCCGTGAGTCCCGTCGCGCCAGCAACAAATGCGGTCATTTTCTCGGTCTACCTTGCGCAGAAAGCGTTCGGCCCAACGATCGTGACAAAGCGCACATCTGTCCGTGGTTCGCCTGACGCGGATCACCGACCATGGGCGTTTGGGGGTCCCTCTGCAGTTTCAGGATTCACACGATGGCAGTTGATGAGATTCGCTTTCCAGGTCGCATTCTCTACCTCACCGAAGATCCCGAAGCGCTGAAGCGACAGCTCATGGGCGAGGACCTTTCCTTCGACCCCGAGCGGCCGCTTCGCGACAACATCAGCACCGACGAGATCACTCCTGGGTGGGTCTGCTTTTACTACGACGAAACGCTCGGCCGCTACTCGATGGTGGG
>JBCDAA010000097.1:0-24160 GCA_039186435.1 Myxococcota bacterium | reverse complement strand
GGCGTTCCGATCGAGGCGACAAGTTTGAAGGGCCTCGACGCCCTTCTCTCGATCGTGCAGATGCCCGGCGGCGTTCCGGTGGCCACGTTCGCGGTTGGAAAACCCGGAGCGATCAACGCCGCGCTTTATGCCGCGCAGATCCTCGCACCTTCCTACCCTGCGCTGGCGGAGCGACTTCAGCGTCGCCGAGAAGGTCGCCGCGACGGCGTTCTCGAAAACCGAAACCTCGAGAGCTTTGACGGCGATCTCTCATGACCTTTCGTTCCCACGTCGTGACGCCGCCCGTGCTCGGCATCTTTGGCGGGGGGCAGCTCGGCCGGATGACCTGCGTCGCAGCGCAAGCGCTTGGCTACGCGGTGCGCGTGCTCGACCCCGATCCTCACTGTCCGGCGGCAACGTCGTGCAACGAGCTGATCACGGCGGCCTTTGACGATGTGATCGCGGCGCAGCGGTTGGCCCTTGGGTGCGCGGCGGTCACGGTCGACCTCGAAGCGGTGGGCCTGGACGCGATGCGGGCCGCGGCCACTCACGCGCCCGTTCGGCCGAGCGCGGAAGTGCTCCACGTCATTCAGGATCGCGCACGGCAGCGAGCGTGGCTGCAGGAGAACGGTTTTCCGATTCCGGACGTACGCCGCGCGGAAAACGAAGAAGCGCTTCGCAACGCGTTGGAAGGTGTTGGACGACCTGCGTTCGTGAAAGCGACCCAAGGCGGCTACGACGGCAAAGGTCAGGTGCGCGTCGTGAGCGACGAGGACGCGGACGAAGCTGCAGCGCTCGTTCGTCAGTGCCCTGTGGTCGTTGAGGAGAACGTCGACTTCCTTGCCGAGATCAGCGTGCAGATCGCGCGGCGTCCCGGTGGCGAGATGCGCGCGTTCGCACCGGCGCTGAATCACCACGAGCAGCAGATTCTCGCGTGGACGATGCTCCCCGCGCCAATTGACGCGGACGTCGCCGCGCGCGCGATCGATCTCGGCAAATCGCTCGCCGAACGCCTTGACGTCGTCGGCCTCCTGACCGTGGAGCTCTTCCTTCTCAAGGACGGATCGCTGCGCATCAACGAACTCGCGCCGCGTCCTCATAACAGCTTTCACACGACGCTCGGACATGCGCGCGTAAGCCAGTTTGCGCAGCTCGCGCGAGCCGTTCTCGATCTGCCCTTGGCGGAGCCCACGGAGTTTCCGACGATCGTCGTCGCTAACCTCCTCGGCGAACTCTGGGATCCCGAGTCCGGCACGTTGGACGTCGCCAGCGCCCTCGCGGAGCCCGGTGTGGACGTCACGGTTTACGGAAAACGAGTCGCGCGGCTGGCCCGAAAAATGGGTCACCTCACGGCGACCGCCGACTCGCCGGAGAAAGCCCTCGCCGCCGCCCGCGCTGCGATGGAGCGCCTCGGCCGAACCCTCGCGCCCTCACCTCTCGTAGAAAACTGAGTCGCGCTCACTTCACAGTGCGGCTCGCGAGAGTCGAAATCCGGTCGGGAGAGCTCGTCGTCTCGCCCTCCAACCTGTTGAAAGCCACCAGGGTAGGCGTTCGGTAACCCGAGTTGTTTCAAGTGCTTGAAGCGGCATGTCAATAAAATCAGGTTGGCTGCTTTTGACGAGGAGTCCGGCGCACGCAGGAAAGAAAGTTGAACCGTGGGTGGGAGACGGAAACACTGAAGGTGCGGATGAGAGCGACCTCCCAGTTGATGCCTGACCGCCCCCGAGCCGAAGTTCGGCGTCTGGGGTTCGCCGGAGACGACGCTGCGCTCGCCCTCGCGCTTCGGCGAGGAGACCCTGGCGCGCCGGCAGCCCTGTACGACCGTTATGCCGCCTACCTCCGTCGCGTCCTCGCCCGCGTTCTCGGCGTGGACGACGAGCTTCCCGAGGTCCTGCACGAGACCTTCGCCCAGGCTCTCGCAAGCATCGACAAACTCGAAGATCCCGATCGCCTCAAAGGCTGGCTCGTTCGGATCGCGATCTTCACCGCCCGGGGCACCATCCGCCGCCGTCAGCGACGCCGCTGGCTCCGCTTCGGCCCGCCAAACCAGATTCCCGAACTGCAGACCGCGCCCGCGTCGACCGAGTCGAAGATCACCCTCGATCGCGTCTTTGCCATCCTCGACAAGATGCCGACAAAGGAGCGCGTCCCCTTTACGCTACGCTTCTTGGAAGGAATGCAGCTCACCGACATCGCCGATGCGTGCGACATCTCGCTTTCGTCCGTGAAGCGCTACCTGAAGCGCGCGGAAAAGCGCTTTGTCCACCTGGCCGAACGCGACCCGCTTCTGCGCGATCGCATCGCCCAAAGCCGATGGTCGAAGGACGGCGCATGACCAAGGACCTTCGAGCCCTGGGTGAAGAACTCGCCGCCCTCCAAGACGAGGAGCTCGCCGAACGCGACGACCTTCCGCAGGTTCGTAGTCGTCTTCTCAGTCCTGCACGGCGCGAGCGGCGTTCCTGGAAGTGGGGCGCCCTCGGTTTTGCGATCGCCACTGCTGCAGTTGCTCTGCTTTTCCTTACGCGGGAGCCTCAGCCGCTGACCTTTGCGCACGACGGGACCGACGGAGCCGAAGGCGCCTGGGTGACCAGCGAACTCGAGATGCATCGTCTCGACTTCAGCGACGGCTCCGAAGTCGAGCTCGCGCCGCGCTCCGGCGTTCGGGTCGCGTCCCTTCGTGCGGAAGGCGCGCAGCTCGATCTCCAGCGAGGGTCGATGCACGTTCACGTCGTTCACCAGAGCGACGACACGCACTGGAAGATTCAGGCTGGACCCTTCGAGGTTGACGTCATCGGAACCGCGTTCGACGTCGCTTGGGATCCCGGCCGAGAACACTTCGCGCTCCATCTGGAAGAAGGTCGCGTTCGCGTCTCGGGACCCACCATCACCGAGCGCATCGTCGACGTGGGTGAAACGTTGCGCGTCGACCTCGGCGAACGCCGCATGGAGCTCGTGCAGCGTGACCCGCCCGACCGTGACCCGATCGACGAACTCGAACCCATCGACCCGATCGTCGACGTGAACGAAGACCTCGCCCTCAACGAAGAGCCAGCCGAAGTGGAAGCGCCCCACAAAGCGCCCGTCCGCCGGCGGGGCCGTCGGCTCCGCATCGACTGGCGCCAGCTCGCCGATCAGGGCCGCCACGACGAAGCGATCGCGGCAGCCGACTGGGATCGCGTCCTCCGTGGTGCGCCGGCGGGCGACGTCATGCGCCTCGCCAACACCGCTCGCCTCGCCGGCGAACGAACACGGGCCAAAGCGGCGTACCTCGCGGTTCGAACGCGCTTCGCCGGAACCACCCACGCGGCCGACGCTGCGTTCTTCCTCGGCCGCATCGAGATGAGCGCGCGCCGCTTTCCCGAAGCCGCCGGGTGGTTTGAACACTCGATCGACGAAGCGCCGCGGGGGGGATATGTCATGGTCGCCCGCGGTCGTTTGATGGAAGCGCATCGACGAAGCCGCGACCTTCGCCGCGCCCGGCGCTCCGCGCGAAGCTATCTCGAGAGCTATCCCGAAGGTCCGCACGCGTCGCAGGCGCGGCAGATCTTGGACGAAGAAATCGTTGCGAACCAACCACGGGAAGCATGGGGATCCGTCGACTAGTCGCCGCCGTCATCTCCGTTGCCGCGGTGGGCGTTTCGACGTCCGGCTCCGCGCAGCAACGGATCGTTTGGGTCGGCGAGACCACGCCGTGGGTCGAACTTCTCCGCGCGGAGCTCGCGCTCCTCAACGTCTCGGTGGAACCCGCGCACGCTCCGGTCCCGCTGAACGACGACGAGCGGCTCGAACGAATCCATGAGTGGGATGCGATCGCGCTGGTGGTCTCACCCGAGGATGCGGAGCGTCAGCTCGCCCAGCTTTGGGCCACCGACTGCGACGGAGTGCTCCGCTCGCATGGTGTCGCGACGCGACCTTCCCCCGGCCAAGCGACGGTCATCATGGCCGAGCTGGTTTGGGCGCACCTCCAAGACTGCGCGGAACGGGAGGTCCCGAACGAACCGGCGACCGAACCGACCGAATCGACGCCGCGCGCGATGGCGTCCGCGTCTTCTCTCAGCGTCCCCGTTTCAACCCCGCGTATCGCTGCCGCGCGACCGGTCTCGGCCGCAAGCCGCTCCGGACTTCGGGCGCGCGAGGAACCCGCGCCACGAAACGCCCGCCGAACCCTCGAGGATGTTCACCCGGGATCGTCGCTCGCTCGTCCTCCGCCGGAACTCGACGTGGAAGACGATGAGCCGGTGATCACCGAAAAGCGCACCCACTACCCCATCCGTCTCAGCACCGGCGTCTCCTTTGGCAGCGACGACATGAGCCTCGTCGCGCCGGCGATGGTGTTCGTCGACGCGAGCGTTGATGTGCACCGGCATCTCGCCTTTGGGGTTGGCTCCCGCGTCGGCTACCGAAGCCGCACCAACGAACCGATCCGCGATGCGTGGTCCGGCGCGACCGACCTCGACGTTCGCGTGCTCATCCCGATCCGCGGCGCTCGCCTCGAACTCGTCGGCGGGCCCACCCTTCTGTGGGTTCGCGGCCGCTTCAACCCCAACCTGGGCGTTTCCCCCGATCGCGCTTTTGCCCCGGGGTACCACTTTGGACTCTTTTTCGATGCCGAGCTGACCGATCGCGTCGGCGTGCGTCTCGGCGCCCAGGTGACCCGCGGTGGGCGTCGCAGCCTCCGCCTTGGCCCGCGTGAACTCGGGCGTCTCGGGCCGCTACCGAGCGCTCAACTCGCCCTGCGCTTTCGAATTTAGCCCGTCGCTGCGCGCAAATTCCGTGTTTGGCGGAATCCTTAGGCCGCTGGCGTGTTGCTCGAGCCGGGGCCCCCATGCTAGGCCCCGGCACCACTTTAGTGCCGAGATTGCAGGGGAATTCGACGATGTCGATCGACGTTCGAGCCATCAACGACCTGGTCCAGCGCGAGAGCGCCTTCATTGATCCCATCCTCCACGAAGTTCGAAAGGTCGTGATCGGCCAAGAGCATATGGTGGAGCGCATCCTCATCGGGCTGCTCACCGGCGGACACGTCCTCCTTGAGGGTGTCCCAGGACTCGCCAAGACGCTCACCGTCAAAACCATCTGTGACACAGTTTCCGCGAGTTTCTCGCGCATTCAGTTCACGCCCGACCTGCTCCCCGCAGACGTGGTCGGCACCGTCATCTACAATCAGCAACGCGGCGAGTTCACCGCCAAAACCGGTCCGATTTTCGCGAACCTGGTCCTCGCGGACGAGATCAACCGCGCGCCCGCGAAGGTGCAGTCGGCGCTCCTCGAAGCCATGCAGGAGCTCCAGGTCACAATCGGCGACACCACCCACAAGCTCGAGCCCCCGTTCATGGTGATGGCGACGCAAAACCCGGTGGAGCAGGAAGGCACCTACCCCCTCGCGGAAGCGCAGGTCGACCGCTTTCTGATGCACGTGCGCGTGGACTACCCCACCGACGAAGAAGAACGCACGATCATGGAGCGTATGGCGAACTATGCCCTCCGGGATCCGAGCGCGCCGAAGGAAGATCTTCCCAATCCCATGGAGGTTAAGCAGGTCACAACGACGCGGCAGCTCCTCGAAGCCCGGCGTACCATTGGCCACGTTTACATGGACGAGAAGATCAAGGACTACATCATCGACGTTGTGACCGCGACGCGGGATCCCGCGAAGATCGGCCTCCACGATCTCAAGGACATGATCGCCCACGGCGCGTCCCCGCGCGCGTCCATCGGCCTCAACATCGCGGCGCGCGCGCACGCCTTTGTTAAGCACCGCGGTTATGTAACCCCCGAAGACGTCAAAGCCGTTGGCCACGACGTGCTTCGCCACCGCATCATCCGTACCTACGAAGCGGAGGCGGAAGAGATCACCAGCGAGCTTCTCGTTCGCCGCATCTTCGAAGCGGTCGAGGTCCCCTGAGCCGGCGATGATCCCTCGCGAGCTCATTAAGAAACTTCGCAAGATCGAGATCTACACCTCTCGCCTTGCGAACGACCAGCTTGCCGGCTCCTACCACTCCGTGTTCAAGGGCCGCGGCATGGCGTTCAGCGAAGTGCGCCAGTACCAGCCCGGTGACGACGTGCGTTTCATCGACTGGAACGTTTCGGCGCGCATGAACGAAGCGTACGTGAAGGTCTTCACGGAAGAGCGCGAGATGACGGTGATGCTCCTCGTCGACCTGTCGGCGTCGGAGCGCTTCGGATCGGTCCACCGGCCGAAGATCGAAGCCGTCGCGGAGGTCGCGGCGCTGCTCGCGTTTAGCGCCATCAAGAACAACGACCGCGTGGGTCTGATCCTCTTCACCGATCGCATCGAGCGTTTTGTCCCCCCGAAAAAGGGCCGCGGTCACGTGATGCGCGTCGTGACGGAGATCCTCAACGCCCGACCGCAGGGCCAAGGCACGAGCCTGCGCGCCGCCCTCGATCTGCTGGGAAGCTTGAGCAAGCGCCGAAGCGTCGCCTTTCTGGTGAGTGATTTCATCGACGACGCGGACTACAACCGCTCCCTCAAAGTCGCGAGCAAGCGCCACGATCTGATTCCCATTCAGGTCGTCGATCCGCGCGAGGAAGAGCTTCCGGACGTTGGCCTCGCGCTTCTCGAGGACCTCGAAACGGGAGAGCTCGTCGAAGTCGACACCAGCGACCCGCGGGTACGCCGCGCCTTCGCGCATTCGGTCCACGTCCAGCGCGCAAAACGTGAGCAGCTCTTTCGTCGACTCCGCGTCGACCACGTCACGGTGCGCACCGACGGCGACTTCGCGCGACCGATCGCCGAGCTCTTTCGACGTCGACAGCGAAGGATGGCGCGATCATGAAGGCGCGCGTCATCGCGTGCTTGCTCGTCGGCGCGTGCGTACTTCCTGCTCTCGCGCAGGACCCCGAGCCGGTCGCCCCCGCGCCCAGCGCCCCGGAGGACAACGCTCCGGAGGACAGCGCGCCGGAGGACAGCGCTCCGGAGGACAACGCCCCCGACGAAGCGCCGGACGCGCCAGACGACAACGGCGCGCCGGATGACAACGAGCCGGCGAATGCCGACGAACCTCCGCTGACCGATCTCGTCGACAACAACCCGGACGATCTGCTCGCCGATCCTGCGGCCGATCCCGCGTCCGACGATGAGGACGAGGACGACGAAGAGGAAGAGGAAGAAGATCCCCTTCCGGAAGCAAACCGCCCGCGCCTCGAGCTCAGCCTCGAACCTGCGGACGGGCTGATGACGGGGGATCAGTTCACCCTAACCCTTCGTGCCGACGCCGCTGCGGGCGACGAACTCGCGGTTCCGCGCGAGCAGGACTTCTCCCCCTTCGACGTGCTCGACCGACGTGCCCGCACCGAAGAGCAAAACGGCCGGGTCATTCACATCTTTGAGCTCGACCTCCTCGCGCTGGAGCCTGGCGACCACGAGATTCCCGGGATTCGGGTCCGCGTCGTCACGGCCGATGGAATCATCGGCGAGGTTCAATCCGATCCGCGACCGGTCCGGGTTGGCTCCGTGCTGGGCAACGAGCCGAACGCGGAGCCCAAGCCGCCGACCGAGCCGGTCGAGGTCTGGGAAGACGACTACACCCTCGCCTGGGTCCTCGCTGGCCTCGGCGTCGTTTTGCTCACGGCGCTGCTCACGCTTCTGGCAGCGCGCTGGTGGCGACGACGCCAAAAAGAGGCCGCACCACCACCGCCGCCCAAGCCGCCGTGGGAGATCGCCCTCGCCAAGCTCGAAGCGCTTCGTCGCGATCGCCAGCAGGCCGTGGAAGAGGATCGCATCGTCGAATGGGTCGACGGAGTCAGCGATGCGGTCCGCGAATACCTCGGACACCGCTACGAGTTCGACGGCCTCGAGAGCACCACGGACGAGATCGTTCGTGAGCTCCGGGGCAAGAAGCTGATCGGCATCGAAGAAGGAGAGGTCGCCGCGTTCCTTCAGGATTGCGATCTCGTGAAGTTCGCGAAGGCAACGTTCGACGGAGAACAGTGCGATCAGCTCGTCGCGGGCGGCTTTCGCATCGTACGCACCACGTCGCCGCTTCCCGGCCAGCGTCCGATGGCGCCTCCCGCCCCCATTCCGACGGGTCCGCCGGTTCCTCTGGCGACCGCGCCAGCGCCGGCCCCGAATGACCACCCCCATGCGCGCTGGATGCCTCAGGAAGCCGCGCCCCCGCAGCATGCAGCGCCGGCACCACATGCAGCGCCGGCACCACATGCAGCGCCCGCACCACACGCGGCTCCCGCGCCACAAGCGCCCGCACCACACGCTGCGCCCGCGCCACACGCTGCGCCCGCACCACACGCTGCTCCCGCGCCACATGCTGCTCCCGCGCCACATGCTGCGCCTGCCCCCGCTCAGCATCCGCACGCGTCCATCCCTTCCACTCAAGAGACGCCCGCGGTGTCGATTCCTTCGACCCAGGAAACGCCTGCCGTCACGATCCCGGACGGCTCGACAGCCTTCGACGCGCCGCCCACCGAGATCGAGCCGCAGCAGACGGTTCCCGTCGAAGGCGCTGGCGCACCGTCGCAACCGATGTCCCAACCACCCACCGAAACGACGGACGCGCGGATTCCCCACACGCGGCCCCCTGCCCGAGGCGCGGACACGCTTCCCGAAACGCGTCTTGAGATTCGCCCAGCGGCGACCCCACATCCTGCGCCGGAAGCGCCGCGCGCCGCTCCGAAGGGCACACCGCCGAGAGACACGGGCCCCTTCGCTCGACCCGAAGGCGTTCCCGACAAAAGCGTTCCCGACACGAGCGAGGACCCCTCGTGAGGCGCGGCTGGATTCAATCGATCCTACCGATCGCGTGGACGCTTCTCTTTCTCGTCCCGGCCGGCTACCTCTGCGCGTACCTCGTCGCCGGCGTCTACGAGGTGCCCCTCGAGACCGCGACCTTTCGCTGGGAACGCTCGAGCGCAAAGTGGCTGCTCTTTGCCCCGCTGCTGGTCCTCGCGAGCCACTACACGCACCGCTGGTCGCGACCGCGACTTCAAATCAGCCGAGGACGCGAACTCAGCATTCAGAAGCCCGGCTGGCGAACGTGGTTTAGCGGCGCCACCGTCGGCGCACGAACCGCCGCGGCGACCCTGCTGGTCTTTGCGCTCATGGGACCGCAGAGCATTCACGCGCGCGACAGCTCCGAGGTCGAGGGCATCGACATCGTCGTCGTGATGGACATGTCGCTCTCCATGCGCGCCGCGGATATTCAGCCGAACCGCTTTGACGCCACCAAGCAGGTCGTTCAGGACTTTATCTCCCGGCGACCCAACGATCGAATCGGCGCCGTGGTCTTCGGCCGCGATGCCTACACGCTGCTTCCTCTCACCACCGACAAGGAAGCCCTTCGCACCGTGATTCAGGAGCTCGAACTCGAGCTCATCGACGGGCGCGGCACGGCCATCGGCAACGCGGTGGGTACCGCGCTCAATCGCCTTCGCAACTCCAACGCGGAGTCCAAAACCGTCATCCTTCTCACCGACGGCGATTCCAACGCCGGCAACGTATCCCCGGATCAGGCCGCCGAGCTCGCCGCGACCATGGAGGTCAAAGTCTTTTCAATTCTGATGGGACAGACCGAGGACACCCGGGTGCAGCGCGGCGTCGACCTTTTTGGGCGACCGCTCTTCGACGTCGGCAACTTTCCCGTCAACCCGGAACTCCTCCAGCGCCTGAGCACGCGTACGGGCGGCGAGTACTTTCAGGTCAGCGATCGCCGAGCGCTCGAACGGAGCTTTCACGAAATCCTCGACGAGCTCGAGAAGACCGAGATGGAAGACGCCGGGCGCGTCTACGGCGAACTCTTTCCGGCGTTTCTTTGGCCTGCGGTGATCCTCCTTTTTCTCGAGGTGCTAACGGGCGTTCTTCTTCTTCGGCGGTGGCCCTGATGCGCGGACTTACTTGGATCTGGCTCGCCACCGTGAGCCTCGTGGTGGCAGGCCTCGGTGTTCTCGCCTGGCTCCTTCCTCTCCAGTGGAAGAGCCGCGGCCTGATTTCGCTTCTCGTCCTCGCGGTGGTCGCAGCGCTTGGCATCGCGGCGAGCTGGTGGCTTCGCGACCGCGCGACCCGGCGCTTTGGCCATCGCGAAACGCTCGCCTCCCTGGTCGTTGGCCGTGCGGCCCCCTGGCGTCTCGTGCGCGCGACACTCCTCGTGCTCGGTCTCGCCCTGGTCGCCCTCGCCCTCGCAGGCCCGCAGTACGGAAGTCGCACCCGCGTCCTTCACAAACGCGGTATCGACGTCGTCATCGCCCTCGACTTCAGCAAGAGCATGCTCGCGCGCGATGTTCGGCCGAGTCGCATCGAGCGCGCAAAGGCGGAGCTCACCCAGTTCCTTCAGGAGCTCGACGGAGATCGCGTCGGCATCGTCGCCTTTGCCGGCGAAACGATGGAGTTCCCCATGACGGTCGACTACGCCGCCATCGGGCTCTTCCTTCGCGACCTTGGTCCCTACGACATGCCGGTCGGCGGCACTGCGATCGGCCGCGCCCTCGTCGCGAGCCAGCGACTTCTCGAACGGAGTACCCCGAGTGCCCCTGACGACGAGACCGCGCAGGAAGAACGTTCGCGCGTCGTCATTCTTCTTACCGATGGCGAAGACCACGAAGGCGAACCCCTCGAGGCCGCGAACGAACTCGCCAACGCGGGCATCAAGGTCTACACGGTCGGCATCGGTTCCCGGTCGGGAGAGCCCATTCCCACCTATTCCCCCGATGGCACCTGGACCGGATACCTCCGCGACGACAACGGAGACGTGGTCCACACCTCGCTCACCGCCGAAAACGAAGAACAGCTCACGGAAATCGCCGAACGCACCGGTGGGGAATACCTCCGGGCGCGCCAAGGGGGCGTTGGAATCGATCAGGTGCGGCGGCACATGCGCGCCCTCCACCAGAGCGTTCAGGAGTCGCGGAGAATCACCGTGCACGAGAACCGCTACGCGCTCATTCTTCTCCCAGGTTTCTTGCTGCTAATTTTGGAGTCACTCTTGCCCGAGGCCTGGGTCGGCCGACGACGAAAGGATTCGTGATGCGCATTCTCGTCGCGCTCTTGTTGCTCGCTACACTGCCGGTCACCGCTCATGCGTGGGAGCCCTTTCGTTCGCGAAACTCCAACGTCGAGGTCGGCAACGCGCGCATGGCGGCCAATGATCCGAACGGTGCGCTGCAGGCCTACGATCGCGCCGCCCGCCAGCTTCCCGAGGAAGCATCGGTTCAGCTCAATCGCGGCATCGCGCAGATGGGCTCTGGCGATCTCCCCGGGGCGCGCGAAACACTCCTCGCCGCGACCGACCCCAACGCGCCGGCGACGGTTCGCGCGGACGCGTACTACGATCTTGGTCTCGCATTCTTTCAAGAGGCCGACGCCGCCGCCGGGCTCGAAAACCACGGCGAGGCGCAACGCTCCTTTCGGGAGGCCGCCGACGCGTTCCGTCGCTCGCTGCGCCTTCGACCGGGCGACCGAAACACCGCCTGGAACCTAGAGCTTGCGCTCCGGCGCATGCGAGAAGAGGAACAGCGCGAACAAGAGCAGCAAGAGCAGCAAGAGCAGGACCAGCAGCAGCAAGACCAGCAGCAGCAAGACCAGCAGCAGCAAGACCAGCAGGACCAGCAAGGCCAAGACCAGGACCAAGACCAGCAAGGCCAGGACCAGCAGGACCAAGACCAGCAGGGTCAAGACCAGCAGGATCAACAAGACCAGCAGGGCCAAGATCAACAAGACCAGCAACAGGGCCAGGATCAGCAGGACCAGCAGGGACAGGACCAGGATCAGCAAGGCCAGGACCAGCAGGATCAACAAGACCAGCAGGGCCAAGATCAGGGCGACGAAGATCGCCAGCAGGGCGAGGACCAGCAGGACCAAAACCAAGGCTCGGAGTCGCAAGGAAACAACGAGCCGCTGGGTGAGGACGCCCAAGGCGGTCAGCAGCTTCCCGGGCATGTCGAGCGGGTCCTCGACGCACTTCAAAACGACGAGCAGAACCTCGAGCGAGCACGCGCGCGACAGCGAGCCGCCCGCGAACGTCGACGGGTCCTTCGAGACTGGTGATGCAACGACCCCCGCGACTCGTGCGCGCCCCTCGGCGAGGAATCGGTCTCCTCGCCCTTGCGCTCGTCTCCTTCCTCGGTGCGAGAGCCCACGCGCAGGGCGTTACCGGCCGCGTCGTCATGACCACCGACCGCAGCGAGGTCCCCGTCGGGCAGCCGTTCCGGCTGCAGATTCGCGCGGACGTGACCGGCGCCGACGTCGACAACTTCGAGCCTCCAAGCCTCGACGGCTTCGACGTTCAAAGCCGTCAAATCTCGCGGCCCGTCCAGTTTCGCTTTGGCTTCGGTGGGCAACAGCAGGTTGTGCAGTCAACGACGATTCACACCTACACGCTGGTGCCGCAGCGCGCTGGACGCTTTGACCTTCAACCCGCCACGGTGACCGCCGGCGCGCAGACTTTTCAAAGCTCGCCGATCACGATCGTGGTGGGTGGTGGAGGAACGCCGCCAACCAGCCCGACGCCGGCCAACCCGACGCAGCCCGACCCCGGTGTTCCGCAAACCAACCCGCTTCCAGGAAGTCGAACCATCGCCGTCGACGGCGCGCAGGTCGACGCGCAGGCGTTTATTCGCACGGTCGCGGACAACGCGGCGCCCTACGTCGGCGAGCAGGTCACCGTCAGCGTCTACCTCTACACCCGTGCTTCGATTCGGTCCGCGCCGCAGGTCGTTCGCGAGCCCACCGCCGACGGCTTTTGGGTGCACGACCTGCTTCCTCCGCAGCGCACTCTCGACGCGCAAACGCAGTCGATTCAGGGGCTCACCTATCGCGTCTACCTCATCCGGCGCTTCGCGGCGTTTCCTCTTCGGGAAGGGGAGCTCACCATCGGCGCACCCGAGATGACGCTTCAAACCGGGTCCCTCTTTGACATCCTCGGCAACAACGGAAACCAGGGTCAGATTCATCGCACCGGCGTGGCGGTGCGCCTCGACGCGCGACCGCTCCCCAACGCACGACCCAACGCGGTGGTGGGCGAGTACACCATCGAGAACACGATCGACCGCGACCAGGTTCGCACCGGCGACGCGATCACGATGACGGCGGTCGTTCGAGGAAGCGGCAACGTTCGGGACATCACCTTCGACCTTCCTGCCATCGACGGACTCCAAATCCTGCCGCCGCGCTACGAGGATCAGATCGAACAGCCTGCGGATCGGGTCGGAGGATCGCGCCGCGCGGAGTGGCTGATCGTTCCCCAGCGCCCCGGCACCTACGAAATCCCTGCCCTCACGCTCAACGCGTTCAACCCGGAAAACGGGACGTATCGCGAAGTGCAGGGACCGGCGATCCGCTTCACGGCTGCCGGAAACGCCATCGCCCCGGTCGACGATCCGGCGCCGGATCCGGCACCAGAGGAGACACCCGAGGCGACGCAGGACGAGCCCGAGGCGCCGACGTTCGGTCCCATGCGAAACCGATCCGACCTTCAGCGGAGCGTCCCACCCGTGAGCGGTCAATGGTGGTTCTTGCTCTTGTTGATCGGCATGCCGGTGCTCGCGATCACCGGAGCGTTCGCGGTTCGGCAGCGGCGCGCCCTCGCAGCACGCCCCAAAACCACGAATCCGAAAAAGCGTCTTGCGGAAGCCGCGTCGAAGGCACGCGCAGGCGAGACGCGCGCGTTCTACGGAACGGTTGCAGCCACCCTCAAGCAAGCGGTCGAAGCCAAACTCGGCGAAGCCGTAGGTGGCCTCACGCACGACGGACTGCGACAGCAGCTTCGCCAACGCGGGCTTCATCAGGACGTCGTACGACGCCTGATCGACGAACTCGAGAGCTGCGACTTCGCGCGCTTCTCGTCCGCTGGCGGATCGCAACAAGAGATGCAGCAAACCCTGGAGCGCGCGCAGGCGCTCCTCAACGACCTCGACGGGTTTCGTCCGCAGGAGGCGGCGTGAATCTTCGGATCCTCGCGCTGACGCTTCTCGTCACCACGGGTGGAGTCGCGTCCGCACAGAGTCTTCAGGATGTCTTTACGCGGGCCAACGAATCCGCGTTCGCGGGAAATCACGACGACGCCATCCGCGATCTCCAGCGGCTTCTCGACGCGGGCGTTCGCGATCCGGACGTCGAGTTCAACCTCGCAACGGTTCACGCTCAGGCGGGCCACTTCGGCGCAGCGATTCGTCACTTCGAGCGAACCCTTCGGCTTCGACCGGGCGACGACGACGCGGAACAAGGGCTCGACGACGCGCGGCGTGTCTTGGCCGACCGGCGCGCGCGCGCGGAAGGGGAAGCGGAAGTCGACACCGGAGGCGGGTTTGGCGACGCGCTCGTGCGACCGTTCACCGAGCCGGTCCTTGCGTGGTCGCTCCTCGTGTTGGAGCTTCTTTTTCTCGTGCTCCTCTTTGTCCGAGCGCGCGCAAGCAAGGGTTCGGGGCTGCGACTCGGGACCACCCTGATCGCGGCGGTCACGTTCCTTCTCACCCTTGGGGCAGGCGTCGCACTCCTCACCGAACGTGGCGCGTTTCACGAGGGTGACGACGCAATCGTGGTGGCGGATCGCGTCACGCTTCGCGAAGGACCCGACGAACGCGCCGCTCCCCGAGGCGAAGCCCGAGAGGGCGACTGGGCCCGCGTGCTGGACGAAGACGAGGGCTACGTGCTGATTCGGATTCGCAACAAACAAGGCTGGGCAGACGCACAAAGCGTGGGTCGGCTCTAGCGACCTAGTCTAAAGCGCCTCGGTTTTTCGCACGATGAGAGTCGTGACCGACCGCGCATGAATTCTGGTATGGTCCCGCCGCCTAGAGCTCTAAGATCTGTCCATGGTTCGCACCGTCATCACCGCTATGGTCCTCGCGCTCGTTTGGGTCCTTTGGTCCTGGCATTTTGAGCCGCTGATCATCGGTTTTGGCGTTGCCGCGGTGCTCCTCACGGTCCTCACGGCGTCGCGCCTCAAGGTCTTGGACGAAGAGGGCGAGCCCTTCGAGATCAACCTCCGTTTGCTCGGGTATCTGCCCTGGTTGGCCGTTCAGGTCCTCAAAGCCAACCTTCAGGTCGCAAAGCTGATTCTCAGCCCTGATTTGCCCCTGCGCCCGCATCTGATTCGAGTCCCCGCAAACCAGCGGACCGTCCTCGGGCAGACCATTCACGCCAACACCATCACCATCACGCCGGGAACGATCTCCCTCGACCTTCGGGACGACGTGATCCTGGTCCACGCCCTCGATGCGTCCTTCGCCGACGAAGACGACTCCGGCAAAAACGACCAGATGGTCTGCTGGCTCGAAGGCTCCGCCAAGAAGGGGCAGAAGTGACAACGGTCCTCACCGTTGCGTCGATCGCGCTCCTCATCACGATGGCGTTCGCGATGATTCGCGCCGCGCTTGGCCCAACCGCCTACGACCGCATCAGCGCCCTCAACGCGTTTGGAACCAAAACCGTCCTCCTCATCGCCGTGGTCGGTTTTCTCTTCGGACGCCCGGAATGGCTCGACCTCGCCCTCACGTACGGCCTCTGCAACTTCGTGGGCACGCTCGCGGTGCTGCGTTTTTCGAAGTACGGCTCCCTTGCGCGCGATGAGAGCATCGTCGTGACGGAGGAAGAGGCGTGACCGTCCTCGAGATCATCGGCACGATCTTCCTGCTGGGCGGAGCCGCCTTCAGCGTGGTTGGCGGCATCGGCATGATCCGCTTTCCAACCTTCTTTTCGCGCTGCCACGCGGCGGGCGTGACCGACAGTGCCGGTGCCGCGGGCGTGCTGATCGGGCTGATGTTCATCTCCGAGCCGCTCATCGCCGCGAAGCTCTTCACCGTTCTCGCGTTCATCTGGCTCTCGAGCGTCGCCTCGACCCACGCGCTGGTGAAAGCCGCGTACGCGCGCGGCATCCGGTTCTACGACGACTCGCCGTTCGACTTCACCAAGAAGCGCGACGAAGACGTTTCCGAAGATGCGTCCGGTGAAAACGACTCGCTGGGGGCCCGAGGCACAGACGCGGAGGAGGAGTAATGGAGCTGACCATTACCATCGTCCTCTTCGGCTTCTTGCTCTTCATGGCCGTGGTCGTCGGCCGTCAGCGCGACCTCTTCTCCGCCGCGATGCTCACGGGCATCTTCAGCCTCGTGAGCGCCGCGCTCTTCACCGTGATGGATGCGGTCGACGTCGCGTTCACCGAAGCTGCGGTCGGCGCAGGTATCTCGACCGTTCTCTTTCTCGCGACGCTCGCCCTTACCGACGAGCGCGAACAGCGTCCCGAGAGCTTTCCCTGGATCGCCGTCGCCGTCGTCAGCGTCACCGGCGCCGCGCTCCTCTACGGCACCTTCGACATGCCCGCGTTCGGTGACCCCAACGCGCCGATTCACACGGGCGTCGCCCACCACTACGTCTCCGAGTCCTGGAACGAAATCGGATTGCCGAATATCGTCACCGGCGTCCTCGCCAGCTACCGCGGCTACGACACCTTCGGCGAGCTCGCCGTCATCTTCACGGCCGGCGTCGGCGTCACGCTCCTGCTCGGTTCCGGCGCGCCCGCCATTACCGAAGAGACACCGACGATTCCGCAAAAGTCGCGCGCGCCCTACGTCCGCGAAATGCCGATCGTGCGAAGCGTGACTAAAGCGTTGATCCCCTTCGTCCTCCTTTTCGCCCTCTACGTGCAAGCGCACGGCGACTTCGGACCCGGCGGCGGTTTTCAGGCTGGCGTCATCTTCACCGCAGGACTCATCCTCTACGCCCTCGTCTGGGGTCCTGGCGCGCTCGAGCGTTTCATACGGCGGCGCCTTGTCGAGCGCGGCATGGCCATCGGCGTGCTCCTCTACGGCGGCGTTGGCGTGGCAACGCAGATCCTCGGCGGGCGCTTTCTCGAATACGGCGTCCTCACGCCCGAGCATCCGGAACACGGCCAGCACTACGGCATCTTCCTCGTCGAGCTAGGCGTCGGCATCACCGTCAGCGCCGTCATGCTCGTGGTCTTCTACGTCTTCGCCTCTCGACGACGTCTCGTGCAAAACGCCGAGCAGCTCAACCTGCCCTTTCCCCTGATGCCTGAAGGTCGCCCCAAGCGGAGGAAGCGATGAACACGGGCATCTGGAACTACTGGGTGGTCGTCGTGATGATGATGGTGGGTCTCTACATCGTCATCGCGAAACGCAACTACGTGAAGAAGTTGATGGGCCTGAGCATCTTTCAGGTCGCCGTCATCATGCTCTACGTGTCGATGGGCAAGGTGAGCGGGGGAACGCCGCCCATCTACATTCCCGACGCAACCGGTGCACCCGCCGAAGGCATCGCCTACTCCAACCCGCTGCCTCATGTGCTCATGCTGACGGCCATCGTCGTCGGCGTGGCCACGACCGCGGTCGGTCTCGCGCTCATCGTGCGAATTCGGGAAGCCTACGGAAGCGTTGAAGAAGACGAGATCACCGAACAGGACCGCCGTGACGAAGCCAAGCGGAGGACCGCATGATGGCGCAGCTGCCGGTGCTGGTGGTCATCATCCCGCTGCTCGCAGCGCCGCTTCTTGTCCTCGTGCGCCAGCGCGCCCTCGTGCGGCTCATGGCCCTCGCGGCCTCCGCGGCATCGGCGGTCTGCGCCACGCTGCTCGCCCTCCAGGTCGACGACGCCATCTCCTATCACGTCGGCGGATGGCCTCCCCCCGTCGGCATTGAGTATCGGGTCACGAAAGCGACCGCCTTCGTTCTCACCCTGGTTACCTCCCTTGGAACCGTCGCGCTCTTCCTGGGCACTCGCGGCACACGAAAAGACGTTCAGGAAGGCCGCACGCACCTCTTCTACGCGGCCTACCTGCTCTGTCTCACCGGTCTCCTCGGCATGGTCGTCACCGGCGACGCCTTCAACGTGTTCGTCTTTCTCGAAATCTCTTCGCTCTCGACCTACGCGCTCGTTGCGATGGGACCCCGACGCCGCGCACTCACCGCCGCGTTCAACTACCTGATCCTCGGCACCATCGGCGGCACCTTCGTCCTCATCGGCATCGGCCTGCTCTATCAAATGACGGGCACCCTCAACGGGATCGACATCGTCGAAAAGATGGCGGACGTCGGCGAGACGCGAACGGTGCAGGTCGCCTTCGCCTTCCTGGTCGTCGGCTTCGGCATCAAGCTCGCGGTCTTTCCGCTCCATCAGTGGCTGCCGAACGCGTACGTCGAATCGCCCTCTGCGGTCTCGTCCTTCCTCGCAGGCACCGCCACCAAGGTCATCTACTTTCAGATGATCCGTGTGCTCCTCGGCGTCTTTGGCGCGAGCTACGTCTTCGGAACGCTGCAGTTTGGGCTGCTTCTCGGACCGCTCTCGCTCATCGGGATGTTCGCGGGATCGCTCGCGGCTATCTACCAGAACTCCCTCAAGCGGCTGCTCGCCTACTCGTCCATCGGGCAGGTCGGCTACCTCACCCTCGCCCTCGCCTTCGGCACCGAAGAAGGAACCTACGCGGGCATGCTTCACCTCGGTGCCCACGCGGTCACCAAGACCGGCCTTTTCCTGCTCGCGTCCGCGATCATCGCGCACGTCGGCACCGACCGCATCGCGTCCCTCGCCGGTCTCGGCAAGCGCATGCCCCTCGCCGCCTTCGCGTTCGTCGTCGGCGGCGTCGGCCTCATCGGCGTCCCCGGAACCGCGGGCTTCGTCAGCAAATGGGCACTCCTTCGTGCCGCCCTCGAGGCCGGGCACCTCGCCTACGCCATCGCGATCCTCCTAAGCTCGCTGCTCGCGGTTGTGTACGTTTGGCGCGTCGTCGAGGTGATGTACTTTCGCGAACCGCCCGACGAAGGGAGCGAATCGCTCAAGGGTCTCCGCGGCTACGACTGGGGCGCCTTTGCCCCAGCGCTCGTCGTCCTTGGTGCCTCCATCGTGCTCGGCGTGTGGTCTGAGCCGATCACCTCCTACCTCCACGACGCTGCCGTGCAGCTCTATCAGGGATCGCGATGACGCCCGATCAGCTCATCGCGCTGGCGCTCCTTTTGCCCCTCGGGGGCGCAGGTCTCGTCGCCGTCACCGGCCACTCGCCAAACCTTCGCGAGAGCATGACGGCCCTCGCCAGCCTCGCGACCCTCGTCGTCGTGGTCCTTCTGGTGCCTTCCGTAGTCGCGGGCGACCTGCCGGAACTCGTCGTCCTCGAGAACATGCTGCCAGGAGCCGACCTCGCGTTTCGGGTCGAGCCCCTCGGCATGCTCTACGCCCTTGTCGCCGCGGGACTGTGGCCGATCACGAGCGCCTACGCCGTCGGCTACATGCGCGGTCACCACGAGACCAATCAGACGCGTTTCTTCGTCTGCTTTGGCCTCGCGATTTTCGCGGCGCTCGGCATCGCCTTTGCGGCCAACCTGGCGACGCTCTTCCTCTTCTACGAGGTGCTGACCCTTTCGACCTACCCGCTGGTGACCCATCACCAGACCGAGGAAGCGAAGCGCTCCGGTCGCATCTACATGGGCATCCTGCTCTTCACGTCGATCACCTTCTTGCTGCTGGCGATCGCATGGACGGGCTTCGCGGCCGAGACCCTCGAGTTCCGCCCGGGCGGCATCCTCGGCGATAGCGTTCCGGAAGCGTCGATTCCGCTTCTTCTTGGACTCTACGCCTTCGGCTGCGGCAAGGCGGCGCTGATGCCCCTTCATCGCTGGCTTCCCAACGCGATGGTCGCGCCCACCCCGGTCAGCGCGCTCCTTCACGCCGTCGCCGTCGTCAAGGCAGGCGTGTTCACGATCTTGAAGGTCGTGGTCTACGTCTTTGGGCTCGACCTCCTGAGCGACACGGGCGCGTCCGAGTGGCTGATGTGGGTCGCGGCCTTCACGATCTTGATGGGCTCGCTTGTCGCCTTCACGAAGGACAACCTCAAAGCGCGCCTCGCGTACTCCACCATCGCCCAGCTGGCGTACATCGTCCTCGGCGCCGCGCTGGCAACGCCGGATGGAATCCTCGGCGGCGGCCTGCACATCGCAACGCACGCCGTCGGCAAGATCACCCTCTTCTTCTGCGCCGGTGCGATCCTGGTCGGCGCACACAAGAAGAACATCAGCGACATGGATGGCCTCGGGCGCGTGATGCCCTTTACGATGGCGGCCTTTCTCATCGGTGCGCTCTCGATTATCGGGCTTCCGCCGATGGGGGGCAGCTGGAGCAAATGGCTCCTCGCGCTTGGTGCCGCGGACGGCCACGCGATCTTCATCGCGGTGTTGATGCTCAGCTCGCTCCTCAACATCGGCTACCTGATCCCGATTCCGATTCGCGCGTTCTTCTTTGAAGCGAAGGACGACGGACATGGACACGGACACGGACACGGGCACGGACACGGTTCGTCTGGCGGGATTCAGGAAGCGCCGCTTCTCTGTGTGATCCCCCTCTGCGTCACCGCCATCGGCTGCGTGATCCTCTTCTTCTTCGCGGACCGCATCGTGGACCTCTTGCGACCGCTGGTGGGTGGCTGATGAGCACCGGAAAAACACCGCTCCCGCCCTCCTGGTTCGAACGCAACGTGCAAGCGATTGTGCGTGGCGTGGTCGCCGTTTGCGTCGGGCTGCTGATTTTCGACGTCGTCTTTCATTTCGTCGGTCACAAGCACGCGCACTTCGACTTCGAGCTTTGGCCCGGCATCTATGCGCTCGTCGGCTTTGTGTCGTACGTCGGGCTCGTTCTGACAGCGAAGCAGCTCCGCAAGGTGCTCAGCCGCGATGTGAACTACTACGGCGATGAACCGACGGCGCACGAGCACGAGCACGAGCACGAGCACGAGCACGAGCACGAGCACGAGGAGGAAGAATGAACGCCTTCCTCGACCTGCTGGCCCAGTTCTTCCCCGGCGAGATCATGCTGCTCGGCGCCCTCGCGGTGCCCTTCGTGCGCGGCAAGCTGCGCGGCGCGTTCGTGGTCCTGCTTCCGCTTCTTAGCCTCGGCCACCTGCTCACCCTCGAGCTCGGCCACGAGGCCACCGCCACGCTTTTCGGCTACCAGCTAGAAGTCGTTCGCGTCGATCGGCTGAGCCGCATCTTCGGCATCATCTTTCACATCGCGGCGGTCATCTGCTGCATCTACGCGCTCCACGTCAAACGCGCGATCGAGCATGTCGCGACGCTGATCTACGCGGGGTCCGCCATCGCGGCGACCTTTGCCGGCGACCTCGTCACGCTCTTTCTCTTCTGGGAGCTCACCGCCCTTAGCTCCGTCTTTCTGATTTGGCAGCGCGGCGTTCTCGAACCAAACCGTGCCGAGCGCGCCTTCAAGACGGGCATGCGCTACCTGATCATTCAGGTCGGCTCCGGCGTGCTCCTTCTCGCGGGCGCACTTCTTCACTACCACGAAACCGGCTCGCTCCACTTCGGGCATCTCGGCCTCGACGCGTCATCCGGCGCGCCGTGGATCCTCGCCGCGTTCGGCATCAAGGCTGCCTTCCCGCTCCTCCACAACTGGGTGCAGGACGCCTACCCCGAAGCGACCGTCAGCGGCACCGTGGTCCTCGCGTCCTTCACGACGAAGCTCGCGATCTACGCCCTCGCGCGCGGCTTTGCCGGCACCGAGATCCTGATCCCGATCGGCGCGGTGATGACCGCCTTTCCGATCTTCTTCGCGGTCATCGAAAACGACATGCGCCGCGTGCTGGCGTACTCCCTCAACAACCAGCTCGGCTACATGGTGGTCGGCATTGGCGTCGGCACGGAGCTCGCGCTCAACGGCGCTGCCGCCCACGCCTTCGCGCACATTCTCTACAAGGGCCTCTTGCTCATGAGCATGGGCGCCGTCCTCTACCGAACGGGCACCATCAAAGCATCGGAGCTCGGCGGCCTGCACAAGTCGATGCCGCTGACGACTGTCTTTTGCATCATCGGCGCCCTCGCGATCAGCGCGTTCCCGGGTCTCAGCGGCTTCGTCAGCAAGTCGATGATCGTCAGCGCGGTGGGTGAAGCACACCTGACGATCATTTTCGGGGTCCTACTCTTCGCGTCGGCGGGCGTCTGCGACCACTCGGGAATCAAGATCCCCTTCTTCACCTTCTTCGCCCACGACCAGGGGTGGCGTGTCAAAGAAGCCCCGCGTCACATGCTCGTCGCGATGGCGATCGCCGCAGGGTTCTGCATCGGAATCGGCGTGTTCCCGGACGGGCTCTATCGACTTCTGCCCTACCCCGAGGTTGCCGCGCAGTACCACGCGTACGAGACGACCCACGTGCTGACGATGCTCGAGCTGTTGATTTTCGCCGGTCTCGCGTTTGTCACACTCATGAAGCTCGGAATCTATCCGCCCGAACTCAACCGCCTCAACCTCGACTTCGACTGGACCTACCGGCGCGTCGGCAAGCAGTTCGTGGAAGAGATCTACGACCTTGCGGGGTGGGCTCGAACGCAGGTGTGGGACTTCGTCATCGTGGTGCGAGACGTCATTACCCACGTCGCCGACTACCACCATCGGCCGCCGCGAGGCCGGATGGGTGAACCGTGGAGCGCGAGTGCGACGGTGCTCTGGGCGAGCCTGATCTTGGGCGTCGTCCTGCTGCTGCACTATTCGTAAGCGTCCACGGGGCGTTCCGCGACAAAAGCCGCAGAGGCCGAACCCACGAGCTGCGATCCCGTCGGCAAAGCATTCGGGTTCTGGCTGATCGGTTGCCTCGTTCAAACGGTTGCCGATGCGAATCAAGGGCCGCACGCTGAAGACAATGGATCGGTCAATACGCGGGCTGGCAATCGTTTCCGCGTCGTACTTCTTGTTGACCTGCAGCGGGGGCAGCTCAACGGATGGACCCGATGCGTCTGATTCGGGTGTTTACGACGCAGCGCCCGAGCTAGACGCGAACGCGGATTCCGCGTCCGATGCAACTCCCGACGCCGCCGACGCCGCGCCGCCGTGGGACTCGCCCTGGGACCTTGAGACCGAATTGATCGTTCACTCCACCGAGCCCTGCGACGACTGGGACGTCATAGAGCCCCCCGCGCGCGAGCTTCCGGACGACCCGACGCCGCGGCTTCTTTGGAGCCTTCGTATCGTCGACGACCCCCTTGGCTACAACGCACGAGGGTCGAGTGAGGCGGAGCAGCTCGCGCTTGCGCCCGATGGGCTGATCTGGGTTGAAGGGCCCGAATGGCATTCGCGTGCGCTGATGGCCGTCCGCGATGGGCGCATTGCCTGGCGGCAGGATGGCGTTTCCATCGGAGGGCACCTCGCGGTCGCGCCGGATGGAACGATGTTTCAAAAGGGGAAGCGGTCGGGTTTCGGATTGGTCGACCTGCGCTTGGAAGCCGGTACGCGTGGTCCGATTTCACGGTTTCCGAAGAGGTTCTCATTGCGCGCGCGACCTATCTCAATCCCTCTCAGGCGATCTCGTCCCGAACCTACGCCATCTCCAACCGCGGCGTCGCCGAATCGATCTTCCCGAGGGCCCCAAGCGAACACCTACATGTGTGGGGTCCCTACCGCGACGGGCTCTACGTTGTGCGAGAACGGCAAGATACGCAGGCGAGGTTCGGACTCAGCGAGGGAGGCGTGCGCACGTGGTGGACCGACCCGCTGGAGTATGGCTCCACCGAGAATCCGGAGCTGCCACAGCATCGTACTTGGTTTGATGGAGGCGGGTTGTGGTTGGACAGCACCGAGCCTGGGCAACGACCTCTGCGATTCGACGCGCCGTTTGATTGGGAAGAATTCGGGGTGGACGTACCTACTTCTCTCGGAGAGCTCGTCGCGACGTCGCAATACCGCCAGTACCTGCGACCTCTACGAGATGGCGAGCGTTTCGACACCGCGCTCGTAAGCACTGACTCCTCTGTCATATGGCAGGTCGGCCGCGAAGACGCCGATGTCGTCGGCGGAATAGGCAACCTTTCCTTCGAACACGACGGCCGCGTGTACCTCACCAACGGACGATGGATGTTCGCGCTCCAAACGGACGTGCTCCCGCCCGATCGGGGAACCTGCGTCAACTGGAACTGCAACGCGCGCCACAACAACTGGCTCGACTCGCCGTAGGCATCACTCGCGGCAGGGTGTTTCGCCGTCGATCGCGAACTCGACGACGATGCCCGTGTCGGTCGAGGTCTTGCCGCCGACGATCAGTCCGCCGTCGCATCCCGGGCGGAACGCGGAGTCGTTGAAGTCGGTGGTCGAGTCGCCGTTGTAGGGCGCGTCGCCGAAGTCCGGCACGGACACGTCGGTGATCTCCGCGAGGTCGAAGAGGTTGTGGCGATACTCCAGAACCAGTCCGCGAAGGGGCGATGTGGCAGCGCG
>JBCDAA010000096.1:0-24171 GCA_039186435.1 Myxococcota bacterium | reverse complement strand
CGGCGCCCGACTTCCCAGCCACGTGCCCAACTCGGACGTCTTCACCGTCGTTTACAGCAAAACCACTGCGTTCGCACCCCAGATGCCGATGTGGCTTTTACGGCTGCCCAGATCGATGCCAATGTACTCCACGGCCCGTCTCTCTTCCTGCGACATAGATCGCGTTTATTCTTGAGGCGTCAGTATTGACGACCCCGTGAAGAGGGCGGGCCACTTCATCCTTTCTATCTAGGGCTGGTTCGTTAGCAGGGGTCGGTCGTCCGCGACGGGAAGCGGCGGCGCGTTGTTGCTCGGAAGGTAGTTGCCGCTCGGGAAATCGATGTAGATGAAGTAGAAGCCGTCCTGCCCCGGCGCGTTGCTAATTCGCGGAGTGGAGGGAGTGCGCATCTTGAAGACCATCGCGAGGTCTGAACGGCCGCGACGCTCCACGCGCGCCGAGAGGACCGGCGTGTTGAAGAAGCGCGTGATCAGGGGCCGGCGCGTGTTGCGAACATGGGTGGTGACGCCGCGAAGAAGCACCTCGAACTGTCCCTCGGAGGTGGTGGTCTCCGTCGGAATCAGCGTCGAGAGTTGAAGGAAGAACCGGCTTCCATTGTCGCGCATCTCAAATCCCGGCCAGGTCAGCAGGCGCGCGTTTTCGCGGCGGGCCTGGACCCGCGACATGCGCGGTGGCTGGTTTGCCGAACCGGGACGAACCCCGGCGTAATCCCCAACGTTCCGCGCGGGGGACACCACCGCGTTTCCGCGCTGCGCCGTCGCTGAAAACGCAATCGCCGAAAGGGCAAGCCCGACTGCCAGTGTGACCACATGGATCCGCTTCATGAAACCAAGGGTACGGGAGGACGTCCCATGGTCGCAAAATTGAGACATCCGCTTATGGAAGTGCTTACGAAGTGCTTATGGAGGCGGCTTCGGCAGCACGAGGCAAACCAGCGCACCTCGCGCGCCCGATTGAAGCTCCAGGCTGCCGCCGTGGGCTTTCACAATTCGCTCCACAATCGCGAGCCCGAGTCCCGTCCCCGACGAACGGGTCGTGAAGAAGGGATCCCGCGCACGCGATCGAACGAGGGTGTCCATGCCCTCCCCGGTGTCCTCGAAGGCGATCGCGACCGCGTCGCCGCTCGTGTCGACTCGCACCGTGAGCGTCCCTCCGCCCGGCATGGCCTGCAGTGCATTGCTCGCGATGTTCGCAAACACTCGTTCCAGCAGGCTGCGGTCGCCGTGCACAAGGATCCCTTCCGCGCGGTCGACCTCGATCTCGAACGAACCTTGAAAGCTCTCTTTCGCTTTCGTGATCGCGACCTCAAGGATCGGCTCCAGCTCCACCGGATCGAGCTGCGGATCGACGGGTCGCGCGTAGGCCAGCAGATCCCGCACCAGCCGGTTCAGGCGGTCGGTCTCCTCGTCCAGCACGGTCAGAAGGGTGCTTCGATCCTCCGCCGGAAGGTCGTCTCGACGAAGGCCCGCCATCGCGTTGCGAAGAACCGCCAGCGGGTTTCGGACTTCGTGAGCGATGACCGCAGAGAGTTCACCCACTGCCGCGAGCTGCTCGTTGCGAACGAGCTCCTCTTCCACCAGGCGCAGCTCGTCGTAGGCGTCCCGGAGCTCCAGGGTTTTCGCCGCCAGCGCGTTCGCGGTTTGCGCAAAGTTCGCAAGCAGCAGGTAGCTCACCAGGAGACCGCCGATCGAAGCCAAGTGCTCCGCGACATACACGCCGCCGATCGCAAAGAAGCGAAGCGTCGCGTCGTGCACCCATCCGATGAGAATGAGCACCAGCGCAGCGATCAGAAAGCGCACATCGGTCCGCCGCCGAAGCGGCCAAAGACGCGAGATCACCCACGCGCCGAGCGAGACCCCGGTGAGACTCACCAGGGCCGTCCCCATTGGGGTTTGCACGTCGTGGTAGCGGCGCGCCCAGGGAAGCTCCGCGTTCGGCATGAGCGCGTAGGCCGGGTCGCTGAAGATTCCGGAGAGCACCAGCGCCGAACTAATCAGGATGATGTAGAAGAGTCTCCGGACCCAAGCCGCCGCGGGTCGCCGAACGAGGACGTGGGCAAAGCTCACCATCGAAAGGAACGCGGCGCCGGCCGAAAGGGCCTGAAGTCGCTGCGCCACGGCGCTCTCGGCCGGACTCAGCGCATCTGCCAGCCACGCCGAGGCCATGCAGTGGGCAGCGAGGGAAATCGCGAGCGCGCCGTACGCCGCATACTCCCGCGCGCGAAGCCGCAGGTAGAGGAAGCCGCTCATGGAGGCCGCGAACACATGGACGGTCGCCCACGCCCAGAGCGCCGTGGCCAGCGGGCTCATGGCTGCAGATCCTGGATCGCGGAGAGTCGGCGTGCGGTCGACTCCGGTGACGGGAGCGCGGCGTCCGTTCGCTCGCACGGAACCACAAACGTGATCGTCGTCCCTACCCCGTGGCGACTTTCGATCTGCACCTCGCCGCCGTGGTTGCGAAGCACTCGCTCGACGATGGCGAGGCCGAGACCGGTTCCCGCGGGGCGCGTCGTGAAGAAGGGATCCCGCGCCTTTCCGCGAACAAGCGTGTCCATTCCCTCGCCGGTATCGACGAAGCGAATCTCGACGGCGTCCGCGTCGCCCGCACGCGCCGCTTTGGACGCAACCGTCAGACGCCCGCCCGTCGGCATCGCCTGAAGCGCGTTCTCGACAACGTTCACAAAGGCGTGCCGAAGAAGCTCCGGATCGCCGTAGACCTCCGCGGGCCCTTCGAGTTCGTACGCAACTTCGATCTGATCCGCGTACGCCACGCCCGACATCGCGCGCTCGACGGAACGCTCCACGAGCTCCTCCACCCGAAGCGTTCGCCCCTGCGGAACCACGGGGCGCGCGTACGCCAAAAGGTCATGCATGAGGCGATTGAGACGACCGGTCTCCTCGTTGAGGATGCCGACCAGCGTCGTCTGGTCCTCCTCGGCAAGATCGTCGCGGCGAAGGCCCGAGACGGCGTTTTTGATCACCGCGAGGGGGTTCCGAATCTCATGGGCAATGACGGCGGAGAGCTCGCCGACCGCCGCCAGCTGCTCCTGTCGCACGAGGCGCTGCTGGGTGTCTCGAAGTTCTGCATAAGACCGGCCGAGCTCCGCGGTTCGATCCTCCAGCTCCGAGCGAGTTCGGACAAATCGATCGAGGAGCGCGTAGCTCACCGCCCCCGCGAACACCATGAAGGCGTGATCGACCAGGGGATACGCGTTGAGAAGCCCAGCCCGAACAAAGAGGTCGTGCACGCTCGCCACAAGGCAAAGACCGCCTGCGCCGGCGATGAGCCACGACCAGGCCGTTCCCCGAAGTGGATCGCGGTCGTCGGGCTCGCGCTGAAAAAGACGGATGACCGCGATCAGCGCGATGAGGGTCGTGCCGGCAAGGTAGACCCAGCCGAGGACGGTGAGAGTCGGAAGCGGTGCAACGCGCGAGCCGTAGGACCAAATCGGTTCCGCCTCGACCGGCTCGAACATGAGACCGAGGAGCGTGAACACAATGCCCACGACCGTGTAGCCGTAGGTCGCGCGAACGAAACGGTCGCGACGTCGCGTGAGGTGCGCCTGGAACTCCACAAAGAACGCGACCCCCGCAAGGATCGGAACGTTGTTTGCGCGCTGTGCCAACGTCGCCATCTCGATGTCTTCCGAGACGAGGAGGCACGCGTCGAGAAAGACGTAGAGGGACATCGCCCCGCAGAGCAGACCAAAGTTGAGGTACTCCCCATCCGCGCGCCGCCGGCGATAGAGCAAGACGTAGTACGCGCATAGGTACCCGTACACCCATGACCAAGCGACCAGGACCGCGGCGAGAACCGACACCTAGAACCGGTCCTCAGGAAGGTCGCGCTCGGCTCGCGAGGGGATGAGTTTTCGAGCGCGAAGCTTCACGGGCATGGCGCCTAGGGCTGTACGACCCGAGTGCGGCCGTCCGCGACGAACGCGAATCGAATCACTTCCGCGTCCCCTCGCGCGAGCACAATTTCGTAGCGGCCCTCGTCGAGCGCTACCCCAACCGGAGCATTTCCAAGCGACCGACTGCGGTCCTCTCCAACCCGGCGAACCCGTACCTCGACCTCGCCCTCGCTCGGGGCCTGGACCATGAGAAGCCCTTGGCCTTCCCCCACGTCGACATCGCTATCGAGAATGCGCGGCACTTCCTGACCAAAGCTCAACGCCGACCGCGACGGCTCAGGATCCTCCGTGGGCGGCGGTTCAACCGGCGCCTCGGGAGTCTCCTCCGGAGTTTCCTCAGGCGTGTCTTCGACGTCTTCGACATTCTCGGCAGGCTCAGGCGGGGGTGGCGAGTCGCGCAGCACGTTGGTCACGAAATAGCCGACCGCAAAACACGCGAGAAGCAGAACGACGAAGCCTATCGCCCCCATGCCGCTGCTCTCGACGGCGATGTCGTCGGGATCTTCCTCCGGGTCGTCCTCGTCCGCTTCTTCGCTCGCTGCGTCTACGGCGTCTTCATTCGCTGCGTCTTCGTTTCCTGCGTCTGCGTCTTCGTTTCCTGCGTCCGCATCTTCGCTCGCCGCGTCCTTGCTCGCTTCAGGCCGATCGTCTTCGTTCGGCTCGGCCGGTTCCTCGATCGGCGACGACGGTGGCGGGTTGGTCGGCGCACGAAGCATCGCCGCGCTTTCGTCGGGCTCCGCTTCTTCGAGGTCGTCGAGGCCGAGCTCCTGGGTGCGGTCTGCGACGAGTCCGAGCGGCTCCTCCCGAGGCGCTTCGTCCCGGCCGGGAGAGGTGTCCGGCGCGTCGAGCGTTCCAGGTTCCGTGTCGTTCTCTTCGGCCGTGGATGCCGCTTCCTCCGGCGCAGAGGCCGCTTCCTCGGGCGGAGATGCGTCTTCCTCTGGGAGTGCGTCGGTCTCGGCGTCCGTCTCAGAGGCCGAGCCCGGCGGCGCCTCCGCCCGAGCGTCGCTCCCGCCTTCCGCTTCCGGGTCGGTTTCCGGCTTCGGCTCAGGCTTGGTCACCGACGCAACGATGTCCTTCGTCGTCTCTTCGGCTTCCAGCCAGTCGAGGCCTTCCGCGCGCGCCCCCCGCGCCTCGAGCGCAGGACCGACGAGGTCTTCTCCGGACTCCCCCAGAACTTCCGTGACGGCCCCGCGGCGGGCGAGATCGATCAGCGCGGTTTCCAGCGCCTGGGGCGCCACCTCTCCGCTCACGAGGAGGTCGCGCGGCTTTTCCCCGCCGCGAATTCGCTCGACGAGCGCGCGCGCTTCGCCGGGTGACGTTCGGAGAAAGGTCTCCACGAGGTCGTCGTCGAAACCGACCTTGGCCACCTTCGCCAAGCGCGCCCCCGACACCGCGTCCACGAACGCCCCGAGGCGCTGCACCGCGTCCTGCAGCGCTTCGTCGACCTGCGGAAGGCTCGACCGCACCGGGGTATCGCTGTCCGCAACGCCAAAGCGCCCGGCCGTCATCCCCAGAAGCTGCGGGAGCGCTCTCGAGCCTCGCGTAAAGCTTCCGTCGGTCGCGGTGCGCGTGACGTCTTTGACCTTCCCCTCGCGCAGATCGATTTCAAAGAGGTTCCACGCGTCGCGTACGGTCACGCGCGCATCGGGGCGCGTGGATGCGATGGTCGTGAGAAGCGGAAGTACGCCCACACCCTCGATTCGGCCGCGCACCTCGCCGCCTGCGCGCAGCTGCGCTTCAAGGCGCGCCCGGGGTCTAAGAACCTCGCGAACCTTGTGAAGGATCTGCGCCGCCGCGGCTTCCTTTCGCAGGTAGCCGCTCGCGCCGGCCTGAAGCTCTCGCATTCGCTGGAGGAAGTCTTCCTTCCAGGAGAGCAAAATCACCGGAACCTCCGCGAGCGCAGGATCGCGACGAAGTTCTCGAGTCAGCGCCAGACCATCCATGCGGGGCATGAGGATGTCGCTGAGGATCACATCGGGACGGTGCCGCCGTGCCGCCTCGAGCGCTTTGAGCCCGTCTTCCACCTCGGCGACGATGGCGCCTTCCTCGCGGAGAAGTCCGGCGAAGAACCACACGACCGCCGGGTCGTCGTCCGCGACGATAATGCGGCGCCCCTCAAGAGTGACCTCCTCGGACGCGCCCGCCTGGGCGATCCCTTCATCGACCAGCGACATGAACGCCGGGCCGCCTCTCGACGCGCCGTCGCGAAAGCGCACCTGCCCGCCGGAGCGCTCGGCGAGTTCCGCTCGAACGCGCGCAATGGTGGCCCACGCCGCAGCCAGCAGCTCCGAGCCATCACCGAGGGAAACTTTGACGTCCTTGCCGCTCGCAGCGGCTTCCACGATGCCGCGGTGAATCTCCTTGGCGAGTCGCTCGGCGACTTCTTCGAGGGTGGCGTCGCCAACGACATCGTCGCTCGGCCCTTGGTCCCCCGTGCCCGCAAGCCGATCGACCAAACGCTGCAGCGCGGCGGACTCGAGCGGCTTCGCCAAGACCGCGTCCGCGCCGTGTTCACGAAGGGCATCCGGCTCGAGAGGCGCATCCTCTCCGTGAAGAAGGACCACCGGTACGAAATCGGTGAGCGGATCGCTGCGAAGCCGCGCGATCAAGTCCACGCCGGTACGCAGCGCAATCTTCGCGTCCGCAAGAACGACGTCCGGCGCGCTGCTTCGCGCAAGGCGCAGCGCCTCCTCGGGATCGGCCGCCGAGAGAAGCTCGTAGCGGTCCTTCGGCAGCGCATCGCGAACCCGGGTCTGCTCGCTCGTGATGTCGACCACCAGCACGCTGATGATCATCTCCAGCGGTTCGCCAGGGAGCGTGGACGGGCGTCCGCTCCCTCGACTCGGTCCCGCGGTAAAACTCGGCCGACGCGGGGGCGTTGATTGCGGTCGCGAAGGTCGCGGCAGCGGCGCGGCGGGCGGAAACGACACCTCCGGGGTTTCTGTCGGCGGCGGCGCAATGGGTCGGTCGCTTCGCTCCGGTGCCTTCGCTCCCCCGAGAGCGGGGAGCGTCGAGGCGAGGTGCGCCAGCTCGTCGAGCTCCTCTTGCGTCAGCGCGCGCTGCTCATCGCGTACGCCATCGAGGCGCTGAATGCTCTCCTTGAGCGCAGCCGCAAGCGATTCGATCCGAAAGACCTGCGCCGACGCATAGAGCGCGTGAAGCCGACGTCGCATCTCCTCGCGCGGTCGCTCTGCGTCGGGCGTTCCGACCAGGAGCGCCACCGCGGCTTTGAGCTCGCGGGCCTTGCGAGGAAGTCCATCCACGAAACGCGCGCGGGCGACTCCCAGAGCCGTGCCTTGCTTGGCGGTCATCGCTCGCGACTATAGCGCCGAACGGCATCTCTCGGAGGCCTATCCCTCGGGAATCAATGCCAGACGCCGAAGGTAAAACCCCAGCTCACGTAATCTCGCGCGCCATCGATGGTGAACCCAGCACGCCAGTTGATGTTGAGAAGCTCAAAGAGGCGCAAATCGAAGCCGAAGGTGCCATGGATGCGCGGATCAACGCCGACGTAGCGGCCCGGCTCGACGTAGCTTCCCGCACGAACTTTGAGGCGGTTCTCCCAGGGCTCACCCTCGATCCCAACACGAAACCCAACCTGCCAGTCGGCGCCGCGGGGCCGTCGCTGCTGCGAGAGAAACGCGTCGACCCCCACCCCGTCATCCGTCGGGCCCTGGAGCAAAAGATCCACGCTCACGAGAAAGTACCGCCGCGGCATCGACTCGTAGAGCTCCTCCCAGAGATCGTAGAGGTCGTCTTCGGCACGGTCGGCCGCCTCGTCTGCCTCGTCCTGAAGCTCGCGGCGACGGAGCTGCTCTGCACGCCGCCACTCGCGGTCCTGCGCGCGAACGGCGAGATCTGGACATCGCAGTTCCGGCGCCGTTTCTCCGCGTGCCTGAAACTCCCGAAGCACCTGCTCGCGCTCGCGTTCACAACGCTCGGCGAGGTACGCATCGTTGTAGGCCGCTTCGACCTTCTTGATGCGAATGTGCCGGCGGTTGAACGGGCGAGGCCCGACCTGAAACGAAAACCCGGCCTGGACCTCCCAGGGAAGGTAGACCGCGCGAGGGAGCGTGAACCCTTCGACCGCACGCGGCGCAGCCCCGGTTTCGTCGGGGAGCACCGTGGAGTTGACGGGCGTTCGAGCCGCGAGACCGATCCGAAAGGGGGTGTCCGCGAGGCGAAGAAGCGCGCCGATTTCCGCGCCAGCGCCCGTGAACTCAATGATGGGGACATCATCTTGCGTGATCGACATATTGACCACTCGACCGCCGAGCCCGAGAACGAGCTGTCCGTCGAGAAGGCCGTACCCGGCGCCGACGTTGATGTTGAGGAACTGGACCGACGTCCCCACCGTGTTCGTGTCGTAGATCTGCCAGTTCAGTAGCGCGCCGAAGCCGATGTCGTTGAACTGCAGCCGCGCACCGACCCCGAAAAAGATGAAGCTCTCAATTCCAAAGCCCACCCCTTCGCCGTTGTTGAAAAAGTCGGCGTCCGAAAAGGAACCTGGGAAGAGGATGCTTCCGGTGATCTCCCACTCGATCCGGTCGAGCTCCCACGCGCTTCGGGCTGCGTAGCCCGCAGGGTTGAAGGGAACCCCGTCGACTCCTTCGGCCAGCGAGGTGTACGCGCCCGCAAGCCCCACGATGCGGTTCGATGCGAGCACGGGCGTGGCGATCGCGTCGATCTCGTAGTCGTTGTCGTCGATCGTTTCCTGGGCGCTCGCGGTGGTAGACACCAGCGCCAGCAGCAAGATCGTCCTCGCCCGCCTCGCCATCGGCCCCAGCATACCTTGTTCGTTTTGCTCCTCTCACAAAGCCGTCGACTTCGGGCCCCGCGGTGCTAGCCCGTGCGGCATGCAGTTCGTCGACGAGGTCGAGATCGAAGTCGTCGCCGGCGATGGCGGAAACGGCTGCATCGCCTTTCGACGCGAGAAGTTCCGGCCTCTCGGCGGTCCCTCAGGCGGGGATGGGGGCCACGGCGGTTCGGTGGTACTCCACGCCCACGACCGCCTGCGCACGCTGCTGGACCTCGGCTATCGACGAAAGATCAAGGCGGCGCGCGGGGAAGACGGCAAAGGCAAGGACATGTACGGCGCCGCCGGCAAGGATGCCGTGATTCAGGTGCCGGTCGGAACACAGGTCTACGACTCGGAGACCGGCGCGCTGCTCGCGGACCTCGACGAGCACGATCGAAAGGTCGTCATCGCACGCGGCGGGATTGGCGGCCGCGGCAACATGAAGTTTGCGACGCCCCACGATCGCGCGCCGCAGCACGCCGAAGACGGTAAGCCCGGCGAACGAAAGCACCTTCGGCTCGAGCTCAAGCTTCTTGCCGACGTCGGCGTCGTTGGATTTCCGAACGTCGGAAAGAGCACCTTCATCGCCGCGGTCTCTCGCGCCCGGCCGAAGATTGCCGACTACCCCTTTACCACCCTCGTTCCCAATCTCGGCGTCGCATCGCTCGGAGTCGACCGCAGCTTCGTGATCGCGGACATCCCCGGCATCATCGAAGGCGCCGCGGAAGGCGCGGGGCTCGGACTTCGTTTTCTGAAGCACGTCGAGCGCAACCGCGTGCTCCTTCACGTGCTCACCGTCGATCCGGATCCGGCGCGCGATGCGGTCAGCGACTATGACAACCTGATGGCGGAACTCACCAAGTTCTCGGCGACGCTCTCGGAGCGACCGATGCTGGTCGTCATCGCCAAAACGGACCTCAGCGAAGTGAGCGAGCAGGTGGACACGATTCGCGAGGCCATGGCCGAGCGAGGTCACCAGCGGGTACTGGCGTTCAGCAGCGCGACTCGCGATGGGCTCGACGAGGTTCTGATCGCCCTCGAAACGCTGCTTAAGGAGACTCCCCGGGAGGATCTCCCTCCCCCGGTGACCCGGCCGACGGCGGCGGATCGGCCGCACGGAGACGCGACCGGGTTCCCGGACGACCCCGATTCGTGAAATCCGCATTTGGCGGATCCCGAAAGCGCCAAAGCTCGATACGGTGTCGCCATGACCGACACATTTTCCGTTCAGATTGAGGCGTGGGCTCCCGGCGCGGCGATTCCGGCGCGTTTTGCTTTTGGCAAACCCGGCACCGACGGCCCTTTTGCGCTTAGCGACAACGTGAGCCCGGCGATTCGCTGGACCGGCGCGCCGGAGGGAACCAAGTCGTTCGCGTTGCTCTGCGTGGATCCCGACGTGCCTTCCTCAGCCGACGACGTGAACCAGGAAGGCAAGGTGGTTCCTTCGGATCTTCCCCGCGTGCGTTTCTATCATTGGGTGTTGGTGAACATTCCCGCGACCACTGCGGAACTTCCCGAAGGCGCAGGCTCCGAGGGCGTTGTGGCGCGCGGCAAGCCGACCGGAAAAACGGCCCACGGCGTCACCGGCGTGAACAACTACACCGACTGGTTCGCGGGCGACGCAGACATGGAAGGCACCTACGGCGACTACGACGGACCCTGCCCTCCCTGGAACGACAGCATCGTGCACCACTACCACTTCGAGGTCTTTGCGCTCGACGTAGAAGCGCTCGAGCTCGGCGACTCGTTCACGGGGCCCGATGTCGAAAAGGCGATCGAGGGACACGTTCTTGCGAAGGCGTCTCACATGGGGACGTACTCGATGAACCCCGACGTTCCGGCGTAGTCGTTGGGCACTAAAACCACGAAATCACTGCGCCTTCTCGCAACGACAGGGGGCGAACGCTCCCGGTCGCGCGTTGCTCCGGCGCACGGGCTCTTCTAGGCTCGCCGCGCAATGCGATGGCTCTGCCTGGCTCTGCTGGTTGCGTTCCCAAGCTTCTCGTCAGCCCAGGAAGCCGATGCAGGCCCTGAGGACGCGGGGCTCGACGACGCCTCAACCGATGCGGCGGTGGAGGATGCCGAAGCGGAAGCCGAGGATGCGGAACCTGCGCCCGCCCCCGAGCCCGACGAAGCCGAAGGTGTTCCGCCCGCCGAGATCGGCCGCCGCATTGAAGAGACCTTTCACGAGCTGCAGCTCCTGACGCCGCTCCTTCGGCGCCAGTCCGCGACGCAGGGCATCGAGCGAGCGATGCCGAACTTCGTGGACTACGTGACGCGCCTTTCGGACGACCCGGCGCTTCGTCACCTCGACTCCCTACACTCGGCGTCGCTCCACGATCTCGAACACGAATGGAGCCGCGTTAGGCTCCGCCTCACGGGATGGCAGGATTCCCTCGAGACCCGAACTGCAAGCCTGACCGACGCGCGCGAAGCCACGGTCGAGATGCAGCAGCTCTGGACCGCAACCCGCGAGTCCAACAAAGAGGTCCTCCCCGAATCTCAGCTCGAACGCGTGGACGCGCTCCTCGCCCGAATCGCGATCGTCCTCCGCCGTATCGACCGACGTCTCGAAGGCGTACTCGGTCTCCAAGGACAGCTGAGCGACGAAGGAATTCGCATCGCACGGCAGGCGTCGCGGATTCAGGCCGCACAGCAAAACGTTCGCGATCGTCGTCAACGCCGTGACCACCGCCCGGTGTGGCGTGGGTGGGGTCGGTTGGGCGACGCGGACGAAGACGCGCCTTCCCAGGCCGTGGTCGCCGAGGAGCACTTCACCGCAGTTCGTGCCTTCGCCTACACCGAAAAGAAGCCCCTCCTCGTGCATGGAACGGCGTTCTTGGTGCTGGCGCTGGTCTTTCTCTTCCTCCGGATTCGAACCTCCGCGCGCCTCAAGCCCGGAGGTCGCCCGAGCGCTCACCGCGCGCTTCGCGCTCAGCCGATCGCAAGCGCCCTGCTCCTCGTCTACATTCTCGCGCCGATCATCTACCACTATGTCCCGGTGTTTCTGATCGGGGCGAGCCTCGTGCTCCTCGTTCCGATCGTTCACGTCCTGAACCGGCACATGCTCCCGGCGGCGCATCGCCCGATCCTTGCGATGATCATTCTGTCGGCGTTGAGCGTGCCCTTGAGCCTTGGCTTCGCGCCTGAGTGGAGCCGTCGGTACTACACTCTCGTTCTGGCACTTCTCGGACTGAAGTTCGTCCTCGAGCTTTGGTCGCCGAAGCTTCGGCAGGTTCTCACGTCCACAGACCGCGAACGGCGGCGGCTCTACGGATTGCTGCGGCTGGCGCTGGTACCGCTGGGCTACGCGATCTATCTCCTCTTCGCCGGATACACCGAACGCGCGGAGCTTTGGACCACCGGAACTCTTTGGGTCTTCGAGCAAGCGGTTGGCATCTTCGTCGGAACCGAGCTCCTCACGGCGCTTGCGATCCTCAGCCTTCGGCACCCGGCGGCGCGAATGCTCTACATGGTGCGCAACCACCGACGAAAGGTCGCCCACTACGTCGACGTTGTTCTTCACGCGGCGGCGGTCGTCGCACTTCTCCTGCTCGCGCTCCGGAGCTTTGACCTCCTCGATCCCACCCTGGAATCGTCACGCGCCGCGTTCCGAAGGACCTTCGAATTTGGTTCGATCGAACTCTCGTTCGGAAGCGTCGTCGCGTTTGTCGCGATGCTCATCGGAACGTTCCTGGTGATGCGGATCGTGCATGTGCTCCTCGAGTACGAAATCCTCCCGCGCTTTCGGCTGGAGCAAGGCATCTCCTCGGCGATCAGCCTGAGCGCGAGCTACCTCCTGGTGGCGATCGGCGTCGTGCTCGCCTTCGGCGTCGCCGGCGTCGGCCCTGAGCGACTCGCACTTCTCGGCGGCGCGCTCGGCGTCGGCATTGGTTTCGGCCTTCAAAATGTGGTGAGCAACTTCGTCTCGGGACTGATCCTGGTTGCAGAGCGCCCGATTCAGGTTGGCGACGTGATCGAGGTCGACGGCGATCTCGTGGGCCGCGTGCAACGAATCGGCATTCGCTCGAGTAGCGTGCACTCGCTGGACGGCGCCGAGGTCATCGTGCCTAACGCCGACCTGGTGAGCGGCAAGCTGATCAACTGGACCCTCAGCGACGCGCGGCGGCGTTTCGATCTCGTCATCGGTGCGGGCTACGCTCACGACCCCGCCGAGGTCATGCGCCTGCTGAATCAGGTCGTGCGGCGGCAGCCACGGATCCTTCACGACCCCGCGCCGGAAGTGTTTTGCACCTCCTTTGCGGACAGCGCGATCGAGTACACCGTACGGGCGTGGGCGGGCGGCTACCTCGAGGCCATCGAGGCCAAGAGCAGCCTTGCCGCAGCGGTGTACGCGACCTTCGCGGAACACGAAATCGAGATTCCGTTCCCGCAGCAGGACGTGCACATCAAGTCGACCCCCGACGGCAAAACGAACGTCTGACGATTTTCCGTTCAGCCGCTTCGAGGCGTCACTCGACGGGGTCGAGCCGAACGACGCGGCGCTCGTCCATTTGAACGACGTAAATCGCGTCGCCGATGTTGGTCAGACCGCCGAGTCCTCCCCCCACCTGGATGCGCCGAATCTCCGTGCCGTCGCGCTCGAAGACGATCAGCTCTCCGCTCGTGTGGTCGGCCACCAGCATCGTTCCATCGGCGAGACGCGTCAGTCCGCTCGGCTCCTCGGTCGTCAGCACCTCCGCAAAGGTCATACCGTCGAAGACCTCGATTTCGTAGCCTTCAAAGCTGCGCGTCGACCCCGCGATCGTAGCGCCCCCGCTTAGGTCGAAGCGAAGGACGCGGCCATTGCCGGTGTCCGCGACCCAAAGCTCATCGCCGTGGATCAGCATATTCGAGGGAACGTTCGGAACCCGAAGGAGCCGGTCCCCCAGCGGAAGGAAGTAGCGTTCGATGTCCGCATCGTCGTGGTTGTGATGTCCGGGATGGTGCGGGGAACCGAAGTCGTAGCGATCGAGAAACCCGCCGTTGCCGTCAAACGCCCAATAGGTGTTCCCGGATTCGTAGGCGATGCCCATGCAGTATCGAGTCGCGTGGACCATGTCGAGGTGGGAGCCGTTGGACCAGTCGAAGTCGCCGTTGTCGCCATTGTAGATCGCGGAGTCGGCGGTCCAGAGCGTCGGGCCGATGAAGGGAGGCATGTCGGTCGCGTTCGCGGTCCAGTGCTCATGGCAGGTCGCAAAGGTATTGGTGAAGACCACCGGCTCGGTGAGGCCTGTGTCTTCCGCACCTGGATGGGTGTGATCGAGCACCAGCTCGCGCGCGCCGAAGGCAATCCCGGACGGCCGCCGCATGAAGTGCCAGGCGTTGAAGTCCACAACGAGGTTCGCGCGCCCATTGTCCGCAGTCGCGGGCACATCGCTCGACGGATCGCGAATCGCAACCGTGCTCCCCTGAAGCGAAACGCAGTCGTTCGGCGCGCCGCCCGCCGTCGCAGCCGCGGTGCATTCGGTCTCGTCGTCGTAGCTCGGATCGCGCTCCATTTGCTGGACGACCCAGAGCTCGCCGTCGGGGTGCGCGCCGAGATCCTTGGGCAGCCATTCGCGGGTCACGGGACCCTCGGTGTGCATCGCCGCCGCATAAACCTCAACGAGGGACACCTCTACGTCACCGCGGATCCAGTGCGCGACGGGACCGGAGCCCGTGTCGATCGCGGCGTCTGCACCGGCGTCCAGCGGATCCGTTGTCGCGTCATCGCCGCACGCCGCGCAAAGAAACACCAAAGCTACCCACTGTCGCATCCAACCCTCCTCGAACCAGTCCCTAGGTAGCACCACGGTGACCTTCGAGCATCGAGGAGTTTTGAATGACCGAGGCTCGCGCGTTCGAATCAACGCCCGGAATCGACAGCACACTTCGAAATACCGTCAGTCGATCCGTGGCTCGGGGGCGTGAGGCAGCGCGTCTACGAGCCGAGGAAATGCACGAGTATTTTCGAGCGTGAGAAGATGGGGCTGGATCGCGTGTTCGTGCCGCGAAGCGGCCACGTTATTTGTGCTCTAGTTGCGTCTCACGTGACGAAGGAACTAGGACGCGGGGGGATTGACGGACTTTCCGTTCGTCTTCTTGTCGTCCTCGACGTCGGCGCTCATGTCGAGAACGTCGTCGATGTCCATGTCGAGGTCTTCGTCTTCGTCTTCCTTCCCACCCGCGCCCGCCACCGGCGGCGGCTTCGGCGGCGCATAGGCGGAGAGCTTGTGGCGCTTCGCAACCTGCGGGGCGATGACCTTCTGCCAGAGATCCTGAAGCGGAATCGACTCGACGAGTGCCGAGGGTGGCGTGATGTCGAGCATGTCCTTTTCCGAGAAGGGCTTGCCCGACTGCGACGCGGCGAAGGTCGCGGCCATGATTTCGTGGAGGCGTTTTCGCGGGAGGAGCTGCGCGATGCGGTCGGTGCTGATGCCCTCGACGATCTCCCGGTGGTCGATAAGCTCGTCTTCGAGCGCACGCTCGAGGATGTAGGCGACGTGCTGGGCGGCAACCTTCGGGTCCTTTGCGCCAGACTTCCAGAACTCCCCTTCGGTGACGTATTGCCAGAGCTTCTGCTTGTCGAGGTAGCGCACGCGATCGTCGGGATCGAAAAGCGCGACCACCGTCTCCGCGTCGGCCTCGTCTTCGTCGAGGGCAATCTGCAGGTCCTCCGCACAAGACCCCGCCGACTTCTTCAGCGCGATCTTCATGCGCGTGCCGGTGCAGATCACGAGGATATTCGCTCGCAGGGTTGGTCTGTCCTTGAGCCCTTCCATAATCGCGGAGGGCGGAAAGTGCCGAATGAAGTCCGTCGGATCGCGCCGACCAACCTCGAAACCGTGCTCGATCACGTGCGCGAGAAAGCGTTGCCATCCCTGCGTGAGTTTGGAGGTGAACGGTTTCTTCTCTTCTTCCTTCGCTTCCGTCATCGACTTTTCCCTTCTTAGCGACCCCGTGCCAGACGCCCTCGGCAACGCTCAAACTCGGTTTCTTCCACGCAGCGCTCGTACGCTCGCCGCGCGGAGGTCCGCCGCGCGAATCGCGTGTGAATATCACCGACCAAAAGGTGGTAACGGCCAACGCGCGGTTGCTCTTCGCGAATTCGTTCCGCGTGAACGAGCGCATCGTCGCCGCGTCCGGTGCGCAGCAGACCGAGCGCCAGCTGATAGCGAACATCGGCGCGTGCAGGTTCGGCTGAGAGAATGCGCTGGGCGAGCGGAACGGAGCGCCGGTAGTCGCGCTCGGCGTGCGCTTCCTGAAGCTCGCGAACCCACGACGCCACGTCCCCCGCTGAAGCGGCTTCTTCCGTTGCGGATTCTTCCGCGGCGGCTTCTTCCGGGGCGGCTTCTTCCGGGGCGGCTTCTTCCGTTGCGGCTTCTTCCGTTGCGGCTTCTTCCGTTGCGGCCTCTTCCGTTGCGGCCTCTTCCGTTGCGGCCTCTTCCGTTGCGGGTTCGTCGACCGCCGGAGGGGCCTCGGTCTCGGCGCCGGATCGCCACCACCAAACCGCGGCGAGGATCAGTCCGATCAGCGCAACGACCACCCACACGCGCGACCCGGATTCTTCCTCAGGGTCGGTGATCTTCGCCGCCGCCACCACAGGCGCTTCAATGGCTTGCTTTACTTCGGCGACTTCGGCCGGCACTTCGGCTTCGGCTTCGGATTCCGCTGCGGCTTCGGCTTCCGCTTCAGGTTCTGCGGCTTCGGCTTCCGCTGCGGCTTCGGCTCCGGATTCGGATTCCGCTGCGGCTTCGGCTTCGGCTTCGGCTTCGGCTGCGGCTTGGGCTTCGGCTTCGGATTCCGCTTCGGCTTCGGATTCTGCTTCCGCTTCAGGTTCTGCGGCTTCGGATTCCGCTTCAGCTGCGGCTTCTGCCTTAGGTTCAGCGGCTTCGGCTTCGCCCTCGTCCGCGTCCACCTTCGCCAACGTCGGAACCGCCAGCGCAGGAGGCGGCGCCACCGCGGCCGGGAGTTTGAGCGCATCCGCCGCGGCGCGAAGCGGTTCGTCCCGCCCCGCCGACACTCGACCGACGCGCATCGCAAGCAGCGCGGCCAGCGCTTCGCGTCCCTCGACCGCCTCGCCCTCCCGCGGGGTCCACAGCGCCTTCTTTACTTTGCCGTCCGCAAGCTGGAGCGCGAGCTCACCCTTCGGGGACGTCACGCGAAACGTGATCCGCCCGGTCACACCGGCGAGCACCTTGAGCCATCGCGCCGCCCCAAAGGCCTCGAGACGACCGCGCATCACAAGCCCCCCCGAGAGACGCTCGCGCACGCTGCGCTCCGCCGCGTACGCTTCCCCGACCGCACGTACGATCTGTGCTTCGTGTTCGTCGTCGGCCGCGGCCACGAAGACAGCGCCGTGAAGCCGCTCCTCCTCCCAAAAGGAAACGAGGCCCTCGCCACCGCACGCCGAGCGCGCGATCACGACGACGCTAGGAACCTGCTTGCGGAGATCCTCCAGCGCCGAAGACCCCACCGTTGCGCCCTGGGCCTCGAGGGCGTCGCGCCACCGCGCACCAGCCCCGTCGTCGCCGTGGAGGATCAAGACCCGCGCCCCCGCGACGTCGGCGTCGTCCTTCGCCGTCGCCGCGAGCCGCAGTCGATCGGCCGCCGTCTCGTGAAAGCGGAGCGCCAGCGCCGATCCCTCGCCGAGAAGACTGGAGAGCTTCGGCGCCTGCCTCCCTCCCGAAAGCAGAAGCCCGACCGAAGCGCCCTCTCCGCTCGGATGGACGAAAAAGCCTGTTGCGCCGCGCTCCGAAAACGCAGCGAGCCACGGGTCGAGCATGGCCAAGGGCCCCTCGACGGTGCTCACCGCCACGTCTTCGTCCCGCCGCCCAAGAACGTCCGCCACCGCGTCGGCCATAGCGGCGCCATCGAGGGTTCGCGGCCACCGCGCGACCACGCCGTAGGTTCCGAAGCGATCGATGCGCTCGGCGGCGCTGTCGACGATCGCCACCGGAACAGAGCCGAGTCCAGGCGTCGCCGAAAGGGCCGTGAGGAGCTCTGACGCGCGTTTGGGATGCGCGAGAACGACGAGATCGGGCGCGTGGGTCAGCACCGGACGTAGCGGCGACCCGAGTGCCCCCTCCACTACGCGAGCGCCCCGCGCTTCGAGAGCAGCCCGAGGCGCATTTGGCCCGAGCCACACCAACACGGCCCCTGAGAGGGAGTCATCTCGCGTTTCGGTCCCCGATGCTGTGGTCGTCGTCGTGCTCTGCACGCTCGCTCCCGCACCGCGAATGATACCGCGTTCTTGCAAGCGGCGTTGAACTCTGCAGGCGAAACGCGTGAAAAGTCGCAATCGTCGCGCAATCGCGGCGCCACGTCGGGAAAAGCCCCTAAGGAAGTGCGCTCATTCGCCCGACCTCAGAAACGATGGAGCGTCGTCGTTGAGGCTGGTGTCGATCGCACCGCGCCCGAGCTCACGCCTGGTGGGAGGTCGTTGGGAACGGGTACGCCGCCTCGCCGAGGGCGGCATGGGCGAGGTGTGGGTCGCACGGCACGCCGTCACCGGTCGCCACGTCGCCCTCAAGATCCTCGACCGAGGAAGTGACGAGGGAATCGCGGAACGCTTTCGGCGCGAGGCCGCGGTCACCGCCGAACTCGGCCATCCCGGCATTGTCGAGGTGCTGGACGCGGGTTTCGGTGAGGGGGACCACTCCTTCTACATCGCGATGGAGCTCCTCGACGGCTGCACTCTCGAGGAACGAATGGCTGACCCGCTCGCCTCGCCGGAGGAGATCCTCTCCCTCATCGACGCGACGCTGGTCCCGCTCGCCGCCGCGCACGACCGTCGGGTCATTCATCGCGACCTCAAGCCGGCGAACGTCTTCGTGACCTCGGGCGGAACGACACCGGTCAAGCTCCTCGACTTCGGGATCGCCCGCAACGACCGCGCTGAAGGCATGACGATGACGGGCACATCGATGGGAACGCCTTCGTATATGTCGCCCGAGCAAGCCCTCGACTCCCGCCGCGTTACCCCGGCCACCGACGTGTGGTCCGTCGGCGTCATGCTCTACGAGGCCCTCTGCGGCGAGCGGCCCTTTTCGGGTCAGACCACCCACGGGGTCATCGTGGCCGCGTGCACCGAACCGCATCTCTCCCTTCATGAGGTGGTTCCCGGCATCGATCCGGCGCTCTCAAGGCTCGTGGATCGATGCCTCTCCAAGAACCCGCTAGAGCGCCCCCGAAACGCGCAGGCGCTCCGCGACGAACTCGCCCCCTTCGTCACACGTGCGCCCACGATGTCGATGGTCCCGGACACGGCGAGCCTTCGCCCCCGGGTGTCCCGTCCCCCGGTCGTGCGGACCGTGGTTCCGTGGGCGTGGGGTCTTCTTTCCCTCGGCGCCGTGGCCACTGGGGTCGGAACCACGTTGATCGCGACGGGTGGTCCAGGGGTTATCCCCCTCCTCTCGGGACTCGCGTTGGTGGCCGCAGGACTTCTCGGCGTGCGCCGCCGACCGGCGGTCGAACGCAAAGTCTCCGAACGACCCGGACCACGCCGCCGGCCCGACGCCGTTCAGTCCCCGGCCATCGGTTGTGAACACCCGTCGGTATCACTCCTCGCGTTCGTCGACCTCGCCGAAGCGACGTCGCGCCGTCTCATCCGGGATCTCCGGGAACTCGTCGACGCCTATCCCCACGACCTGCGGGTTACTCTCAAGTGTCTTCCCGGGGGCTCGGACGTCTCGATGCGGGTCGCCGAAGCGGCCCACGAGGCGTTCGGTCAATGCGGCGACGAGGGCTTCTGGGGGCTCGTCGAACTCCTTCAGCGCAGCAAGCGACCCCCGAGCGCGCAGCGCCTTGAGGCCCACGCCGAAACGCTGGGGATTCATCGCCACGGCCTCCGCCACGCGCTTCGCATCGAACGACATCACGAAGCGATCTCGCGAGACCGCGACTTGGCCCTTGCGCTCGGCATCACCGACGGCCCTGCGATCCTCCTCGACGGGGTCCGCATTCACGACCTCAATCGCAGCGCGCTTTGCGCCACCCTGGAGCGCGCCCTCGGGCGAGTGGTGAGCGCGCGCCCGTCTCACAACGACACCATTCCGCGTCGCCCGCAGGCGCCGATGGGGTTGCGCTACATCGTCGTCCAGTGGCGCGGGGTCGACACGGCCCGCCCCGATGTGCGGCGCAGCAAAGCCGCCGCGCTCGAGCGTGCCCGCAGCATTCAACGGCGCGCGTCGCTTCCAGAAAGCGACTTCGGTTTGTTGGCGCAGCGCTTCGGCGACAAGAGCCACGACCTCGGAATGATTCGCGTGGCCGACGCGGATCGCTGGGTGCGAAAGGCCGCAAGCGGACTCGGCGAGGGCCAGGTGGCCGAGCCCTTTGAGACGAAGGGCGGCTACGTCGTGCTCAAACGTTATCGTTGAGCTGTTTTCTTTGGGAGGTCTAGGGATAGACCTCCCCCCACGGGGAGTGAATCCCCGCGGGTCCCCCCTCCAATGACGCTTCGCGTCGTCCGAACCTGACTGAGGAGGGGGCGCTTCTTCACTTTCGTCACTTCAGCACCACAGCACCTCGACTTGCGGACGGCACGCAGAGCTCCGACATTGGAACGCGATGCGATTTGAACCGCGTGACGATGGCTACTTCACCGATCGACAAACGCAGCTCGTCGTGGAACTGCCCGAACTCGGCCGCCCCTTCATCGAGCGTGCCGCGATTCGAGGTACCGCGCGGCGCGTGATGGAACTCGACGACCCGCGCGTCGCGAAGGTGGTTTCACTCGATCCGGTGGCCGTGGAATGGGGCGAGTTCAACGGCAAGCTCAACGCCGCAGTGTGGGCGGACGTGGGTCTCGAGCTGCTCGATGTGGCTTCTCTCCTGGCGAGCGTGGGGGCGCGCCTCAGCTCGTTTTGGATCGCGGGGGAAGGAAGCGTGCGCGCGTCGGTCCATTGGTGGATGGACGCCGAAGGCAGTCAACCGGTGTACGTCGATTGGCCGTGGGTTGCATGGGAGATCGCGAACCGGCTGCGAACGCAATCCTCCGGGCGCCGCAAGACGAGAGCCCTCCGCACAGCGCTCAAGGAGGCCCTCAACGACGAAATCGAGGGCGTGTTTCGACGGCATGCGTCCGAGTCCAATCCGCAGCGCGCGATTCCCGCTCGAACGCCTGTCCGGACCGACGTTGACTTCGACGCCGCAATTCAACTCGGCGAGGCAGAGCTCAAACGCGCAACCCGTGAGACCACGACGCAGGTCAAGCGCCAGCTGGGCGCCTGTTACCACCATCGCGCTTGCGTTCGGTACTCCGCGGAGCCAGAGCTCGCGATTCGGGACGTCGAACGTGCGATCGAACTCGACCCGCACACGCGCTATCTCACGACCCGGGCGCTTTGGGCCGCGGAAGACGACGCACTGCAGTGGCTCGGAAGAGCCATCGCGGCGATCCTCCTTCCTCCCTGGGGCACGCAGGAGGACCTCCCGTTCGGCGAGGACTCTGTGGATCAGGCTCACCGGGATGCGTCCCGGGCCTACCAAAGCCGCGCTGCATTGCACGCGCGACGGGATCGAGGAAGCGAGGCCGCCGAGGATCTCGACCGTGCCGTCCAGCACGAAAAGGCGCGCTTTGGGTGGGCCGGCGAAGCCGCGCGCGTCCGCACGCTGGAAACCCGGCGCGATTCCCTTCGCGGGTAGAAATACACGCTCGGCCGACGCAGGTTGGCCCTCCCATGCACCCGCTCTATCGCTACGTCGGCCCGCCCTCGGTGGCGGAGGCCGTTCGCTCGCACCCGCGCGGCACGCCAGTCCGGAGCGGAGCCGACCTTCGCGCTGCCCACGCGCGATTTGCGAGCGATACCGAAGTCACTTGCACCTTCGTCGTCGATCACGAGGGCGTCCTGCGAGTCGCCGACCGCGCGAGCGAACACGTCGCCTGCGCAGGAGGCGCGCCGGTCTTTGCAGCGGGCGAGCTCACCTTCGACTCCGAGGAGATCACCGAGGCCACCAATCAGTCGACCGGCTACTGCCCTCCTCCCGCGTGCTGGGAGGCACTCGCGCGCGCGCTTCAGCACGCGCACATCGCCGGACCGCCGACCTGGACCGCGCGCTTTGAGTTTCGACGCTGCACGGCCTGCGGCGCGCGGAGCATCGTCAAAGACGAGGTCTTCGAGTGTCCCGAGTGCGGAAACGAGCTCCCGCGCGCGTGGAACTTCGAACGGACCAGGGTTCGCCGCGGGTTCTTTCACGAGTGGATCGTCGACGTCGCCGAGGAAGCGTCGCGGACGACGCGAACTTCCGAGCGCAGCCAGGCGCGAAGCGTCATTGGGGATTCACTCCCCGTGCGGGGAGGTCTAGGCATAGACCTCCCAGAGGAAACACCGGTGGCCGGCGACGATCGCGTCCATGTCGCGATGGGGGACGCGCTGCAGGTCGCACTGGCCGATGGCGCAGGCGGAAGCTCCGGCGGCGCCGAAGCCGCCACGCGTGCCGTGGAAACGGTCGGCGATGCGGCTGCGCTTCGGGCCCTCGATCATTCGATCGCCTCTTCCTTCGGAGGGCGATGCACCGCGATTTGGCTGACGCTCTCCCGTAGCGGAATCGTTCACGGTCTTTCGGTGGGCGACAGCGAAGCCTGGTGCCAACGAGGAGACGACTGGCGCGAGCTCACCGAAAACCAGCAGCGAAAGCCACTCGTAGGAAGTGGAAAGGCGCGCCCGGTCGAGTTCGCAGCAGCAGCGGATCTCGTTCTCGTCGCCTCCGACGGGCTCACCCGCTACGCCAAGGACATTCGCGGAATCCTCAGCCGACCGAACGCAGCGTGGAACCTCGTGGGCGCCGCACGCCTCCCAAGCGGCGGACTCCAGGACGATATCGCGATCGTCCTGGTTCGCAGGCGTGCATCGGGTCGCGGGGAGCGGTAGCGTCCCCGCGTGAACCGCACCCGCATCGGCGCTGGACTTCTTCTCCTCCTCTTCGCCTGCGGCGGCGGCGTCTACTTCGTCTTTTTCCACGGCGCCGAACGGGGCGCGATCTGCGAGTCGAGCAGCGACTGCGGCCGGAACCTCCACTGCGCCCAAGCGGCGAACGAGCCCCACGCCCGCTGCCGAGTCCCGTGCGAGAGCGATCGGGACTGCGACGACGGCGACTGTCTCGTCGTTCGCATCGACGGCCGGGACGCGAACATCGCGGCATGCGACCGCTAACGATCTTTTTTTCAGGTTCGTGACGGATCCGCATCGGTCGGCGCAATCCCCCACTAGAGGCTGGTTGGATGGCCCAAACCGATGAGGACACGATGTCTTGGAACTGGAAACAACGTATTGACGACATGATGGCCGCCCTCGAGGCGAGCGACGCGACGGTTGTGCGCCACGCCGAAGTTGGTGCGCCTGCCACCGACGACGAGATTCGTGAGGCCGAGGCGGCGATCGGATTCGCCCTCGACCCGCGCTTTCTTGCGTTCTTTCGCGCCGCCAACGGACTGCGCGTGATCTGGGTCAGCAAATACTTCGACTCCGTCGACGATCCCGCCGCGCACTTTCACCTCCAGAGGGAGATGGCATGCGCCGGGCGCATCAACATCCCTTCCCTGCAGGAGCTCTTTCTCAAGGGACCGGGCTACCTCTTCGGCCCCGACATGTGCGGTCCCAAAGAGTCCTCACGCGCGTGTCTCGGTGGCTGGGACGAGCACGCCCTGCGCAGCTCGCTTCGCAACCTAGACGACTTCCTTCAGGTTCCGGGCGACTCCTCCTACAACCTTCTCGGCCTGGTGCTTTCGGAACGCTACCCGGACCCGCCGGTCATCATGACGGGAGACTACGCGGCCGCGCTCGACGATTGTCATCCGATGCTCGCGCGGGACTACCTCGCGATGGTGATCGCCACCCTCGGCCTGCCCTACGTACGCCTCGAGCGCCTCAAAAACCGCGGATTCGCCGGCAACCACGACCTCTTCGTGCCTCCGGCGGGATGGCTCGACGCCGTTCCTTCGGCCGCGGCGGTCCTCGGCACGATTCACGACGAGGTCTCGCTGGAAGAAAACAAAGCCACCCACGCAGCGCTTCAAAACGTCGCCCAGGTGGAGGGAACCCCCGTCGCGACAACGCCGTACGCGTCCTACCACGAAGCGCCGGCGCGAAACGTCACGCTCTCGGACGATCCCCTCGCGGGCATGCGCGTGTCCGAGCCCGACCCGGACTGGGGCGACTACCTCGAGGGCTACGCCGGACCGCTCACGATGCCCCTCTACGACGAGACGCACTACGACATCAAGGAACCGATTTCGGACCTCGCGGGTCTTCGCGCGCTCGTCGGTCAGCCGGTGAAGGCACAGGGCTTCATGGACAGCGTCGGCTGTCTGGTGGCGGTGGACGACGACGGGGTGGGGACGCTCTTCTCCGCGGGCGACGGGTTCATGGGAACCTCAAGCTTCGCTCTCGAAGACGCGAAGCGCGTCGGCCGCGCGTGGTACCTCGCCTAGAGATACCGATAGCGAACCTCCGCATCGAATGCGGAACCCTTCAGGAGGGG
>JBCDAA010000095.1:0-24486 GCA_039186435.1 Myxococcota bacterium | reverse complement strand
CGTCTCCTACGCGTGTCCGTGGGCGCATCGCTGCCTCATCGTTCGCAGTTTGCGAGGGCTCCAGGACATCGTTCCCGTGAGCGTCGTCCACTGGTTCATGGGGGAAGACGGCTGGAGCTTCGACGAAGGCCCTGGCGTCGTCGCGGACCCGGGCGGAGCGCGTTTTCTCCGCGACGTCTACCTCCGCGCGAAGAAAGACTTCACCGGCCGCGTCACCGTGCCCATCCTTTGGGACACCGAGACAGGCGCGATCGTCAACAACGAGTCGCGCGAGATCGTCCGCATGTTCGACGATGTTTTCCCCGGCCGAGCGGACGTGAACTTTCACCCCGCCGACCTGCACGACGCCATCGAAGAAACCATCGACGCGATCTACGAACCGATCAACAACGGCGTTTATCGCTCGGGCTTCGCGCGCTCCCAGCGCGCGTACGAAGAAGCCGTCCACGAGCTCTTTGGTGCCCTCGACCACTGGGAAGGCGTGCTCAGCAAGCAGCGTTACCTCTGTGGTGACCGTCTCACGGAAGCGGACTTCTTTCTCTTCACCACGCTCGTGCGCTTCGACCCGGTGTATCACTACCACTTCAAGTGCAACCTGAAGCGGCTTCGGGACTATCCGAACCTCTGGGGTTTCACGCGCGAGATCTACCAGCTCCCGGGCGTCGCGGAGACGGTTCGCATGGACCACATCAAGGAGCACTACTTCGGCTCCCACGAAAGCGTGAACCCGGCGCGCGTCGTGCCCGCGGGTCCCATCGTCGACTTCGACGAACCGCACGGGCGCGATCGCCTGCAGGGCGCGCCGCTCTCGATCGCATCGTAGTTCGCGATCGTAGTTCGAGATCGTAGGTCGCGATCGCGTCAGCCCGGCGGCGCCGGAACGACTTGCACCGGCGGTGGCTCCTCGCGCTCCGAAAACACGCCCAGCACGATCGCGGTCGCGGCGGCACCGATCAAAATCGCGAGCACCACGGTAAGCGCAAGCTTCATGGTGTTGCTCGACTTCTTCGGAGACAGGGAAGGCGCCGTCGCGGAGACCTTGGCCGCAGCTGCCTTCGCCGCAGGACGACCGACACGCGTTGCCGGCAGAGACTCCCCGCCGCCGGTTCCCATTTGAGGACGCGGAGCTTCGCCAGTCTCAGCTCCATGACCCGTGACGCGCGTCGCTTCTTGCGATCCCGTTCCTGTCGCAAAACCCACGCGCGTTTCCGCGTCGTGAAACGCCTCGCTCACCGGCTCGGTGAAACGCTGCAGGGCCTCCTCCGGGGTAAGGTCCAGCTCGATATTCTGAAGCATCGCCGCGACACCAGGCAGTCGCTCGGCGCGTTTCCGAAGGGAGTCGCCTCGAAGCGCCCACAGGAGCGCAGCCATCTCACCGCGATCGATCGCGTTCGCTTCCGGGAGCGCATCCTTGAGTTTCCTTCGGAAGTCGCGAGCCGTCGCCGGACGTCCACTCGGATCGCGGCTGAGCGCTTCAAGCACCGCGCCGTCGAGAGCATAGGCAAGGTCCACGAACGCACCCGGGGGCGGCATATCCCCTTGGGTCACCCGCTGGATCACCTGCGGATCCGTCTGGCCTTGAAAGAGACGCCGCATCACGAGCATCTCCCAAAGGACCACGCCAAGCGCATAGACGTCGGCGCGCCGATCGATCGAGGTCCCGGTGAGCTGCTCTGGCGCCATGTAGCGAAGCTTGCCCTTGATGCCGGCTCCAGCGTCCGTGACGTGAAGGCGGTTTCGTGCCTTGGCGATGCCGAAGTCGATCACCTTCATCTCGCCGCGTGCACCGAGAAGAATATTCTGCGGGCTAACGTCACGATGAATGACATCGAGCAGCTGGCCGGCGTCGTCGCGAAGCTCATGCGCCGCGTGAAGCCCGGACGCGGCTGCCATCGCCATCGCCACCGCCATGGGTGGGGTGAGGCGTCGTTCCATACGCGCCAGGCTGGTCATCACCTCCGAGAGCGCTGCGCCGTGGATGTACTCCATCACGAGGAAGTACTGCTCCTCGGTATGGCCGAGCTCCTCGATGCGGACAACGTTCGGATGCGCGATCCGCGCCGCAATGCGCGCCTCGTCGATGAACATCTCGATGAACTTTTGGTTGTTCGCGAGATGCTGCTTCAGAACCTTGACGGCGACCTGCTTCTTAAAGCCCGCCGGTCCACTCCGCTGCGCGAGGTAGAGGGTCGCCATCCCGCCGGACTGAATCTCGGCGAGGATCTCGTAGCCCCCTAGCTGCTTGGGAACCTCCGTCACGCGGCGATGACCCTAACACGCCCGCTCGACGCGGACACGAAAGCGTTTGTGGGGTCGCTTTCGCGCAAATCGACGAGCCTTCAGCGCTTTTTCGCGATCTTGGCCCAGCTATCCTTCAGCGCGATGGTTCGGTTCAACACGATCGCGTCGGACGTCGATTGCGTGTCCACGACGAAGTAGCCAAGACGCTCGAGCTGCACGCGAGAACCCGGCTCACGGCCGGCGATCGAAGGCTCGAGCTTCGCCCCTTCACGGACGGTGAGACTATCGGGGTTCAGGTGATCCAAAAACGACCCGTCGCCCGCCAGCGGATTCTCCGCAGCGAAGAGACGGTCGTAGAGCCGCACCTTGGCGTCGACCGCGTGCGCTGCACTCACCCAGTGAATCGTTCCACGTACCTTGCGTCCGTCGGGCGCCGTACCGCCGCGACTCTCGGGGTCCCAGTGACAGCGAAGCTCCACGACTTCACCCGCGTCGTCTTTGACGACCTCGTCCACCGTGATCAGCGCGGCCCCTCGTAGGCGAACCTCGCGACCTGGTGCAAGGCGCCACCACTTCTTCGGCGGGTCCTCCAAAAAGTCGTCTCGCTCCACCCAAAGCTCCCGCCCGAAGGGAACCCGGCGCGTTCCGGCCTCGTCGTGGTTCGGAATGTTCGGCACCTCAAACTCTTCGGAGGCGCCCTCGTCGTAGTTTGTGATCACGAGCTTGAGGGGCTGGAGAACACCCATCACGCGCGGAGAGGTCGCGTTGAGATGCTCACGGATTTCGTATTCGAGCATGCCGACGTCCACGACGCCGTCGTTCTTGCTCACGCCGATGCGCTCACAGAACGCACGAATCGCCTCGGCCGTATAGCCACGGCGTCGCATCCCGGCGATGGTCGGCATCCGCGGATCGTCCCACGACTCGACGTGCCCCTCGGTCACCAGCTGTTGGAGCTTTCGCTTGCTCAAGACGGTGTAGGTGAGGTTCAAGCGACCAAACTCGATTTGCCGAGGCGGCGACGGGATTTCGAGGGCCTTCAGAAACCAATCGTAGAGCGCGCGATGGTTTACGAACTCCAGGGTGCAAACGCTGTGGGTGATCCCTTCGATGGCGTCCGATTGCCCGTGAGCCCAGTCGTACATCGGATAGATGCACCAGTCGTCGCCCGTGCGATGGTGATGCACCTTTCGAATGCGGTACATCAGCGGATCGCGAAGCTTGAGGTCTTTCGATTGGAGATCGATCTTCGCCCGCAGAACCGCGGCGCCTTCCTCGAGCTCCCCTGCACGCATCTTTTCAAAGAGAGCGAGGTTCTCCTCGACACTGCGATTGCGGTCTTCGCTTTCCACGCCGGGGGTATGAAAGTCCCCACGCGTTGCGCGAATCTCCTCTTCGCTACGGAGATCGACGTACGCGAGCCCCTTCTTGATGAGTTCGACCGCCCAGTCGTAGAGCTGCGGAAAATAGTCCGAGGCGAAGCGAATCGGATCCGCCCAGTCGTAGCCGAGCCACGCGACATCGCGCTTGATGGACTCCACGTACTCCGTGGACTCCTTCTCCGGGTTCGTGTCGTCGAAGCGTAGGTTGCAGCGCCCGTTTGGAGAGAGCCCCGCAAGGCCGAAGTTCAGCACGATCGACTTGGCGTGCCCGATGTGAAGGTAGCCGTTCGGCTCGGGCGGAAAGCGCGTGCAAAGGGCGCGACTCAGCTGCTTCGCCGCCAGCTCAGCTTCCACCAGCTCCGCAACAAAGTTCCCGGGTTGTCCGTCGTCTCGCTCGCCCTTAGTCATGGGGCAGCCACCCTAAGACCGCGCCCTCGCTAGAGCAAGGAGAGGTTACGCCGCGAGACGAACGCGATTGCGGCCGGCCCGCTTCGCTTCGTAGAGCGCGGCATCTGCTCGCTCGAAAAGCACACGCGCGGCGTGCTCGCACCCCGGTCCGCGCACCGTAGCGACGCCAAAGCTTGCGGTCACCCGAAGCGGCCCTTCCGGCCCCTCGATGGACGCCTCCTCGAGAAGCGATCGAACCCGCTCTGCAACCGTCAGCGCCCCTTCGGGATCGGTATTCGGCAACACCAGCACGAACTCCTCGCCGCCGTAGCGGGCGGCAACATCGCCGGTGCGAACCGTGTCGCGAAGCAGCTGTCCAACCGCGCGAAGAACCTCGTCTCCGGTGGAATGACCCCAGCGATCGTTGAACTGCTTGAAGTGATCGACGTCGACCACCACGAGGCTGAGTTCCTGCTCCATGCGACTCGCGCGAGCGAGGTCCCGCGCGAGCGCTTCCTCGAGCGCACGTTTGTTAGCGAGCCCTGTGAGGACGTCGGTGGTTGCCTCTTCGGCGAGTTTCTGGTTCGCGGCACGAAGCTGGGCCTCGAGCGCTTCCTTCTCCACGAGAAGGCTCTCCAGCTGACGGACGAGCCCTTCGTAGTGATGGTTCATGTCCACCAGGGACCGATTGGCGTCCTGAACGAGCGACGCGAGATCGGGCTGCTCGCCGATGTCGTGGTCAAACCCGCGCGCCGCTTCTGCAACTTGCTGCGGCAGCTCTTCGAGGAGGCGCTCGATCGCTTCGGTCGTCACGCCCAAACGCCCTGCGGCTTGCAGCGCAGTTTGCTTGTTGCGCGACATGTCGCCGCCTTCAAAGACGCCAGCCACCCGCTCGGCGAGCCAGCAAACTTGCGCGAGATCTCCTTCGGGCGGCGCGCTGTCATGATGGTGCGCGATCGCGAAGATCATTTCCTCGGAGAGTCGATAGGACTGGGCGAGTTCGGCACCTACGATCGGATGCGCCAGTTTGCCGGCCGCCCGCTCGCGAACGATGCGATGCTCCGCGGGACTCTTCGCGACCTCCAACACGTGGTCCAGGTGCTCTCGAGCCTTGGCGAGAAGCCCGCTCTCGAGAAGGAGGCCTGCGGTAAAGAAGTTGTCGGGCCGCTTCAGGTCGAGGGACGTCGCGATCGACCGAGCGGCCATCGCGCGTCGCAGCGAGTTGCCGAGAAGAACCTGGCCGGCTTCCCCGACGGGAACCATGTCGGAGACCACCAGACTGAGCGCAAGATTGCGAAGCCCGCGCACCCCGAGGAGCGCAACGGCTCGCCGCACATCTTCCACCTTGTTCGCGAGCATGAACGAAGGGCTGTTGACGAGACGGAGAACCCGCAGGCCAAACGCCGGATCGCTCGCCGCGATGCGACCGAGATCCGAGGCCGAGCAGTCCTCATCCATCGCCATCTGGATGATCTGAGTCGCTGCCGTGCAAACGGGTTCCGAGTTCTTCTTGGTCTTCTTAGTCCGACGGGACACAGGACGAGCCATACCGTTCCCGTCGGACGCTCAGGGGAAACCCTTGAGACATTTTCGCCCCCAACTGGGTGAGGACTGTCGTCCTCGCCAAAAGTAGCTACGTCCGACCACCGTATTAATGCGGTTTCTCGATTCGCGTTGCTTCAAGAGAGAACTCAAGATTTGGGCTCGATCAACCGACCTCATGGGCAATGGGTCTGCCCGCTCACAGCGCTCCACTGCCGGACGACCTCCGCGGCGCCGACCTTCGCACCGCGGCCCTTCGCGACGCGGACCTGCGCGGGGCCGACCTGAGCGGCGCGATCCTGAGCGGCGCAGACCTGAGCGGCGCGCAGCTCCAGGACGCCAAACTCATCGGCGCGGCCCTCGACGGAGCAGTCCTCCACGGCGCCAACCTCCACGGCGCCGAGCTCGCAAACGCCGATCTCCGAGCCGCGGTCTTGGATCATGCCATCGCCACTGAAGCCGGGTTTGGCGGCTGCAATCTCGACGAAGCCTCGCTCTTCGAGACCAACCTATCGCACGCGAGTTTTCCGAACGCGACCCTTAGGCGAGCGGACCTCCGGCGCTGCACGGCCCTTGGCGCGCGCTTTCAGCAGGCTTCGCTCGAAGAGGCCGACTGCAGCAGCGCCGACTTCGCCAAAGCAGACGTGACGCACTGCGGCGTTCGCGGTGCACGCTTTCACGAAACCAACTTTCGCGGCGCACGCCTTCGGGGCCTCCGTGGTTTTGAACGCGCCTCGTTTCTCGAAGCGGACATTCGCGACGTCGACTTTTCACACGCGCATCGCCTGCGTCGCTTCATGATGGACCAGAACTACCTTGCGGAGCTTCGTCAGCAAGGGCCCTACCACAACATGGTCTATTGGGTTTGGTGGGCAACGAGCGACTGCGGACGCAGCTTTCTTCGCCTCGGGCTGTGGATCGCGTTCGTCACGATCGCCTTCGGATTTGGGTATCAGGTGGTGGGCGTCGACTACGGAAGCGTCGAGACCTCCCTCTCGCCCTTCTATTTCTCCCTCGTCACCCTCACCACCCTCGGCTATGGCGATGTCCTCCCCAACTCGACCGCTGGACAGGCGATGGTGATGGCGGAAGTCGTGCTCGGCTACATGCTCCTCGGCGGCATGATCAGCATCTTTGCGAACAAGGTCGCGCGGAGGGCGGAATGATCCGCTGGTTTCGCGAACGAAAGCTGAACCCCAAGCGCATTCTCAAGCGCGCGCTCGGCGACTTTTCGCTGCCATCGTTTCCGGCGGTCGTCGCGGACGCGATGCGGCGTCTCCGCGATCCCAACAGCAACATCGGTGAGATCGCCGACGGATTGATGCAGGACCCCAACATTAGCGTTCAGGTTCTGCGCGTCGCCAACTCCGCCGTCTATTCGCTTCGACATCCCGTGCGAAACGTTCATCACGCGGTCAGTCTCCTCGGGCGCGGCGAAGTCGAACGCCTGCTGCTCTCGTCCGCGGTGCGAGAAGTGCTCCCGCAGTCCAAGGACTTTGATCATCACCGCTTCTGGCAAACCGCCGCACGCCGGGCGACTACCGCACGTGCGCTCGCTCAGCGACTTCACCCTGCGACCACGAGCGAGGCCTACACCGCGTCGCTGCTGCAGCATATGGCCGTCCCTTTTCTGGTCACCGCGCAGCAGGATCGCTACGTGGGCGTTCTCGAGCAGTGGCAGGCGGACCGCGTTGCCCTCGATGTGCTTGAACGAGATGCCCTGGGGTGCGACCACGCGGTGATCGCCGCGGCGATGAGCGACGAGTGGGGTTTTCCCGAGGCACTGACCGCCGCCATCGGGGGGCACCACGGCGGCGAAGACGTCCCACCAGCGGTCGCGCTCGTGGCTCATCTCCGCGAGGTCGACGCCGCTGACAACGACTTTCCTGCGCTTGTCGCAGCGATCCAGGAGCTCGGCTGGTCCGAAGGTGACGCGAAAGAACTCGTCACCGAGAGCTTCGAGGTCGCCGACGTCGTCACTCAGGCGATGGTGTAGCCAGCGAGCGCTGAATCGTCTGAAAATCGAGCTCGTACTTCGCGAGGTACTTGCGCAAGCGATCCGCGTCGTTGGTGGTCTTGCGGTGCTTTCGCGACTCCCGAAAAAGCACACGCCCCGCCGCACTCAAGCTCGGCGAAGTCGCACAGACCCGAAGCACCAGCGCGAGCTGCACCCGATCAAAGGGATCGAGCCCCGCAGCGCGATCGCCAAGGACCTGATCGACGATCGCGTCGGTCTGGACGGCCATCGGCTGCCCGCTCCAGCCTGCGCGAAGTCGCTCCATCTCTTCTTCCACGGTCGCGACGTCGATCCGGCCCCCGGGTGCGAGCGTTGCCATACGCGTCACCGAGGCGCTGAAGTCGCGAAAGTTGGCCGCCCAAATCGCTTCGGCGCTAGTGGCGAACGAGAGATAGCGCTCCTTGGCTTCGGCGTTGAAGGTCACCTGAAAACCGAGACGCGCGCCAACGCGCTCGAGCTCGAACTGCAAGTTGGGCTCGATGTCTTCGCTGCGCTCGGCGAGGCCTGGCAGGCGAAACGTCCAAAGGTCGATGCGCGCGAGAAGATCCTCCCGAAAGCGTCCGCTGCGCACGGCTTCGACCAAAGGACGATTGGTTCCGGCAATGAGCTGAAACTCGCTTTGCACTTCGTCATCGGAACCGACGGGTAGAAACGTCTTCATCTCGATCGCCCGCAGCAGCATCGCCTGCTCGTCGGGACCGAGCTCGCCGACCTCATCCAAGAAAAGAAGGCCGCGATCCGCGCGCTTCAGGAGCCCGGGACGGCCGCGCTGGGCACCGGTGAACGCGCCTTTGGTATGGCCAAAAAGGGCAGCCATCGCCTGGTCGCCGCGCAACGTGGCACAGTTCACTTCAACGAGCTCGCCTTCCACCTGGCGTCGTCGCTTCTTCAGCTGAAAAATCTGACGGGCAAGCTGCGACTTCCCTGCGCCGGTCGGACCCATCAGCAGCATCGGATCACGCGAACGGATGGCGACGTGCTCGATTTGTTCGATGAGTCGGTTAAACGCGGCGTTTCGCGTTTCGATGCCCTGCTTGAGGAAAACGAGACTTTCCTCGTGCTCCCGTCGAAAGCGGCGCGCGATCTGATCGTAGCGGCTGAGGTCGAGGTCGATGATCGCGAACGAGCCGGGCCCGCCTGCGCTGCGGGGACGTGGGGGAGACGTTTGCAGAAGACGCGCGGGAAAGTAGCGGGACTCCGTCAGGAGAAACATGCAGATCTGCGCGACGTGCGTGCCGGTCGTGATGTGGACCAGGTAGTCGTCCCCGTCGCGAAAGGGGTAGTCGCGCGCGAAGTCATGCAGCACGGCATAGACCTGCTCGAAATCCCAGGGATCGGCGAGGTGGACCGGCACGAGCGATACGCGCGTCTGAGGCGAAACGCTCTCGATGTCTGCGGCGACCTGTTCGGCGAGCTCCTGAAACGCGTCGTCGTAGAGGAGCTCGATCCCGTCGAGTTCAAGGGGATGTTGGACCAGAGAGACGGTGGGTCGCCAGCGATCCCAACGGGTTTCGCTGCGTCCCGCGTCGAGGTTTGTTCCGAGCATGCCGATGGCGATGCGAGCCATGCCGGATAGATACAACGCGGGGCGTTGAGGGCGAGGAAAGAGATTCGCCGGCTCTCTTCGACGACTTCCGTTCAGCCCTATTCAAACGTTTGAAATCACGCCGGAATGCGTGAAGCGATGTTCACGCCTGGTCCGAGGGAGTTCACACGGTTGGCTTCGGAGATCACTACGCTTTTGGCGCGGCACGGTTCTTCCTAAGGAACCCGGTATGCGTCTGCTCGGCCTCTCCTTTCTCCTCGTTGGCTGCGTCGGTCTTCACCCGCGCCGCGTTCCGCATTTGAGTGTTGCGGTCGAACCTCCACCGGTCTTCGTGGAAGCGCAGGTCTCGGCGAGCGCATCCGCGAGAGCGTCGGCAAGCGCGTCCTCCGACATGGTGATCGGGGAGCCCCAATTTGGTGCGGGTCACGCAGCTGGCGACAGCGACCTCCATCCGGCCGAGTCCGCGGACATGGATAGCCTGCTTGAACACGGCGCGGTGGAACACGGCACGGTCGAACACGGCACGGTTGCACACGGCACGGTCGAACACGGCACGGTGGAACACGGCACGGTCGAACACGGCACGGTCGAACACGGCACGGTGGAACACGGCGCGGTGGAACACGGCACGGATGCACACGGCGCGGTGGAAGACGGCACGGCCGCGGGAAACCTCGAAGCGAACGGAGCGATTGAGACGGCCGGCAGCGTCAGCGCGTCCGTGGCGGCTTCGGTGTCCCTCAACGGAACCCCCGGCATTGAAGGCGAAGCCCTCGGCGGCGGCGCCGGCGTTCGTGCGGTCGGACACGGGTCGGCGCAGCTTCGTGCCGTCCTCCGGGTGGGTCTCAACGTGAACGGCGAGCGACTTCGCCTCGGCGATCTCGGTCCGCTCCTCGAGGGCAACGCGAGCGCCGGAGGCGAGCTCGCCACGGGCCCGAATGTCGAAGCATCCGCGACTCTGGAGCACAGCCAGCTCCCTGCGGCGGGCGGTGAAACCAACCTCGTCGTTCGCGTTCGGGGCGGCGAAGCACCGAGCGCGCGTGCTCGCGTGCGCGTTCATCTCGTGATCGACCGCAGCTCCTCGATGCAGTCGACGTGGCCCACGGTTCTCGACGCTGCCCTCACCGTGGTCGACCAGCTCGACCGCGACGATGAGGTTCAAATCGTCGCGTACGGCAGCGACGCACAGGAGATGCTCCCGCCAACCCGCGTCGGCAACGGCCGCGCCGTTCGACGCGCGCTCGGCACGATCTCGGTCGGCGGCGGAACCAACATCGAAGCCGGACTTCACGCCGCCTACCGGCGCATCACCCCGGCCGGACCGCAGCCCCTCGTCATCCTGCTCAGCGACGGAGTCCCGAACGGTGGCGCCTTCACCGCCGACGAGCTCGCCCCGATGGCCGCGCGCGTTCGCGCCACCTACGGCTGCACGACCACCGTCGTCGGCCTTGGCAATCAGTTCGACCCGAACGTTCTTCGGGGGATCTCCGAGGCCGGTGGCGGTGGTTACCACATCGCCCAGCAGGCGTCCGAGCTCGGAGCCGTTCTGCGCGGCGAGCTTCACACGCAACTTCGGATCGCGGCTCGTCAAGTCCGGGTCGGCGTCGCCCTCCCCGACGGAGTGGAGCTCCTGGACGTGGACCAGAGCGTGAACGCGACACATTCGAATGGGTCCGTCGCGCTTACCTTTCCGCAGCTCCGCCAAGCCGAGGAGCACCACGTCGTGCTTCGGGTTCGCGTGCGGGGCGGCGCTGGTTCCCAAACGGTCGCGCGTGTTCGGGTCGCGTATCAGGACCCCCGCGCGATGCTGCAACACGCGGAAAAGACCGTCAGCGTGCGCTACGGGCACGCTGCGGAGCTCGCGACCAGTGACGCCGCCCTCGTCATCGCCGACAAAGACCTTGGCCACGCCGTCGACGTCGCGTCGCAGCACGTCCTCAATGGCCGGGCCAACCAGGCCGCTGCGGTTCTTCGGGCCCATGTCACGCGCACCGAAGCGCACGCCGGCTTTCGCGCGCACGCCCGACTCCGAGTTCGGACCAACGCAGTGGCGCATTTCGCCCAGGCCCTCGAGACGCTGGTCACTCCGGCTTCCCATGTGGAACGGCGGGAGGTTTCCCTCGCCATGGGCAGTCTCGCGGTTCGTCTTCTCCGATGATCTCTAGTGATCTCGGACGATCTCCGACGATCGTCACGCGCTCGTCACACCCCATCGCTAGAACGTCGAGATGGCTCAGCGTCTGCTGGCATCTCCGGTCAAGTCACCGCAGACTCGACAGGTGCGGCCCGCGGAGTACGCGTTTCGGGTGTTGGTTGACCTAACGCAGTCCTTGACCGAGCAAAAGCTCGAGCTCGACGCGGCGTTGCAGATTGTCACGAACGCAGCGCGCGACCTCTTCGAAGGACAGCACGCCTCGGTACGGATCGTCGACGATGAGGGCGACCTGCTCCTTTCGATGGCGCGCTCGGGACGCGGCGTTGGACGTTCGCCGGTCGCCTTCCGTCGCGGTGAAGGCGTGATGGGCTGGGTGATCGAACAGGAAACGCTCGCGCGTATCGATGACGTCTCGACAGACCCGCGCTTCAAGCGAATCGTGGCCCAGGGGTACGAGATCTGTTCCATGCTCGCCATCCCGCTGTGGTCTGCGGGGCGAGTCATCGGTTGCCTCTGCGTTACCTCCGGTCAGACGGGCCATTTCTCCGAGGAGGACGAGACCGTCGGACGACTCCTCGCGAACTGCGCGGTCCCACCCCTGGAACGCGCCCGGCTCCAGCACCTCGCCGCCACCGACGGTCTCACCGGCGCCCTCAACCGGGCGCAGCTAGACGTCATTCTCGCGCGTGAAACCAAGACGGCAGCGGAGCGAGGCGCGCCCCTCGCGATCCTCTCGATGGACCTCGACCACTTCAAGGTGGTCAACGATGACTACGGGCACGCCGCCGGTGACCAGGTTCTTCGCGTCTTCGCGCAGCGCGTTCGAGGGGCCATTCGGACGGAGGACATTTTCATTCGCCGCGGCGGGGAGGAGTTCGTCGTGGTGCTGCCCGGATGCGACCTCGATTCGGGACAGCGCGCGGCGCAGCGAATTCGAAAGCAGATGGCGCAGGAGCCGGTCGTCATCGACGGCGTGTCGATCATCCAGCGTGTCTCCGTGGGCGTCGCCGTCTGGAACGGCAGCGAGACTCCCGAGGACTTCGACAAGCGCGCGGACGAAGCGCTGTACGACGCGAAACGCCGAGGCCGCAATCGAATCTCCGTTGCGCCCTAGATGTGATGCACCAAGAGGATCACATCTAGCGCGCTAGTCGACGCAGACGCCCCAGGCGAAGAGGCGACCGGTTTCCACGAGCGACCCGCCTGGGCCGTCCCGCGTTCCGGTTGGGGTCGCCGTTTCGCCGCTCTCAAAACGCACGCTCAGGGACCAGCGCCCGAACGGACTCCCATCGAGCTCCGCAAGCGCAGGCCAGTCGGTCGCGTCGAACTGCCGAAACGTGCTTGAGGTGTATCCGTCCAGCGGGGGCATCTCGAGTACAGGCGACCCGAGGGGGCCCGAAAGGCGCACTGCTTCGATGATGTCGTAGAAGAAAAAGCCCTCGTCGGTTTCCACGAGCGGATGCTCCACCGCCAGGTAGATGGAAACGCGACCCGCCGCCGAGCTCTCCACGTCGATGGGTCCCACGCCGAACGTGCAGCGTCCGCTCGGCGGAACGCACACGTTGGCCGAGCAGGTCGCAAAGGGCGCGCAGTCGATGCCTCCGATGCACTCGGCACACGCCGCGCCGTTGCAAACCGGCATGTCACGTGGGCAGAGCGTCGTGGATGAATCTCGGCACCCGTCATCGTCGAAGGAACCACAGCTGATCATGGACGCGCGACCATCGATGCGCCCACAGAGATTTCGGCGGCACTCGTCGATGCACATTTCGTTCGGTACGCAAAGGGCGGCGTGCACAACACACGGTGCAGAGCCCGGGCAGCGCTCGAAGCACGCGTCCCCAGGCGAGCACGTGATGGCGTCTTCTCGGCACGTGCGGCCACTGTCGCAGGGGTCGAGGGAGGACCAGCGAAAGCAGCCGGGCACCGCGCGGTCGTCGCACACCTGAGGCACGCCGTCTCGGCACTGCTCCTGACCTGCGGTGCACACGCTCTCGCACTCGCAGCCGCCTCGTCCTCCGCTCCGGCAAGACTCTCCGTCCGCGCACGCGACCACCTCCAGCTCGAGGCAACCGTCGCGGTCTCGGTCCACGCAGCGCAGCATCGTGTCGTCCCTCCAGGAGCAATACGTCGCGCCCTCCTCCTCGCACCGAAACTCTTGGCCGTAAACTTCGGCACCCGCGCAATCGCAGCCCGCTTCGTCATCGCAGCCGCGACCTTCGCATGCCTCTTGAAGCACGGACTCCAGACAGGGTCCGCCCGTGTCCTCCCAGCGGAAGTGGCTTCCGCCGACGCACTGCCCCACACCGAGCGCCGCGCCCGGATCGCAGACGATGTCTTCCCGGGGATGGCAGCCGAGGCTTCCCTCGTCGTTTCGCCCGCACCACTCATCGCCTGCGCAGCGCGCGGAACCGAACGTCGCACAACCGTCGATACGAAGGCAGCCAACGAAGAGTCGACCGTCGCACTCTCCTTCGCCTTCGACACACACGTCGCACGGGGCGACCCCAGGCCCATCCACGGACGCATCGAGCGGCGCATCGAGCGGCGCATCCGTCGCCGAGTCCGTCGCCGCGTCCGCGTTGGCGTCCGCGCTCGCATCCAATATGTCCACGGACACATCCACCGACGCATCGAGAGCGGGCGCAGCGTCCTCGAGGCGACCATCGCGTTCCGGCGCGTCACTGACCGCGGCGTCTTCGGAACCCGCGTCAGACCCGGACGGGGAGGAATCACAAGCCGCGAGCAGGAGGACGATGGCGGGGACGCGAAGCACGACGGGGACGCGAAGCATGCCGCCTCTGTTGCAACCGCGGGCGCGGGCATTCAGCCGCGGTGAGCCACGTCTTCACAGGTCGGTGGGTCGGGATCTCGAAGTAGCGGCGTGTACCGGCGGTCTCATCGACGGCGTTTCGATCATCCAGCGCGGCTCGGTGGGCATCACGAAACACCGCGACACGCCGCCGCAATCGCATCAGGCTATCGAGGTACGCGCCTTAGAGGGCTCCAGCGATCACCGTTCCTTCCGTGATCGCCTCGTCGACCTCTGCCAAGGGCACACCTGCGGCGCACGCGAGGGTCTTGCCGACCGAAGGAAGACTCGTTTCGATAGTGACGTCGCCGTCCTCGGCAGGCACCCCCGTACGGGAGTCGTACGCGCGGAGAAAACCGTGTCGTCCGTCGTCTGCAACGCCCCCGAAGACGCCGCCGCGGATCCCAGGCGCGTAGAGCATCATCGTGCTGTGGACCGGATGATGCGTTCGCCCGTTGTTGAAGCGTCTGAGCGAACGACCAAAGATGCTGAGAGTTGCGAACGCAATCTGGTCCGCGAGACCTGCCGCGGCCGCTTCCTCAAAGAGGACGCGGATCGCATCGATGCCGACGCGATACTCCTCACCCTCTCGATCAAGGTTGGGATCGCCGTGATTGTCTCCGCCGAAGGGCAGGTTGACGCTCATCACTGGCGCCACCCGAAGACGAATCAACGCGATCGCCGCGCGCATCTGCGACACCGGACCGTCGTCGGTGATGCTGCTGAGCAACTCGCCCGCCGCGTCGCCGAGCGCGGCCGCCTCCTGACGAGAAAGAGCCATGGCGTCGAGCAGCCTTCGCTGCTCCGTATTGCCGTGTTCGCGAAGGATCGCGTTGATGCGATCGAGCTCGCGCGAACGGAGGTCCGCAAAACTCGCCAGGACATCGTCCGCGTCGCTAACGAGGAGGGATTTGAGCGACTGCGGACTCAGCCGAGGCGTCGGCGCGCCGTTCACCTCAAGGGTATCTTTGTCGCCGAGCGGAAGCGGATTGGGTTGGAGCGTATCGAGGACCGGCGCGTTGTGCTGCGCGATGATCTCCGCGACGCTGAACCCGCCGCGCGTCTTGCCGTGAAGCCTGAGAACCTTCGCTAGCTCCGAGTGAAGCTGCGAGCGGGTCGCATGATGCAGAAACGCCGTGTTCTGCCGCATTTCGAGGGGCAGTCGCTCCCAAAGACGAGCCGCGCGTACGACGGAGTCACCGACCTGAAGATCGATGGGCTCGTAGTCCGAGCCGGAGGGATGCCATACGAAGTCGTCGTCGTAGGTCCCCGGCGTATTGCAGTTGAACGGATCGCCCGCCGAGTTGGACATCATCACGAGGAAGCGAGCGCCCCGTTCGTCGGCTCTGGCTCGACCGGTGCGAAGAAAGGTGACTGGAAGCCCCGTTGCAGCTGCCGTAAGTCCCACGCCGCCCGCGCCGAAGAGGAAGCGGAGCATGGAGCGACGTTTCATTCCTTGATCCTTCACCGCTTGCCCTTTCTACAGCCCGCGCACGTTGGCGGTGGGTGACTGACACGCGAGCGCAAAGGTCGAGCGAACCGCATTGGACTCGCTGGCCGACATGCGTACGTCCACGAAATGATCCTGCAGAACCTCTTCGAGGGCGGCCTGGCGAGGGTCCCCTGGCACCACGCCCATCACCTCGGTCACAAGATAGGCTGCGAGCGCGGCCGGGTCCCGCGGCAAGGCACCGACGTCGACAACACGCCCCGCCAGATCCTCACACACTCGCTGGGTGCTCAAGGCAGCGAAGACCGACGGCTGCGCCGGAAGCGAAGGAGCTGGACTGCCCCGCTGAAAGAACCAGTCCGGCCGACCGCCGATGAAATTTCGAACCTGACGATCGCCGCAGACCTCGCGGCCCGCTGACGCACTGAGGCGAAGACAGGTGTCGCTACGAGACGCGATCGCAACCCCCGCTGAGCTCGCAAAGTCCCAGGTCCACGTGCGCGCCTGAAAGAGAACGGCATCCGAAGCAAGAACGCCTCGAAAGAGCACCCGAAAGTCGTAGCCGCTCTCCACGAAAGCGTTCACCGCCGGCTGGAGCGCAGGATCCGCCGGAGCGCAGGCAGCGCCGTTTGCGTAGTGACAAATCTTCTCGGCCCACGCCATCGCCAAGTCCGGATGCTCGAAGAGCGCGTTCGCGAGATCCTCGACGCCGTTGCCCTCCACCGGCGTGCTCAAACCGACCCCGAGGGCCGCCACGTCGGGGACGGGCTGATTGTCGGCCCCGTCGACACGCTCGGACCCGAACGCGGTGAACGACTGACGAAAGAAGTCACGCATCGGGTCGAGGCCGCGATGACATCCCCAGCACGCCGAGGTGGGATCCGCGTGTTCGGTGTCCGGTTCCGCGGCGTCTGTAACCGTGGAAATCGCCTCAGGCGCGAAGTCCTGTCCGAGCGCGACGATGAGCGTCTGATTGGCGGTAACGCGATGCTGATTGCTGTCGTTCGTGACCCAGTGGCCCATGAAGCCCACGTCACTCATGAAGCCTGCGCGAGGCGTTCCAAGACGCAGCGTGTCCGTGCTTCGAAGGGTGTCGACGTCGAAGAAGAGTGTTCGGTCGGCAGGGTCCGGGGTCTGCACGATCGTGACCGGGCGAAATTCGAAGTCCTCGTCGCGAAAGTGGTCGAGCCGAACCAGGCACTGCGGTGCGATACGCCCAAAGAGCAACCCCGAAAGGACGGTCATCATCTCGTCTCGGGTGCTGTAGGTTTGGGACGCCCGTCCGCGGCAGAACGCATCGCGGGACTCCCGCCAATCCGGAACGATGCGAAAGCGTAGAAAGTTTGGCGACGTTGGATCGGCCGACTCCGCGATCGGAATGTCGCCGTTGATCACTAGCTCCACGGGCCGCCCCGGGTGGAGCTGGCGAAGGTAGGTGGGGTTTTCGACGCCGAAGTCGTCACGCGGGTTGGCATCGGCGTATGCGATCATCGCCATGAGCGGAACGTTCAACATGTACGTGCGGGTGCTCATCGTCTCGCGAAAGTCACGACCCTCGGACACGATCCGCCATACGGTTTCGGGCCAGGCGCGTTCTACCGAATCGAGGATGCGCGCGCCTTGCGCCTCAAAGTTGTTCAGCCGGTTCCCGACCCCCAGCCCGAAGTAGTCCCGGAGATTCAGAAAATCCGCTTCGGTCTGGAAGAGCAGCTTCGCCATTTCCTTGAATCGAAGCTCAAAGCGCGCGTCGGTCATCCACTCGTCGATCAACGCGGGAAGGACCGAGGGATCGGCGAGGTAGCGGTCGCGCTCTTCGGCGCTCGGGGAGAGCCCCACCACGAGGAACTTGACCTTGCTCAACGCCGCTGCGGGTGAAAGCGCCTCGAAAGGTACCGGCGGCGGCGTATCCGGCGGAGGAGTCGGGGGTCGCGCCGGTGGACCGTCGCCGCCATCTCCAACGACCGAGCCATCTCGAAAGCGCGTTCCCCCATCGCGTTCCGTCGGAACACCCCCGATGACGCCCTCGCATGCCAGGGCGAAGGCGAGGAGAAGTACGAAGCTGAATGAGTTCACGCGTCCACCCACGGCATGCGCATGTCCGATGAGTGGCGGTGAGTTCGAACTTCGGACCCCAAAAAGATTCCGCGGACGAAGTCACCAGAAAGTTCGTGAAGCTTGCCTTTCCCGCGCGGGCAACCTCATCCTCGTTTTATGTGGAGGCGTCTCGCGGTCGCGTTCCTCCTCGTCGGCTGCGCGTCTGACACACGCGTGGTCGCCGTGGAACAGGAGATCTTCTGCGAAGAACCGGCAACGCTCGTCCTGACGGCGAACAACGGTTCGTCTCTCGAAGCGATCGCAAGAGCGGAACGAGGTTGGGGGGTCTGGTTTTCCAACGGCCGAGAGCAGCAGTACGCGCTTGTTTCCGCGAACTTCACCATCGAAGCAGGACCCTTTCGTGTCGGAGAAACGGGCACGTTTGAAAATCTCGAGGCAAGCCGGACCGAAGGCGGCTTTTTCCTCACCTTCGGCCGCCGCGTCGACGAACAGGCACGGGGCGTATGGGGCATCGTGGAGCCCTCGGAGGGGCCGCTCAGCGGGGAACGCTTCATCGCCGACGAAGGGATCAACTTCCCCTTGCGAGGCGCGCATCAGCAAACGTCCACCTCGACGCGCTACGTGATCTATCGGAGCAACGGGATGCACACGATCGTCGAAGTTGGCGAAGGCCGCGAAGTCGTGCGCTGGGTCGGCGAAAGCAACCGGCGCATCGTCGCGCTTCGCCAGTGGAACGATCGCCTATGGTTGCTTCACGCTCGGTCCGGAACCTTCGGCGTCTCTCGATTCGTGATCGCTGCGAATGGCGCGGTGGACTACGACGGGGAAGCGCTGGAGCCAACCGACGCTGAGCTGGCAGACCTCGAGGTAGCGAACGACGGGGTCGCCCTTTGGACGATCCGCGGATCCGTTCTCGATGCGCAAAACCTCGCAGGCGCGGTGATCACACCTCGAACGCTAACCCTGCGAGAGGTCCCACTGCGCTTCGACGCTGATCTCGACGCGCGCGGCAACACAGCGGTCGCCGTCGCGGACGATCGAGGTCTCCTCATGTTCTTTGCCGACGAGGAACCACAACCGGTGCCAGTCACGGACGCGGTGCAAAGCGTCATGGTGCGGTCCTTTGAGACCGGTGCGGTCATCGCTGTACGTCAGCCGAGCCCGTTTCGCGTAAGCCTTTTCCGCGCGTGTCGGCGTCTATGACATCGAAATCGCAGGGTGATTTCCCCGGCCGTCGGTGCTGCGAATTTCCTCGATTTTTTCGGGTCCACTTTCGCCTTTTCCCACCACTCTCCTCGTAGTGGCCAAGGCGGCGTATGGCTCAGCAGCAACCGAGGATGAACTGGCGTGGGTGGAGCGCGTGCTCGCCGGCGACCGGGCTGAGTCTCGCCGACTCTTCGGGTTGGTGGCTCCAATCTTTGCACGCATGGGACGCGCGACGCTCGGTCCGTCGAGTACCGAGGTGGACGACTTCATCCAGGATGCTTCGCTGCAGTTCTACCGGGCGCTCTTTCTCTTTCGGGGCGAGAGCCGGCTTCGCTGGTTTGCCTTTCGGGTGGCGCGCCACACGGCGACCGCATGGATTCGAAACCGTCGTACGCTCAAGCGCGCCAACGAACAGGTGGGTGTTCCCGAGGAGGTTGCCGACCCGGGGAGTGCTTCGGGACAGGTGGAGCAGCGAGACCTCTGCGCGGAGATCTTCGACGTGCTAAATCCCCAGCAGCTTGAGGTCTTTCTCCTCCGCTCGGTCATGGGCCTGACGATCGAGGAGATCGCCGAGCGTACCGACGTCCCCATCAATACCGTTCGAAGTCGCCTTCGCCGCGCCAAGCGCGCGCTTCGGGAACGTGTGATGCGCAACCCAGAACTTCGCACCCTCCTTGGAGGTGAGCGTGGACGATGATTTCGGCTTTCACCTGGAGGCACTCCGCGATCGCGAGCTGTCCGGGACTCTTTCCCCAAGCGAAGAGCGCGCTCTCGATGCGCACGTCGCGTCGTGCCCTGCCTGCCAGGCCGAGCGTCGTCTCTACGACGCAGCAGCGGCCGAGAACGACCTCGACCTCGATACGCTTTTTGAAAAGGTGGAGCGCGCGCGGTCGGCGGAGAGCGAGCCGCGGCGCCCGTCGCCTCAGAGGCTCCCGCACTGGACCCGCGCCGCCGTGCTTCTTCTTGCGTTTGCGGCGGCGGGGGTCGTCTTCGCGGCAACCCTCGGACCACGAATCTTTCGACAAGACCCCCCTGAACCCCAGCCATCGGCGCCGGTTCCGCCAGTTCCATCGTCGCCGATCGAAGTACCCGCGGAAGAGCCTCTCGAAGAAGAACCGGTCGAGGAGCCCGTCGAAGAGACGACGCAGGTCAACCGCGCGGAAGCGGCGATGCGTTCACGCCCCCGCCCCGCACAACGAGAAGAGCCTGCCGAAGCTGCGCCCACGGCACGCACGCTCTTTGTGGAAGCATCCGCGGCTCGGCGCCAAGGCGAGCGCGCCCGGGCCGTCGCCGCGTACGAAGATCTCCTTCGCCTCTTTCCGGACTCGAGCCGAGCTCCCGCAGCGCACTACGCGCTTGGCGAACTCCAGCGACGCGCAGCCCCAGCGGAAGCGCTTTCCCACTACAACGCCTATCTCAGGAGCGGTCAGCGCGCGCTTCGCGAGGAGGCACTTCTCGGACGCGCTCGTACGCTGCGACGGATGGGACGACCCGGTGACGCCCGTCGCGCCTTCGAAACGCTCCTCCGCGAATACCCGAACACGCCGCATCGCACCGAAGCGGAGCGGCGCACGCCGTGAGATCGGTTCTCCTCGCGCTGGGGGTCTTGCTCAGCCGCGTTGTCCCCGTTCAAGCCGACGCGCCGGTCGTCTCGCTGATCCTCGTCCAGACCCCCAGCCCGCTTGCCGAACCCACTCGCCTCGCTCTTGCCGCGGAAAGCGACGTTCGCGTTTCAACCCAGGACGAACTCTCGCTTCGAGACGTCACGACGCCGTCGGCGGACACCGATGCGCGCGTGTTTCTCATCCTCGAAGCGGAGCGCTCCGTCCTCGTCGTCGTCGATGATCGCCGCGACCGCGTCCTACTTCGAACCTTCCCCCGGGTCCCCGACGAGGACGATATCCTCGCGGAAACCATCGCCGACGCGGCCGCGAGCACGGTTGCCACCATGACGAATGGCGGCCCTGTCGGGGTTGCGGCGGAACAGGCGACCGAACAACTCCGCTTGCTGAAGATCGCGCCGCCGCCCGTCTCCGTTGTCGCGTGGCTTGGCTACGAAGCCTCGCTCCAGCGATCCCCCGCTCACGGCCCCTTCCTCGGGGTAGCGCTTCGTCGCCGAGCGCGGGTTCTCTCGACGTTCGCGTTCGAAGTTGGCTACGGCCGCGGGAGTGAGGAACGCGCGCTCGACGTACGCGCACGGATCGACCGCTACCGGTTGCGACTGGGAGTTCAGGTTGGCAACCGGGGCGCGGTTCGCATCGCTGGTCGGGTGGGCGCCGGCGTAAACCTGATCGTTCCTCGCGTGCGCGCGACGGAGGGCTTCACCGCGCGCAGCTCGCTTCGTGCCGACCCCGTGATGGAGCTCGTGCTGCGCATGGAAGTCGACCTCGCAGCCCACCTGGGCCTCTTCGTCGACCTTGGCGTCGAGGCAACCCGGCGACAGCGATACATCGTGCGCGGCCTCAGCGAAGACCAGACGCTCACGGAACCTTTTCCGATCCGCGCTTTCCTCCGTGTCGGTGTCTTCGTGAACTGACTACTCGAACTCAACGGGGTCGCAGCCGAGATCGATTTCTACGCGTCCACCGAGGGCTTCGACCTCTTCACAGGTCGACGGGCAGAGCTGCACGCGGTCGCTCCCGTCGAAGTACCACCAGCCATCGCCGCAGTCGTCTTCGCCTTCCCCAGCGCGAGGAATCACGCGGGGTCCGGCCTCGTCAGGCAGCTGCCAAAGGAGCGTGAAGCGATCGGGGATGTACTCGACTCCCGCGGGCGGCGGAAGCGGAAGCGTGTACCCGCAGGGCAGGGGAATTCGAATCGCGATTCGCTCGGAGAGCAGCGTGAAGAGCTCGGACCAGTCCTCGTTGCAGATCGAGAGGAAGAGCCCCCCGGTCGCGTCCGTGAGCTCGATGTACTCGTAGCCCGGTCGAAACGCGGAGCTGGTCGGGGTCGAGCAGACCCCTCGCGGGTTCGAGGGCGTGGGCATGACGCGCTCCGACGCTACCGCGTGAAAGAAAAAGTCCCGGCCGAGAAGCTCGCGCATGCCGGCCTGAAAGTCCTCCCACTCCATCGCGAGACTGTCGTCGTCGGAGACCACGATGAAGTGCGTAATCGCGTCGGCGCGGAGGTAGCGGCTGTAGTCGCGCCACGCGGCGGACATCTCCGCGAGCGCATTCCAGGAGTCCACCTCGCGGGGGATCTCGAAGTAGCGCCGCGAGTACCCTCCCGGCGCCCCTGGTGCGTAACCGCGCTCGGAAAGGAAGATCACGCGCGCGTCGACATTCGCTTCGGTGATCGACTCCCAGAAGATCTCGATGTTGTCGCGCATTCGCTCCGCGTCGTCGACCATGCTGAGCGAGCTGTCGAGCGCCCAGATGATGTCAACCGGTACGCTCGCTTCGCGCGCGGACACCGCAACCGAGTCCGGGCACTCGGGAATCCACACATCCGGCGCATCGACGCCAGCGTCAAAAGGGGCGTCCACGCCAGCGTCGAACGCATCGACACCGACGTCGAAGGTAATGGTGGCGTCGAGCCCGGCGTCCTCCTCCGACGTTTGAGGGAGGGGAAGACCCGTTCGAGCTCCACAGGCCGTCAGCAAGCTGACCACCATCACCAGGCGCACCACCATCATGGGCCTGCACAGCAAGTCCGATGCCAGCTGAAATGTCAATCATTTCAGCGAAGGTTGAGGAGTCGAGCAGTGATCGTGCGAATCCTGACGGCTTCGACCGCCCGATTCGGTCCGGGACGCTCTCCTCGGGTCGTCACGCACCGCAAAAAGAAGGGGGTGCAAGGCGTGCGGGCTGTACCATGGCGTCGATGACTTTTCGGATCTGGATCGTTCTTGGACTCTTCGCTTTTGCCGCCTGTGGAGACGACGATGGAGGCGCCACCGACGCTGCGACGGACACCGCTGCGAGCGACAGTGGAGTCGACGCGATGGACGCCAGCCCGCAGATCATCGCGGACCGCCCCGAGTGCGAAAACCTCGATCCCGTCCACTGTTTGATGCCCTACCCAACGTCTCGCTTCCTCACGGAGGACAGCTCGACGGTCACCGGATTCCGCGTGGACATCGCCGAGGCCGCGTTTCCCATCAATCAGTTCGACGAGGTGGTGTCCCGAACGTCGACCTGGAACCGCTTCGACGGCTTCAGCCCGATGGGGAGCATCATCGCCGCCTTCGAGGGCAAGGTGGACCCGAGCAATCTTCCGGGCGAGAGCCGCATTCCAGACAGCCTTCTCGACAGCTCGCCGACGGTCCTTCTGGACGCGGAAACGGGCGAACGGGTCGCCCATTTTTCCGAGGTCGACGAGTGGCCCAACGCGGACCCCAACAACACGTCGTTCTACATTCGGCCGGCCAATCGGCTGAAGGAAGACCATCGCTACATCGTTGCGATTCGGCAGCTCTCGCTCCTCGATGGAACGCAGGTCGCGCCGAGCGAGTACTTCCGAGCGCTCCGCGACAACGAAAGTACCGAGGTCGCCGAGCTCGAAGCGCGGCGCGACGCCATGGAGAACATCTTCACCGCCCTCGACACGGCGGGCGTCGGCCGAAACGACCTGATCCTCGCGTGGGATTTTCACACCGCCTCCGGTGAGAGCCTCTGGGGCCCCATGATGCAGGTTCGCGAGGATGCGTTTGAGCGCCTCGAAGGCAACGTCGAAGGGGTCGGAAACTGCACGGTCGACGAGGTCCAGGAAGACGTCAACGCCGAGATTTGGCGACGGATCCGCGGCACCTACACGGTGCCCCTCTACATGACCAACGAGTTCGAGGGCGCGCTATTCAACCGCGATGGCGACGGCGAGATTGCGTACAACGGCGTGGTGGAAGCGCCCTTTGAGGTCGTGATCCCGCCGAGCGTGCGCGACCGAGTGATGCGCGGCGACGGGCCTGGACGCATGTTGATGTACGGCCATGGCCTGCTTGGAAGCGCGGGTCAGGTCTCGAGCGGTGGCACCCGGACCGCGCTTCAGCGAAGTGAAATGGTTGGCTTCGGCACCGACTACTGGGGCCTCGCCGAAGAGGACGAAGCCCAGTTCCTCAACTCCGTTGTCACGCAGTTCGGCAACTTCGACGAGCTCGGCGAACGCCTCGTCCAGGGGACGATCAACTCGCTGATCCTTCAGAAGGTATTCACCGGCGGCGCCTGCTCTGCGCTCGACGAAATGCAGCTGATGGTCGGCGACGAAGCCCGCCCCCTCGGCAACGTTGACGAGCGTTACTACTACGGCATCAGCCAGGGCGGCATTATGGGCGCAACGCTGGCTGCCCTCAGCGACACCATCGACGCCTACGTTCTCCAGGTCGGCGCGGTTGCGTACTCCGTGATGGTGCGTCGCTCCATCGACTTCGACCCTTTCGAAAAGGTCTTCGAGGTTTGGTACACGAGCAAGCTCGACCGCGATTGGTTCATCGTTTCAACGCAGACGATGTGGGACTACGCCGAGCCGTCGACCTACGCGCCTCACGTCCTCCGCGATCCGCTTCCTGGGGTGGACATCACGAATCGGCGCATCCTGTACCAGACGTCGCTCTACGACGCGCAGGTCGCCAACACTGCGTCCGATATTGCCGCTCGGGTGATGGAGCTGCCGTGGTACCGCTCGAGCGTCTACGAGCCCTTCGGCGTCACTGAGGGAATCCTGGAGGCCACCGACGGCCCGACGGACAGCGGCTACGT
>JBCDAA010000094.1:0-24534 GCA_039186435.1 Myxococcota bacterium | reverse complement strand
GGCGCGGTCGTGAACGCGGCGCGCTATCTCTACGAGGCCCGCGAAAAACCCTTCCCCCTCGACGACGAGCGCGCGGTGACGGTGGTTGACGACGCCCGCGCGCAGCTCGTCCTCGCGGACGAGAATTACTACGACGCCGTCGTCAGCCAGCCCTCGCATCCCTGGCTTGCGGGCTCAAGCGCGCTCTACACGCAGGAGTTCTTTCAGGAGGTCGACCGCGCCTTGGCCGAAGGCGGCGTGCTTTCGCTCTGGACGAACCTCTTCCGCATCGACGTGCCGCACCTGAAGAGCATCGTCGCGACGCTGCTCACCGTCTTCGATCACGTCAACGCCTTCGTCGTCGAAGACTCCAGCTTCATCCTGCTCGCGAGCAACTCGCCCCTTCCCCTCGACACGCGCATGGGCGAGCGCGTCGCTCTCGAAGGCATGCGCCCCTACTTGCGTCCGTTTGGCCTCGACGACCTCGTCGACTACGGCGCCGGCCTTGAGCTCGACAGCGCTGGCACGCGTCTCTTCGCCGAAGGCGGCGCGCTGATCGTCGACGACCGCCCTGCCCTCGAGTTTGACCTCGCGCGCATCCCGCACATGCAGGACCTCTCACGAGGCGACCTCGACTACGCGCTTCGTGAGGTTCCTTGGGTGACCCAAGAGACGTTCAGCGCGGTCCCGGAGGAGATGCGAACGGATCTGCTGATCCAGCGTATCGAGTACATCGCGCTCCGGCGGCAGGCGCTCCTTCGCGTTCGCCAGAGCCTGGACGCCCTCGAGCTTCCCGCGCTCGAGCGTCATCTCGTCGACGGTGTGCTCGCGGAACAGCTCGGCGACGTGCGCGGCGCGCTCGAAGCCTACGACCAGGCGATCACCGACGACCGCGCGTCCTACCGCGCCGACATCTTGCGGCGCGACGAACGCCTTCATGAGAGCCTTCTCGCGACGCTCGATCGTCCTCGGGCGCGCCCGACTTCGCTACGGCCCTTTCTCATGGCCGTGCTCTCGCTGCAGGATCGCGAGCGGGCTCGCCAGGTCGTCGCGATGGGTCCCGAGGTCAACAACGCCGCGGACGACGGCCTGATCGCCCTCACCCAGGCATGGATCGAAGAGGACTGCGAAACGCTTCTGGCGATCGAGGATGAGGGTGCGTTCGAGTACCAACCTGCAGCGCTGGAAGCCGCACGGTGCGCCTACGCCGGCGGGGATCGCGATCGTGGGCTCGCGTACGTGGAGCAATACCACCGCCTCGCACGCGCGGAAGCCGCGGCGAACTCCCGAGAGGGCAACGAGGCTCGGAACGCGGAAAACAAGGGCCTGGCGATGCGCTACTTCTACCGCGCCCTCGCCGCCTACCCCGCTCACGCTGCATCCGCTGCGGCGCTATCGCGAATGCTCCACCTCCTCGAACGAGACGAGGAAGCGGCCCAGGTGCTTCGTGATTGCTACCAGGCGACGCGGGGACTGCCGACGTCGGTGTCCACCTTGCGCGGCGCCGCAGACGAGCTCGGAATCACCCTTTGAGCCTCCACGCCGGAACCTGCGTCGGCATCTTTTCTTCATTTCCTTGACGACAGCGGACGCGGTGGTCTACCACAGACGAAGATTCCCCCCGGTTTTCGGGGGCTTGTCGCCTTTGAGGCGCGTCTAGGGAGGCCTTGCGTGGCGGTGAAGATCCTGGCGGTCGACGACAGCCTCACGATGCGAAAGATCATGGAGATGACCTTCGCCGGCGAAGACGCCGACGTGGTCACGGTGAGCAGCGGGCAGGAGGCGGTCGCAAAGGCCAAAGAAGTGCGCCCTGACGTTGTGTTTGCCGACGCTTCCTTGGACGGAATGGACGGATACGCGGTTGCTCACGCGATCAAGTCCGACGGCGGTCTTTCGAATACCGCGGTGATCGTGCTCGCGAGTCAACACAACCCCTACGACGAGGGGAAAGGAAAGTCCTCGGGCGTCGACGACCATGTCGCGAAGCCCTTCGACTCGCAGGTCGTGATCGACAAGGTCGCGCAGGTCCTCAGCCGACCGCGCGCGAAGGTGGCCGGCGCTGCTGCCGCTGCCGCCGCTCCCTCCAAGCCGGGAAGTCCCGTGCAGAAGTCGGCGCCTCCGGGACGCTCGCCGAAACGTACCGTGGCGTTCGGGTCCCCGCCGGTCCCTCCTCCGCCGAAGCCCAAGCCTCCGGCGCCGCCGGCAGCCAAGCCGCCCGCGCGCCCCGTGCTGGAGCTCGCTGAGGAACCCGTCGTTCCCGCACCGCGTCCCGCGCGCCCGACGCCCGCGGCGCAGACCCCTGCGGCGAAGCCTACGCGGCCGAAGCCGGCGCCCGCCAAGCCGAAACCCGCCGCCGCCGCATCCGCAGCGACCGCTCCCTCCGGTGCGATGGCGGCGAAGCTTGAAGGACTCGGTCTCTCGAAGGACCAGATCGACGGCGTTCTCGCGCTTTCGCGCGAGGTGATCGAGCAGGTCGTTTGGGAAGTCGTTCCCGACCTTGCCGAGACCTTGATCAAGGAAGAGATCAAGCGTCTGACCGCGAAGTAAACCGCGCTGCCTTGACCAGGGTGCCGTGAGCCCGCAGGAAGCGTAGGGACATGACCGACGCTCTACCGAAGGCCTATGCGCCCGGCGACGCCGAAGCGAAGTGGTACAAGTTCTGGGAGACGAACGGGCTCTTTGCCGCGAGTTCGGACCCGGACGACGACCGCGAGACGTACACCATCGCGATCCCGCCGCCGAACGTCACGGGCACCCTTCACATGGGTCACGCCTGCCGCACGACCTTCGAAGACGTTCTCATTCGCTACCACCGAATGAAGGGTCTCAACACGCTCTGGATCCCTGGCACCGACCACGCCGGCATCGCCACACAGGTGGTTGTCGAGCGGCAGCTTCGCGCGAAGGGACAAACCCGCTACGACCTTGGGCGCGAGAAGTTCCTCGAAGAGGTCTGGAAGTGGAAGGCCAAGTCCGGCGGCCGCATCCTCGAACAGCTTCGCGAAATGGGCGCCAGCTGCGACTGGTCCAAAGAGCGCTTCACCATGGACGAGCAGCTCTCCCGCGCGGTCCGGGAGGCGTTCGTGCGCCTCTACGAGGAAGGTCTCATCTATCGCGGTGAACGCATGGTGAACTGGGACGTCGCGACCCAGACCGTGCTGAGCGACCTCGAGGTCGACCAAGAAGAAAACGTGCCCGGCGAGCTCTACGAGTTCGCGTACCCGGTCGAGGACAGCGACGACGAACTGGTGGTCGCGACGACCCGCCCCGAGACCATGCTCGGCGACACCGCCATCGCAGTGCATCCGGACGACCCGCGGTACACGCATCTCCACGGACGGTTCGTGAAGCACCCCTTCGTCGAGCGGCGCATTCCGATCATCACGGACGCCGAGCTCGTCGACATGGAGCTCGGCACCGGCGCGGTGAAGGTGACGCCCGCCCACGACCCGAACGACTTTGCGACCGGCAAACGGCACAACCTCGAAGAGCTCACGGTCTTCAACCTCGACGGGACCCTCAACGAGCACACCGGCGAGTTTCAGGGGCTCACGATCAAGAAGGCCCGCAAGGCGGTGAAAGCCAAGCTCGCCGAAGTTGGCCTCGAGCGCGGAAGCAAGAAGCACATGATGACGCTTCCTCGCTCCCAGCGGTCTGGCGAAGTCGTCGAGCCGATGATCAGCAAACAGTGGTTCGTGAAGATGGAGCCGCTCGCCGCGCCCGCGATCAAGGTCGTGGAAGACGGCACGGTCAAAATCCTCCCGAAGGATTGGGAGAAGACCTACTTTCACTGGCTTCGGAACATTCAGGATTGGTGCATTTCGCGGCAGCTCTGGTGGGGCCATGAAATTCCTGCGTGGCACTGCGAGTGCGGGCAGATCATCGTCAGCCGAGAGGATCCCACCCAGTGCGAAGCATGCGGCAGCAAGGATCTGAGAAAAGACGGCGACGTTCTCGACACGTGGTTCAGCTCAGCGCTCTGGCCCTTCTCGACCCTCGGCTGGCCGGACGAAACGCCGGACCTCAAGCGCTTCTATCCGACCCAGGACATGGAGACGGGCTACGACATCCTCTTCTTCTGGGTCGCTCGCATGATCATGATGGGGCTCCACTTCATGGGCGAGGTGCCCTTCTCGCGGGTGCTCCTCGCGGGGCTTGTCACCGACGAACGCGGCGAGAAGATGAGCAAGGTGAAGGGGAACGTCATCGATCCCCTCGACGTGATTCACGGCGCGACCTTGGGCGACCTTCTTGAAAAGGCGCAGTTCAACGGCGCGAAGCCGCACGGGCTCGGCTACCTCAAGAAGACCTACCCCGACGGCTTTGTGGAGTACGGCACCGACGCACTTCGGATGACGCTCCTCAGCTACTCGCCGCAGTCGCGACGCATGGCCCTCTCGCTCAAGCGCGTCCAGGGGTACCGAAACTTCGCGAACAAGCTCTGGAACGCTGCGCGCTACACGCTTCCCCATCTCGAAGGCGTCGTCGCGACGGGAACCCCGCCCGAGGCGACCGCTCTCGCGAACCGCTGGATCCTCTCGCGTCTGGCTCGCGCCATCGAGAGCGCGACCTCAGGGCTTGAGGACTACCGCTTGGACGAGGCTTCCGGCGCGCTTTATCACTTCGTCTGGGACGAGTTTTGCGACTGGTACCTCGAGCTCACCAAGCCCCTTCTCGACGACGAGGAGTTGCGCGGCGAGACCCAGAACGTGCTCGCGCATGTCCTTGAGACCGTCCTCCGGGCGCTCCATCCGATGATGCCCTTCATCACCGAAGAGATCTGGCACAAGGTCGCCAAGGACGACTCCTTGGGCAAGCATCCGCGAGACGCCGCCAAGCCGCGTAGTCTGATCGTCGCGCGATTTCCGAACCAATCGGACGGGCGGGTCGACGAAGACGCCGAAGCCGCAATGACCGTCCTGATGGAGGTCGTGACGGGCGCACGCACCGTCCGCGCCGAACACGACATCGTCTGGAAGCAGTCGATCGCGGTTCACTACCACGCGGACGATGTCGCCGTGCTCACCACCCAGAAGACGCTCATCGAGTCGCTCATCAACGGAACCCTCGTTCCGGCAACAGCTGCGCAGCTCGATGACCCCCACGCCCACTTCTCGAACGCGGCCGTCTTTGTCGCGGGCAAGGTGCGGGCGGCGGTGCCGGACACCATCGACCCCGCCAAGGAGCGCGAGCGTCTCGGCCGAGCCCTCAAGAAGCTCGACAAGGAGCTCACCGCTGTGAGTCGGAAACTGGGGAACCCGAAGTTCCTGGAAAAGGCACCACCCGAGGTGGTTCAGAAGTCTCGGGATGACGAGAGCCAGCTGCGTCGTGAGAAGCAGCAGCTGGAGTCCGCGCTGGCGCGTCTCGCATAGAGTCCACCACGGGTACGACAAACTGCCGGTGCTTCATCGCAGTGACGAGCCAGCGACCTGACTCGGCAAGCCAGCGGCGCGCCGTCCACCGACCGGTTTGGTGGTGCGCAGCCAGGCGTGGCTCGAGAAAACGCTCCATCACATCCACGCGCGCGTCGTAGGTGAGGCTTTTGGCCGTTTCGAGCGCCCCGTCTTCGAGATGGGTGCGAAACGCTTCGTCTCGGTGAAGGCGCTGAATGGTCTCGACGGTCTTCTCGAGATCGTCGGGGGTGACGAGCACGGAGTTCTCCCCGTCGACGAGGAGCTCTCGGTTGTCCGGAACGTCCGGGGCGAGAAGCGCGCGTCCGGCTCCGAGGTAGACGTAAAGCTTAAGGGGAATGATCGTGTTACCGCGCTGCGTGAGCGGACCGGACGCGGGCGGAATCACGAGCATGTCCGCCGCGTAGAGGTAGCGCGTCATCCCCTTGAAGTCCTGCCAAGGCGCAACCTGAATATTGTCGATCGCGGCAGCCTCGCGTTCGATCGGCCCCTGCCCTTCCGAGCCCACCAACAAAAAGAGAACCTCGGGGCAGCGCTTGGCCGCTTTCATGACGATTCCAAGCCCCTTTTTCGGCGTCATTCGCCCCGAATAAACGGCAATGGTGCGGTCTTGGGGGAGTTCGAGCGCCAACCGGGCCTCGCGCTTCGAGAGCACCGGCTCCATACGGCGCGGATCGTAGCCGTTGTAAAGAGGCTCCATTCGCTCCGCCGGGATCCCAATTCGGCAGAAGGCGTCGTAGGCATAGCGCGACTGAATCACTGCACCGATGCAGTTCGGGTGGGTCAACGCTGCACGAAGAAGGGGCTGCATGGGAGGTACCTGGTCGCCCCATGGGCGGTAGTGATCCCAAAGCACCTTTCGTCCCGCGGCCAGCGCAGCCACCAGCGCTGTAAAGTTCCGCACATGCACAAAGTCGACCTCCGACGCGCGCGAATCTTGCGCGAGGAGGCGCGCATGTTTGACCATTTGCAGGCCCACGTTTGGGTGGAAGGAGGGGATTCCACGAACGCGGATCGGGCCTTCGGTCATGTAGTACGCGTTGAGTTCCCCGGCGTCGGGAGTGGCCCGCTTGGGGTTGTTGGGGATGAGGATCTCGTAGTCGTGTCCCCGGCGGGCCAAGGCCACACCGACGTTGTAGATGCACTCCGCGTCCGCATCCGTGTTGGGCAGCAGCTTGTCGTAGCTCCCGAGAATCCGCATCGGGTTCATGGCACTCCCTTCCTTTCCGGCTCTATCACCTTCCCTAAGGCCCACCGTCTTTGGTTCAAGGACGCGACGAGAACGTAACCGTCGCGTCCTCGTTGCGACAGTCTCGTCACGCAAGAAGGGATACAACCGCGCATGTCCAAAGTTCTCGTCACCGGCGGCGCCGGCTTCGTGGGTTCTCGGCTCTGTCGCCGTCTCCTCGACGCCGGCCATGAGGTCTTCGTTCTGGATGCCTTCACCCAGTACCTCGCCCCACCGATCGACCCGCTGTACGTCTACAACGTCAACTACCGTTTTGATCAACTCCTTCGTGGTGCGGAGATTCTACGCGGAACGACACTGAATAAGGACGAGCTTCGGCGCCGAATTCTCGATCTCAAACCCGACCGCATCGTGCACTTTGCCGCGTTGCCGCTCGCCAACATGGCACTCGAATTCAGCGAGGAAGCCCTCCTCAGCATCGTCGGCGGGACGGCGAACCTCCTGGAGATTCTCCGCGACCTTCGTCAGATCGATCGCTTCGTCTACATCTCGTCGAGTATGGTCTACGGCGACTTCGCGAAGGTGCCGATGCCCGAAGACGGGTTCGAAAAGGAACCGAAGGAGATCTACGGCGGGATGAAGCTCGCCGGCGAGCACATCGTCAAGGTGTACTCGCGACGCTACGACATCCCCTACTCCATCGTCCGACCCTCCGCCGTGTATGGCCCCACCGACAACAACCGGCGTGTGGTGGGGGTCTTTCTCCATGCCGCGCTGGCCGGGACGAAGATTCGCGTCAAGAACGGCGCTCAGACCTTTCTCGACTTCTCCTTTGTCGAAGACACGGCCCAAGGCATCGAGCGCGTGACCCTCAGCGACGCGGCCGCAGGCGAAACTTTCAACATCACGCGCGGCCGCGGCCGCAGCCTGACCGAGCTCGTGGCATTGATTCAGGAGCGCTACCCGAACGCGGAGGTCGAGCACTACGAGGCCGATACGTTCCGGCCCAACCGAGGCGCGCTGGACGTCTCGAAGGCGAAGAAGCTCGTCGGCTACGACCCGCAGTTCGACATTGAAGAAGGCGTGGCTGCGTACGCCGACTTCCTCGAAGAGGCCTACGACAAGCTTGGGCTGCGGCGCGCGCAATGACGACGATCCCCTTTGCGGCGCTGGATCGCGAGTTTGCGGAGACGAAGGAAGCGCAGCTTGCGCAGTTCGAAACAACGCTCAGTCACGGACGGGTGCTTCAGGGGCCGGAGGTGACCGCCCTCGAAGAAAAGGTCGCCGGTCTCGTCGGGCGCCGGCACGCTGTCGCGGTTGGCAGCTGCACGGACGGGCTCTTCTTTGGGCTTCGCGCGGCGGGCGTCGGTCCGGGCGACGAAGTGCTGGTCACGGCGCTCTCCTTCGTCGCGAGTGCGTCGAGCATCGTTCGTGCCGGAGCGACGCCGGTGTTTTGCGACATCGATGACCACTGCAACCTCGACCTCGTGGACGCGGCCGCACGGATCACGGAACGCACCAAAGCGATCGTCTACGTGCACCTCTACGGTCAGATGGGGGACCCCACCGCGATCGAAGCGTTCGCGAACGCGCACAACCTGATCCTCATGGAGGATGCGGCCCAGGCGTTCGGAGCCTCCCGGGACGGTCGCCCGGCAGGTTCCCTCGGAGCGGTGAGCGCATTTTCCTTCGACCCGACGAAGGTGATCGACGCCCCTGGCAGCGGCGGAATGGTGCTCACGGACGACGACGCCATCGGCGCCCGCCTTCGGAGGCTCCGCTACCACGGCAAGAGCAAGGCCGGCACCTTCGACGAGCTCGGGTACAATTCTCAAATGCCAAGCCTCACCGCAGGGCTCTTGGGTCTCAAAGTCGACCTCGACGCGTCTTGGAGACAGCGTCGCCAGACCGTCGCCGCGCGTTACGACGACGAGCTGCCCACTGAACTTCAGCGCATCGCACCTGCCGGCGGCGTGCACGCCCAACACAAATACGTCCTTCGCATGGATGCGACCCGCCGCGACGCGTTCCGGGAGGCACTCTCGGCGGACGGCGTTCAAACCCGCGTCCACTACGCGCGAATCTTGCCCGACGAGCCGCTTCTCGAGGCGTACCGTGGCGCGCCGACGCCACGGGCCGCGAGCGTGTCGGCCTCCGCGGTCAGTTTGCCGATTCATCCATTTCTCCGCGGCGACGAAGTGGACCGCGTCGTCGGTGCGGCGCGCCGCTTCTTTGCGTGACGAAGCAAAAAGGCATCTCGTGGAGCCGCGCGCTTCACCTCTTCTTTCTAACGCTCGGCGTCGTCTTGCTCGGGGTGCTGATCTGGCGCCTCGACGCCAGTGCTCTCCTTGAACAGGTTCTTGCGGCGGGGTGGGTGGTCCTCCCTGCGTTCGCCGCCTACATAGGGTCGAACCTCGTCTCCACGCTCGCCTGGCGCGAGGCGATCCCCCCCGCGCACCGCGTTCCCTTTTTGACGCTCTTTTCCGCGTTCTCTGCGGGGCATGCCGTCAACGTCGTCGCCGTCGGCGGCGCGGGTACCTTCGTCACCGGCTCCCTCGCGTCGCGGCAGACCGACGGCGGCGAGGTCATGGCGAGCCTCGTTTCCTACAGCTACCTGACGATGGTTTCCGTCTTCGTCTTCACGCTGATCGGCCCCGCGCTTTGCTTTGTCTGGCTCGACCTCCCGCTTTCCCTCACCGGGACTCTTCTCGGCGTGAGCATCGCCCTCTGCGTCGGCGCGTATCTCTTGCGGGTGCTGCTGCGCCGGGGTCTCGTCGGCGGCGGACTGCGGCTCCTCCAAAAGCTCCCCTTCGTTCGCATGAAAGACCCCGAGGCGCTGCGTGAAAAGGCAGAGCAGGTCGATGCACGAGTGCGGAGCTTTCGCGGCGAACGACCCCGCGCATTCCGTCAACTCGTCCTCTACCTGGCCGCCGCCCGGATGTTCCAGACCGCCGAGGCGTGGTTCCTTCTTCAGGGTCTCTTCCCGGATGAACCCCTCGGTGAACTCGCGCTCCTCGCCCTCCTCGTTCAATCCACGGCGCAGCTCATCGGCTGGACAACCACGTTTATTCCCGGTCGGGTGGGCGTTGCGGAAGGCGGCATGGCGTTGCTCTTCGAGTTCGCGGGACTCGACCCGGCGACCGGACTCGCCCTCGGTCTCCTCCGCCGCGTTCGAAAAATCGTGGGCATTGGCCTCGGGCTCGCGCTCGGCGCACACCTCGAGGCGAGCACCCCCGCGCCGGACGACGCCAACCAGGCGGCCTGACGCGTTGCGGCCGCGAAGCGGCGGGACCTACCCTCGGCGTCGTGCGAAACGAAACGGCCGGCAGCCCTATCTCCCTCACGACCTCGAGCGCGCCCATTCCGGAAGTGCCCCATCGCGTCGCCGATGCGTTCAGCCCCGGAAGCACGGTGATCCTCCAAGACGGACGCTGGCGCGGTCTCCTCAAGGAAAACGGACTCACGTTCGCGTGGTTCGATGGCGCGCGCGCTGTCGCTACTGGAGTGCGAACACGCGTGATGTACGGGCAGACCTTGGAGAGCGACGCGGACGGACGAGCGCTCGTCATCGGCGGCGCGGGGGAATCTCTTTTTGCGGTGGACGGAGAAGGGAGCGCCACGAGCCTTGCAGCCCTCCCGAAGGACAGCCATGCGACGTCCGCCTGCTGGCTCCACGACGGTGGCGTCGCCTTCGTCACGGGCAGTGGCTCGCTTCAGGTACACCGTGCAACCGAGGAGGGATTGCGCCCGGTCGCGGCCGTCGAACTCTCCCTCGACCCTTGGTCGTTTCGATGCGCCCCACCGATTGCGGACGACGTCTACGCTCTCATCGGGATGGCAGACTTCGTCGGCGTTGTCCTCGCCGTCGACCTGACGGGAACCGTGTACGAACTCGCGCGCTTTCCGAACTTAAGCCTCGGCGACACGCGCCTCTCCCTCGACGAAACCGGCGAGCGCTTGCTCCTTCCGGCACGCGATCACGTCAACGTCGGAGGAGGGGATCTATCTATCGTCACGGGGCTTGAAGAAGCCGTCTCCCGACGAAGCGACTTCGCAACACGCGACGCGACCGTTCCGCCCGTCCTCTCTCCCGGGAAGGCGCCCGCCGCAAAGCTCGCCGCCGTCGACGCCCGCCCTGCGGTGGCGCCCGACGCGGCGGTGGAACCCAAACTCGCCTTTGGCCCGCTGACCACCGCGTTGATCCGGATGCTCCGTTCCGCACCCAAGCGAAGCAAACCCGCAGAGGACATCCTCGCCCTCATCCGGCCCGGCATGCCGACGGATCTCCGCGCCTATGTTCACGCTTGGGCAACGCGAAGCCCGCTAAGCCCTACGGTCTACGAGTTCTGGATGGCGTCGCCCACGCTCGTGACGCGCGAGTGGATTCTCGACCTGGTAGGAAGCTCGCTTCAGATCGGGATCTTCGCCTCGGGCGAGCCGATCCTCGGGCGCCTTCGAAACACGAGCAAGTCCATCGTCATGATCGACGAGGAAGGCGTCCCCTACGAGTACCACGGCCTCGAAGGGTTCCTCTCGGACCTGCAGATGCGCGCCCCGAAGGACGACTTCGCGCTCGACGAGTGGATGTAGCTCAGCGCGGAAGCACCCAGGGATCGATGACGAGCCCCTCAGGCGGCGCCTGGAGTGCTGTATCCGGACTTCCCATCCCCTCGCCGGGCGGAATCCAGCCGGCGGGAATGTTGCCGAAGACGCGCCGAGGCGGCTGAAGCGGCTGGCGGCGGGGATCGTCGTCGGCCAGCAGTCCCGGGCGAAACTCCAGCGCGTCCAAACCGAGCCCGCCGCGCCCTTCGGCGGTATGGCAGCTCAGGCAAAACTCGTTGCTCGACGAATCGGGACGCGGCGCTCCCGTTCGAACGGGACCCTCGGGAAAGTTGATCGCTTCGCGTATGGAGACGGTTCCCGCTGGTGCATTTTGAAGGTGCGCGCCGTAGTCCCGCTCGTAGTCGTGAAAGCACGCAAAGGGGCCCGCGACTCTGGATTCGCTCGCAACCTCCTCATGCGCCCACGCAGGATAGCGCTCTGCGACCGCCCTCCACGTGGCGTCATCGTTCACTTGCAAGAGCGTGCCCCCGGCATGGTTGCAAGCGACCTCCGAGTTCACGTCGTGAACGAGCGCGACAAAATCGTCGATCCATCCGCGAACCCCGGTGTCGCGACTTCGACCCACCACGAGGTCGCCGCCACTGAGCGTGAAGAGCGGCTCGGCAGCGTCGAAGCGGTCGAACGCAAACCCGTCGACCAGGAGCGTGATCGTGCGATGCGCGTCGCTCACCTGCCACGCGAGATGCCTCCATCCCGTCGCCGCCGGGAGCGCGACCTCATGAACGTCCACTCCCCGCGAACGGTAGCGAAGCGTCGTCTCTTCGAGCGCAATCTCCGTCTCGTCCCCAAAGGTAAGGAGCGTTCCGTCGGCGCGCGCATCGACGAAGATCCCGAGGTATGCGTCTCGTTCATCGAGGTCTTGCTCCGGAAGCGGGTAGATGATGCGGCTCTGCCCATCGAGCCAGAACCCGCGTCCGTGCACGCCGCCGAGGGCCACTGGCTCGATGCGCGCTGTTCCCGCTTCGACGAATCCGTACGCCGGCACCTCGATGGAGAGACTCGTCGCCGCGTTTTGCACGTGAATCTCTTCGACCTGGTCCGCCTCAAGGGTCGGCGAGAGGATCGGTAGCGCCGCCGGCGTACGCACCTGGCCGTTGTGATGCACCGGAACGCCCGTCGACTCGCCACGCCGGTCGTAGAGCTGCGTGACGGACGCCTGCATGTTGGACACGATCAGCGCCGCGGGATCGAGGAGGTCATCGAATGCGATCTCGTCGGTCGCAACCCCGCTGCTCATCAACCACACCACATCCCGCGGGGTCACCGGCCGCGCGACAGGTACGAAGTTCGGCAGGTTCTGCAGCGAGTCGAGAATGTTGGCGTTGTGCGTATAGCCGCCCGGGTACGGATAGCTTCCGCGATTGGCGTCGATGTAGCGGCCGCCGCCAAAGCGAATCGGCATCATCGACCCATCGGTCTCCTGGTAGAGGTCGACCCACCAGTGGGTCGTGGGCGCGACGCCAACCGCCCAGTCCTGGTTGTGAATCATCCCGTCCACGAGGACGAACTTTCCGTGCGTCCAGAGTCCGCTCACCATGAAGCCTCGGTCCCAGTCGGTGTTTTCGCGAAACGACTCGCAGCCTTCATGAACGCAGCGACGCGGGTACTGCGTTTCGGACTGTTCCGCGACGCGGCCGTGCACCGCCGCCATGAAGACATTGGCGCCTTCGCGATCGACCCACGGATACGTCCCGCCAAGCTCCTCGCCGTCGGGGATGAGCTCCCCTTCCGAATCGCGAAACGGATACGCAGCTAGCCCATACCCGCGCATCTCAGGGTCGAAGGGAGCGTGGCTCATCGGGTGAAACTGAGTCCATCCCGTGACATCACAGGGCGACGCGTCCGGCGGCAGGACCGCGTACGCCAAGTCGTAGGGACGGATGAAAACCTCGCCGGTCTCTGGGTTCGTCCACTCCCGGGGCACCCGCCCAAGGCGACCCGTGAGCAGTCGCCCATCGAGGGTGACGGCGGGTTCGGTGAACTCCCCGACGAAGGGAAGAACGAGGCCCGGAACGGGCTCGCCAAGGGTCACATTCACCAGGTGCGCGGTGGGCGTCTTCGGCTCCGCAACCTCGACCGTCGCCTCGGTTCCCCAAAGCTGCGCGTCGAAGCCGCGTCCAATGGTGCTGATGATCGTGATCGCGTAGCAGTCGTTCTCCGGCGCGTGGCCGCACGGCTGCGGGTTGGGCTGCTCTCCGTCGACCGGAAACTCCGTCGTCGCGTCGCAGAGCGCGTGATGCCCAAAACGCTCCACTCCGTCCTCCAGCGCGGGGGGAAACACCACGTCGAAGGGGGTCGGCTCCGCAAGGATCTCGGCGCCGGCTGGGCCCGGCATGATCGCCTCCTCGAGACGCTCCGGAACGAAGAGTGAAAACGAGAGCGACGTGCGAAGAAAGCCACCCCCAGGCGGTCCTCCTTGAACCCGGAGCGCCACCCGCCCATCCATCGTGGTTCGGTGACCCGGAACGAAGGGATGGTTCCACTCGTCGTCGTCGCCGATCATCGAGACATCGCGCACGATCGCGGGAGGCTCGGGAAAGATCGGAGGATGGGCAGCATCCGGCGTGTCCGCATCCGGGACGATCGCGACGTCGACCGCCGCGTCGTGCCCCGCATCCGGCGCCGCGGTCGAGTCGTCTCCGCACGCGACGCCAAACGCGACGACCACCGACAGAATACTCCGCATGGGCGCAGCCTACGTCGCGGATCCCTCCTTGAACATCCGTGAGCCCTGACACTTCCTTCGGCGGTTAAACGCAAACGAGCCGAGGACCCGCAGGTCCGTCGGCTCGCCGCAGGTGTGAACGCCTATCCCTTTTTTGCAGGCGCCGCTTCTTTGCTCTCGGTGCGCTTCTTCTGCAGGTTGAACTCAAAGCCGAGCTGGGCGTTGATCAACGTGTGGGTTCCAGGACCCACGATGCCGTCGACGGTGTAGCCAAACTCGTTCTGAAGGGTCTTCACAGCCTTCTCGGTCGCGTCGTCAAACTCGCCGGTCACGCCGACCTTGATGCCGAGCGCCGTAAGACGTCGCTGAAGGTACGCGACGTCGGCTCCCTTTGCGCCCTTCTGAAGGTTTCGCGTGAGGTCGGCGCCAGCGAGGTGCCCCTTGTCGGACTTCTTGCCTTGCGCTTCGAGGGCCTTCTTCACGCACCCCGGATCGGTGGCACACCATCCGAAGCCGAGTTGCGCATCGATCAGTTTCGCCGTTCCGTCACCCACGATGCCGTCGGTGTCGTAGCCAAAAAGCTGCTGGAGCTGCTCGACCGCATCCTTGGTCTTTGCACCGAAGATGCCGTCCGCCTCGAGCGGGAGACCGAGCTTGGTGAGCTTCTGCTGAAGCTCCTTCACCTCGTCACCCTGGTTTCCGTTCTTGAGTACCATGTTCTTGATCTCCTCCCCCACGGAGCTCGGAGTCATACTCAAGAACCGGGTCGGGTGACACGGGAAATCACCGACCTCCGGAGATCGCTTCCAAAATCGGGCCGGCGAGTTCGTTCACCCCGACTCGTATCCGAAACTGAAGGTCTCGAAGGGTTGCTCGCTGGCCCTGCGAATCGCCCGCGCCAAAGAGCTGCACCTCCTCGATTCCGCCTACGAGAAACCCGTCGGTGTAGCTCTCGATGTGCACCGTTCCTTGCGCTCCGTATTGGACATCTCCGCGACGGTACTGGACCGCAATCGTGCGGGGAGCGCGGCCCTGCCGCATCGCCTCCGAGAGATTGCCTCGAACGTCTACCGGAAAGGAGGTGTCGGCCACCGAAAAGTTCGCGATGACCACGCTGAGCGACTCCTCGCCCTCCACGCCCTTTACCGCGAGCGTTCGCGTCGTCAGGACGTTGTCGGGCTCCGGGAAGTGCGTCACCGTTCGCCGTTCGTCGTCGATCTGAAACGACATCGTTCCCTCGACGCTGCGACGCTCGGCTTCTTCTCGCTCTCGTCGCGCGCGCTCGATAAACCCAGCCGCCCGGGACTTGGCCGGTTGAGCGCTCTCCGCCTGCAGTCGCTCCACGAGCTCCTCGAATTGGGCCGCCTGAGGTTCGCCCGACGCCTCGACCTGCGGCGCCGGCTCCTCACCGCCACACGCGCCAACCCCAATGATGAACGCCCAGCGGAAGATCGTACGCATCCGCGGACCTTATCGCGATCCTAGTTGGGAGCGCGACCGCCGAACGCTTCACTGAAGACGCGACCCATCGATCCGAGCCGTAGATGCCGCTTTGCAAGCCGCCAAATCTCTGGCTTCTCCCGAACACTTTGAATCGACTTTCGAACCGAAACACCAAGGTTCTGCAGCTGGAGCTCAAGTACCTGCCGGCGCGAGAGCGGCGACGCATCAGGAAGCGTGTATCCCGCACGGCGAGCGACCTCTCCCGCCACTTCGGCAACGATGGCCTGCTCGTGCTCGTCGAGATCCTTACGCCAGCGCTCCACGCTCGAGGTGTTGATGGGCCGCGTCACGTTCACGTGATGGCCAGCTCGCTGCTCGCTTGCCGTGAGGGAGATTTGGGTCGCCGGGGTCTCGAGCATCGACGGATCAAAGCGCAACCCAAGGTGGTCGCAAAGGCGACGCACCACCGGCTCAGGATCAGACACCAGATCCTCGTAGGCGTAGGTCAGCGCGCGCTCGCCGAGCGTCTCCACCATCGCAAGGCCGCGCGCTGTGTCGTCTCGCCATCGTCGCGCGCCCATGAGCGCATTGAGCTGGTGCGCCTTCGAACGCTTCAGGGAGGCGACCACCGCGCGTGGATCGCGCCGCGGGTGAACAAAGACGGCGTCTGGAAAGGTTTCGCGGAGGAGCTGCCAATGACGCACAAGGCGAGCGGCCTTCTGCCCCCAGTGCGATCGGCCGACCTGGGCGGCGTAACGTTCGTGGGCGAGTCGGATGACCCCCGCCATGGTTTCAGCGCTCGCGAAGTCCGACGACCGAAACGAAACCTGCCACTCCTCGAGCCCTGGGTCCGCGAGGAAGAGCGTTTTCCGCGTCTCGAGGGGGACATGCGTCGCGCGCAGATACTCCGTGATGAACGTCGATTCCGGGGGGATCGCGACTTCGGGATGCGCGGTGAGAATCCTCCGCAGGAGAGTCGTCCCCGTCCGTGGCGACCCCACGATGAAGAAGGGCTTCATGCGCGATCGATAGCGCGCGTTTTCCCCGCAGCAACCGGCGACACCTTCGCTAGGAGCAGGCGTTTTCGCAGATCCGGAACTCCGCTCGGCACGCCGTAAGGCAATCTTGACGGTTGCAGCGCCCCACACACGCCGCGAGCTCCGGATCACAAACCTCGGCGCACGCGGAAGGAGGCGGTTCGAGCGGAGGCTGTGGACTCGATCGCGGAATGGGATCGCCGGGGGTGACCTCCGCCTCCGTTGCCACGATGTCTGGAAGCGGTTCGATTTCGCTTCCGCCTGAAAGCTCGGCAATGCGGTTCGTCGCGTAGGCCCGCTTTCGGGACGTCGAGCGCTCCCCATAGTGCTCAAGCCACGCCGACCAGCAGCCTCGACGCTCCTCGTTGGTTCGCTCCGGGTTGAGCTCCGCGGCGTGGCAACGCTCGAAATACTTCGAGGACTGGTGCACCATGCGAGGGCTGGCCCCACAGGCCAGAACTCCGAACGCGATCATGGCCAAAACCGCTCGCATGCCCGACGAAGCTACCACGCCGCCGCTCGTTGGGCAGGCCGAGCTCTCGCTTCCGGTCATCGGGGACATCACCATCCTCTGGAGCTCTAAAGGACTGGTACGCCTCGCGTGGGGCGGCGCTGTCGAGCCAGGGATTCGGATCTACAAGCGGCCTCCTGCGAAGCTTGTTCGACCGCTGAAGGACTACGCGCGTGGCCGAGACGTCGATCTCGCAGCCGTTCCCGTCGACCTCCGCGGCACCGCATTTCAACGCGCCGTGTGGAACGCACTCCGAGCCGTTCCGCGAGGACGCCTTCGGACCTACGCAGGGATCGCCCTCGACGTGGGTCGGCCTCGGGCGATGCGCGCGGTCGGCGCGGCGAACGGGAAGAACCCCGTTCCCATCGTCGTTCCCTGCCACCGGATCGTCGGCGCCGGCCACAAGCTCGGGGGCTACAGCGGGGGCCTGGATCGAAAACGGGCGCTCCTTCGCCTCGAAGGCGTGCGGATCGAGGGGGAACAGCTGCGCCCAGGCCAGCTCTCGCTCTTCGACTAGATCGGCGCACAAAACCAACTGCGCTCATCTTTGAGGCACCCACCGGCGGCCTCGGATCGGGCAAACCTCAATACTTTCGTGGCGATAGCCCAAGCAGCGCCAAAAACGCTGACAATTCATGACATTCGAAGATTTGCGCGAATCCAAAGGGCGATGTCATACCCCGCCCGTGCTGACGACCAGCGCCATGGTGATCGCCGCGTGGATCATCCTCGGAGTGGCTGCCTTTGCCCTTCTCCTCTTCGGGGTGGGCATCGCAGCGACGTGGAGGCACACCCGCCGAACCCCCGCCCTCACGGCCGAGCTCCCCCCGGTCTCGCTCCTCAAACCTCTCAAGGGCCTCGAGGATCAGCTGGAGGCAAACCTCGAGAGCTTCTTCACCCAAGACTACCCGCACTTCGAGGTGGTCATCGCCACCGTCGACGCGGACGACCCTGCGCTCCGCGTCGCTCGATCCGTCGCCGCTCGGCATCCTCACGTCCCCGTCCGTTTTGTGGTCAGCGATGATGCGTTCGGACTGAACCCCAAGGTCGCCAACCTCTCGGGCGCGCTTCGGGCCGTCTCCCACGACCTCATCCACCAATCGGACGGCAATGTTCGCGTTGGACCGGGCTACCTTCGCCGCATCGTGGGCGAGTTCGTCGCCGCCGACGCCTCGATTCTGACGAGCGTGGTGGTCGGCGTGGGCGAGCGATCCGTCGGTGCCGCTCTCGAAAACCTCCAGCTCTCCGCGTACATCGCGCCGGCGATGTGCCTCGCGCTCGAGGCCGCCAACATCACCTGCGTGTGCGGCAAGTCGATGCTGCTGCGAAAGAGCGAACTCGAAGAGGAGTTCGGCGGGCTCGAAAGCGTCCGCAACGTCCTTTGCGAGGACTTCGTTCTCGGTGAGCGCTACAAAGCCGCCGGCAAGACGGTTCTTCTGTCCTCGACGACCGTTCAAAACGTCAACGTGGACTGCGGCGCGGACCGATTCTTTGCCCGCCACAGTCGCTGGCTCAAGATGCGCATCACGCTGCATCTCCCGGGCTTCTGCGCGGACCTTCTTTCCAACCCGATCGGTCTCTCGGCCATCGCCGTCGTTGTGAGCGGTTTCGACTGGAGAGTCGCCCTCGCCGCGGCAGGTGTTTGGACGGTGAAGACCCTCGCCGACCAGCTGGCGCTGCGATTCACCCGTGCGCCCTTTCCTCTTCGCTATGTCTGGCTTTCGCTCGTGAAGGACCTCGCGCTCGTCCCCCTTTGGGTCTTCGCGATCTTCAGCCGCACCGTTGTGTGGCGAGGCCGCAAACTCCGCTTCGGCAAGGACACCCGGCTCGTGCCGGTCGCCGATGCGCTCGCTGACGCAGCGCTTGCCGACGCCCACCCGATCGTTGCAGATCGCCGCGCGTAGTCGCTACTCGGCGAGCCACATGCGCGTACGAAGACCGGCCTCGCTCGTGTAGCCGACTTCGACGTATTCGATTTCGCCTTCGTCGCTGATCACGAAGCTCGTCGGAAACGCACTCACGCCCCAGCGCTGGGCGAGACCCGAGCGCGGATCGGCAACGGTGGGAAACGCCGGCGTGTCGTCCTGCCAGAGACCTTCATCCCGCATCCACGACAACACGGAACCCGCGGGCCCCGACTGCACCGCGACCGTGATGACGCGATGGTCCTCCGCGAGAGCAACGATGTTGTGGTCCATGGCTTTGCAGACGCCACACCACGTCGCCCAGAAGTGAACCAACGTCGGCCCGTCCCCTTCGGCGAGAGCGACGCGTTCGCCATCGATGGAGGCGGTCACAAGCGCCGGTGCAGGCCCGCTCGGCAGGTCTCGTCGCTGCCAGGTGCGAACGCCCACGAAGATGACGGCCAGGATCAGCGCGTCTCGCAGCCAACGCTTCCAGCGGGACGGCGCCTTCGCTTCCGCCTTCGCTTCCGGCTGGGAGGACCCGCTCACTCGCCCTCCGGCACCGTCGGCCCACCCAGGGGCCAATACCCTTGGGTGAGCAGCGGCGACTCGGCCGTGGAGAGGTCGCCCTTCGGACCAAAGCCGTCCACCACCTTCGCCAGTTTTTCGCGGGGCACAAGGGCACGCTCGGGCGCTGCGGGCGCCGTTCGAGACTCGACGTGGAGCGTCTGTGTCGGAAACGCGAACTCCACGCCGATCGCGCTCGCGAGGCGCATGACCTCCAAAAACACGTTCTGCCGCTGCTTCAGCTCTTCGGTCCAGCTCGGCACGTCAAAGAAGAAGTAGAGCAAGACTTCGAGAGCGCTATCCCCGAAGTTTCGAAAGGCGACCTCAAACGCGTCCTGGCGAACGTGGGGATTGGCGCGAAGGATCGCCCGCACGCCCTCCACGAACGCCTGCACCTGGTCCGGCGTCGTGTCGTAGGTCAGGCCGAGGGTGACCATGCATCGCCGGTAGCGGCGCAGGCCGTAGTTGTCGATGGCTGCGTTGGCGACCACCGAGTTCGGAATCGTGATGAGGGAGTTGTAGAAGGTGCGTACGCGAGTGGATCGCATGCCAACCTCTTCGACGATTCCCTCGTGACCGTCGATGTCGACCCAGTCCCCCACCTGAAAGGGCTGATCGGCGAAGATGCTCACGCTTCCAAAGAGGTTCGCGACCGTGTCCTTCGCCGCGAGGGTGAATGCGAGTCCGCCAAGTGAAACACCGGCGAGGAGCGAGCCCACGTCGATGTCGAGGTTCTGCAGAACGAAGATCACGCCGACGACAACGACAAAAACCTTGAGGGTCTTGCGCACGAGCGGAACGATTTGATCGTCGAACTTTGTGTCGGTGCGCTCAGCCCGGCGCGCAAACACATCGGCGCCGAGATCGACGAGTCGATAGAGCAAAAGCACCGCCGCCATCGCCGCGACCACGCGCACAGCGACCGCCCCCACCTGGTTCACCCGCACCGGAAAACGCAGAAGCGCCAAGGTCCACCAAAGCACGGCAGCGAACGCCATCGTGCCGAGGGGGTTGAACGTACGCTGCAGCATCCGGGTGTCGGCAGACTGGCCGCGCATGCGAAGCAGACGCCCCGTCCAGCGAGAACCAAAACGCGCGAACGCCCAGCGCACCAGAAGACCGAGAACAAAGCCGATCAGCAGCCCGAGGAGCTGCCAGATCGCGACCCCAAGAACCTCCACGCGCATCCATGAGGGAAAGCGCTCGACGTAGCGGTCAACGTCGATGTGAAAGGTCGCCTCGTAGAGGTCGGGGACATGGCGAATCGTGTGCGCGGAGATGCGCCACTCGTCGTCGACCTGCGTGAGATAGACATCTCGGAGGCTGTCTCGAAGATAGAGCTTGCCGCGATCGAGCCCTTCGACTTCGGGCGTGTCCGCGAGGGCGTCCATGTCGATGAGAAAGCCGCGCTGATCGAGAATGGCTTTGAGGTTGCGGGCGACTTCTTCGCGCTCGCCGGGCGCCACCCCTGCTGCGTTCCAGTCGAAGCACCGAACCGCGAGATCCGGATGCATGGCACTCGGCTGTAGATTGCCAAGCCAGCTGTCGACCGCGCGCCTTGGCGTGGAGCAGTCGGCGTTGGCTTGCGCGTGGACGACGGAGGCCGAGAAACAAAGGAGCGCAGTAAGGAGCAATCGCATCGCGCCGCGAGTGTAGAGAGTGCCGCGGAGATCACAACTTGCCCGGTCCTGGCTCAGGACGCGCTACTCGAACGAGCCGTGCCGGCCCGCGCCTTTGGCGAAGCGGCTCGCGCCTTGCGCTGCCTCCTCAAGGGCAACGCCACCCCCGAGAAACTCCGCCCGCAGGGCGTCTTCGAGCGGCTTTCCCGCCTGGGTATAGGCGGAGTGGCGATCCGCGCGTAAACACTGCTGCGGAAACTTCGCCAAGGTTGCGGCCAGGGCTTCGGCGGTTTCGCGAGCGCGTCCTTTCGGAACCACTCGGTTCGCGAGACCCATGCGGAGCGCTTCGTCCGCCGGAACCGGCCGCCCGGTAAGGATCAAATCGAGGGCGTGGGACAAGCCGATCAAGCGGGGAAGCCGGACTGTTCCCCCGTCGATCAGCGGTACGCCCCAACGCCGACAGAACACGCCGAACACCGCGTCTTCCTCAACGACGCGAAGGTCGCACCAAAGAGCGAGCTCAAGACCCCCCGCCACCGCGTGCCCTGAAATCGCCGCGATGACGGGTTTCTTCAAGAGCATTCGGGACGGTCCCATCGGCCCATCCCCTTCCGGCTCCAGCCGATTGGGCGTGCCCGCGGCGAACGCTTTCAGATCGGCGCCCGCGCAAAACGTTCCTTCCGAACCCGTCAACACACCAACGGCTGCGTTTTCATCCGCCTCGAATGCACGAAACGCGTCCGCGAGCGCCTCGGCGGTCGCCCGGTCCACGGCGTTCCGATGCGCCGGCCGGTCCAGAATGACGGTCGTGACAGGGCCCTTCGTTTCGATGCGAATCATGGAGCGATGGTACCTCAGCAGCCGATCAAGACGGGCCTGGACCGCGCCTCAGGACGGCGGTATGTCCTCCCCTATGCGAACGGAAGCGATCAACCGCGTGCTCGCTGCCCTCGACGAGATACGCCAGGGAAAGATGGTGATTCTCCTCGACGATGAGGACCGGGAGAACGAGGGCGACCTCGTGATGGCCGCGGAGCTTTGCACCGCGGAAGCGATCAACTTCATGGCGAAGTTTGGACGCGGACTGATTTGTCTCAGCCTCGAAGAGGAGCGGATTCGCGCCCTCGACTTGCCCATGATGGTGGACGACAGCCGCGCCTCGCGGAGCACCGCGTTTACGATCAGCATCGAGGCGCGAGAAGGCGTGACCACCGGTATCAGTGCGGCGGACCGAGCCCACACCGTCCTCACCGCGGTCGCGCCTGGTGCGCAGCCGAGCGACATCGTGAGCCCCGGACACATCTTTCCGCTCAAGGCGAAGCCGGGGGGCGTCCTTCAGCGAACGGGCCACACGGAGGGTTCGGTCGATCTCGCTCGACTCGCGGGACTTCGACCCGCGGGGGTGATCTGCGAGATCATGAACGAGGATGGGACGATGGCGCGCTACGAGGACCTCGTCGCGTTCGGAAAGCGCCACGACCTGCGAATCCTCAGCATCGCCGACCTCATCGAATACCGTCTCGCACGCGAGAACCTCGTTCGAGTGACCCGCAAGGGAAAGGTCAACGTCCCGGGCGGCGGCGAGTGGGACGCCCGCGTCTACGAGGTGGACCGCGGGGAGCGGCAGTTCCTCGCCCTCTCGCATGGAACGATCGACCGAGAGCCGACCCTGGTGCGCGTCCATACCGGGAGTGTCCTCGGCGACATGGTGGGCATTCCACAGCCTTCCCGAGTGCAGATGCGGGAGGCAGTCGAACGGATCACGGCGGAAGGCAAAGGCGTCATTCTCCTGATTCCCGCCCGCGCGAACCTGAGTGATGACCTTGGCTTCTTTTTGGGCGAGGAACCCTCGCGTCCCCGCCCGCAGCAAGGCGAAGTCCTCCGTGAGTATGGCCTCGGCGCCCAGGTCCTCGCGGACCTCGGCCTCGGAAAGATCCGCATCCTCACCAATCGGCCGCGGCGCATCCCGAGTCTTGAAGGGTACGGCCTCGAAGTTGTCGAACAGCTCCTTGTTCGCGACGAGGTCACCTCCACGGAACCTCGAACCACCCACTGAGAACACTCATGACTACCTTTGAGGGAACCTACTCTGTCCCGGCCGATGCGCGATTCGCGCTTGTGGCCTCGCGCTTCAACCACTTCATTGTGGATCGCCTCGTCGAAGGCGCGCGGGACGGGCTTCGACGCCACGGCGTCGCAGAATCCAACATCGACACCGTTTGGGTCCCTGGCGCGTGGGAGCTTCCCTGGGCGGCGGGTCGAGTCGCCAAGGCGCGCAAGCCGGCAGCCGTCATCGTCCTCGGGGCCGTGATTCGTGGAGCGACACCTCACTTTGACTACGTGGCCGGACAGGCCGCCGCAGGCTGCGCGCGGGTGATGGTTGAACACGACCTCCCGATCATCTTTGGTCTGCTCACCACGGACACCATCGAGCAGGCCGTCGAGCGCGCGGGCACCAAGGCCGGCAACAAGGGTTTCGAGGCCGCGTTGAGCGCCCTGGAGACCGTCAGCCTGGGCGCGGCGCTCGAGAGCTGACCATGGGCGCGCGAAGAAAGGGTCGCGAGGCCGCACTTCAGGTCCTCTACGGGATCGATGTCTCGGGTCGAAGCGCCGAGTCTGCCCTGCGGGCCTTTTGGGCTCACCTCGGCGCATCCCCCGAGGGGCAGGAGTTCGGCGATGCGCTCGTCCGAGGCGTTGCGGAGAAACAAGACGCGATCGATGAGACGATTCGACGGGTTAGCCATCACTGGCGCCTCGAGCGAATGGCAAGGGTGGACCGGAACATTCTGCGAATCGCGACCTACGAGTTGATGGAGCTATCCGACGTTCCTCGACGGGTGACGCTGAACGAGGCGATCGAACTGGCCAAGCGCTTTGGCAGCGAAGGCAGCGCCGGCTTTGTGAACGGCGTCCTCGACCGCATCGCCAGCGATCTCGGAAAACCCTAGCGAACGTCGCCGTGGATTTTCGGTTTATCCCGCCGGATCTTCGGCGCCTCGACACGCTTCAAAGCGAAGCGCTCGCGCTAAGTTTTTTCGCGGATGAGCGACCACTTCGCGGTGCCCTTGGCCTCGTGGATTGGCGACTTTGCGGGTTCCTCTCGCGGCAGCTTCGCGCGGGGCGAATCACTGGGGATCGCGGAGAGGTGTCGCTGATTCCGAGCAGTGGGCGGATGGTGTTCGAAAAGCTCTTCCTCGTCGGACTCGGCCCGCGCAACGATCTCTCCCTCACCGATGTCGAAGGTTCGCTTCGTTTGACCCTCGGCACGCTCGCGAGAGCACGCGTTCGGAGCGGCGTACTCGCCCTCCCCGGGCGGTCCCTGGGGCTCGTCGCGGCCGACGAAGCGATGAAAATCCTGCTCCGCACGGCCGAGGGGATCGACGACATCGACGACCTGACCGTCATCGACGAGGCCGAGGCCCACAAACCCATGGAGCGCGTTCTCGAGCAGGAACGTCAGCGTGCGCGCGCCCGCGCCGGAAGCATGGACGTCTAGCGCCGACGCTTCTTCTTCGCCGTCTTCTTGGCGGGTCGCTTCGCCGTCTTCTTGGCGGGTCGCTTCGCCGTCTTCTTGGCGGGTCGCTTC
>JBCDAA010000093.1:0-24736 GCA_039186435.1 Myxococcota bacterium | reverse complement strand
CGTCCTTCGTGCCCACCCTTTCGGACTTCGAGCGTCTTGACCCGCGCTTTCGGATTTCCGACGACGTCTGGTCGAAGCTCCCTCTCTACGCCGACTGGGGCTTTGCGGTCTTTAAGCTTCGCGAAAAGCGCACGCTCTTCTGGCGGCGTCTCACCTCGCAAAAGGTGCAACCAATGGCGTTCTTGTTTCCGAGCCGCGAGCCGGGCGCCGTCTTTTTTCCAACGATGCACGTGCACGACGGGCGGCTTCCGGAGAAGGCCAAGTACGACCATGCTCTCTACGCGCAGGTCGACGAGCTGACGATGCGGGCGGCGGAGTGGGAGTTCGCGGCCAAGCTGCGGCGCATCGTGCCGGACGACCTGGGGGACTTCGTCGACCTCGACGCGCCGATGATGCGTCAGAGCCTCGACGGCGTGTTCGTCAACGAGGACACCTGGCTTCGTCCGCTTTCCGTCGAGGACCCGGCGCTGCTTGATCAGCGAGGGCCGCTTCATCGCGTCTTTCTCGGACTTCAGTACCTCACGCGAAAGGGGCGGGACACGAAGACCGAGCGTTGGGCGAAGCAGGCGCCGAGCTACGCGCAAACCCTGCCGGCTGCGCTTCACGCCGAGCTCGGTCTCTTTCTCGCGACGAAGCAAACGGAATGGGGGCTGAAGCCCCTCGACGAGGTGAAGGACAAAGGCCAGGTCGTGAGCGGCTCGGTCGTTCACATGGTGGCGAGCACGCCGACCGGGCCCCGTCCTGTTCGTCTCGAGGGACCGCTGCGCCTCGAGTTTCGGGTGTCCACCGATTCCGTGGAGCCTCAGACGATCACGCTGGCCTTCGAGTCCCCACCGAGCGACGAAGCGTACGCGGAGATCGGGCGCGGTTTGCGCGCGTTCCTCGATCAGCTCACCGCGGCCTGAGGTACCCTCCCCCCATGAGGGTGGGATGGATCGCGGGAGTGCTCTTGGCTGCGTGCAGCGGCGTGTCGAACGAGGAGGAGCCGCCGCCTCCGCCGCCGGCGACCTACGAAGTGCACGAATGGGGCTTCATCGGTCATCACATCGACGAGGGCGAAAACGCGGTGCGGCATGTCGGCGCCACGCCTGGCCGCTTTGATCCCAATGCGCTGGGGTTTGGTCACGGCGGACTGCATCTTCGCGGTGGAAAGCCGATCCTCTACGTGCATCTCGGCGAGGGGACCGATCGCACGAGCTTTCAGGCGCGGGTGACGATTCCCGACGGGCGCTTCGTCGAGTTTCTTCCAGCCGGAACCCAAACTGGGAACGCGTTGACCTGGCAGGTGGAAGCGCGGCGCGGTAGCTGCTCGGCCGTTGCGAGTTATCCCGGTGTTGGTTCGCCGGGGTGTTCGAGGGTGCCGGACGGCTACTGCGAGGCGGCGGAGCTCGGCATGTACGAAACGGACGACGCGGCGTGCTTGCAGGTGGATGGCCAGGACTGGAACCACCTCTTCTACCGCGCGGACGCGTCCGGTGCGCTGCCGATGCACTTCACCAACGACGCGGGTCTGATGATGCAGGCCAACGTTGCGCTTGAGGGCAAGATGATTCGCATCTGGCGAAACGCGAACCGCGCGGAGACCAAAGTGCAGATCTTTGACGCGCCTCCGCCGGGGCAAGAGATGGCCGTTCCCGACGCACAGCTTGGAAGCGCGGACGAAGGCATCGCGTATGTGCGTCAAGAGCTGACGGCTCACGGAATGAGCGCCGCAGAGAGCGACGCGTTCATGCGCGCGTGGGAGACCAACCTCTTTGGGGCTCGCGAGGGAGCGCCTGCCATCGAGCCACTTCAGAATGGGCGCCCGCCGGAGGGACTGCAGGCGGCGACCCAAGCCGTGGCGTACTTCCTTCCGGAGAGCGCGGCGAATCGCCTGCTGGGACTCTCCTTCGAGCCGGCGCCGACGAGCGTGAAGCGTGCGATCCTCGTGCGCGTCGATCTGGTCTCCCGCGCGGTCGGCACCATTGGAATCGGGAACCTGGGGAACCACCTTGGCTATGGCGCGCCGCCTCGTACGCGCGGGAGCCAAATCCGCACGACGCTCCCGGAAGTGGACGGTGCGCTTTCGCCTCAAGTGGTCCGCCGAATCATCCGAAGGTATCGAAGTGCAGTCCGCGGTTGCTACGAAGACCACGAGCCGATGGTCGAGGGCGCCGTCGACATTTCGTTCACCGTCGGAGGCGAGGGCACTGTGACGCAGGCAGCTGTCGCGGAAACAAGCCTCGACGAGGCGGTTGGCACTTGCCTCGTGCAACGGCTTCGAAGCTGGCGCTTTCCGACGCCCGAAACCGGCACGGTGGAGGTGCGTCAGCGCTATCTCTTTGAGCCACCCAACGAAGATCCGTGAACGTTGCGGCGAAAGAAGCAGCGTTTGCGTGGCCCGACTTCCGCGCTGCCCTCGACGTGGAGTTTCGCCAGCAGCACTGTCAACAGGGCGCGAACGTCAAAGGGATGTTCTTTGCGGCGATTGCGCGGGAGGCGCGGGAGCGGACAGGAACGCATGTCGGTCGCGAGCGCTACGTGAAGTTCGAGGGCTATCCGCTTCAGGAGTGGCTCGCGTTTCTTCCAGAAGCAGCGGTCGCCGCGTATCCGGATCAGCCGCCGCGTGAGGGGATGCGCCGCTTCGGGCAAGGCGCCTTCGAGGTGTTCACGACCAGCCTGGCAGGTCGGGTTCTTTTCAGCTTGGCGGGTCGCAATGTGCGCATGGCGGTCGGACTCACCGGGCGCGCTTTCGACGTGATCGGCTCGCACGGCCGCGTGGAGGTGCTCGTCAACGAATCCGGCCGCGCGGTGCTCGGTCTTCGCGACATGTGGGACTACCTCGACGCGTGGCACGTCGGAATCTACGAGGGGGCGCTCCGCGCGTTCGGGCAAACCGGCGAGGTCCGCGTGCTGGCGCGGGACCGTTCCAACGGCGACCTCGAACTTCGCTACCGCAAGTCGATGATCTGATCGGGGGGCGGATCTTCGCAAAACTGGGTCGCAGGGAGCGTTACGCGACCGAGCCGATGCGCTTTGCAGATTCGATGAACGCCGTCCATGACGAAGCCCTCGGCAGAGAGCAGGATCGGGAACGTAAGGTCCGCGCGTTCGATTCGATCCATGTGCGCGAGGACGGCGCGCACGGTGGGGGCGTGAACGCCGCAGAACCAAAGGTCATGGTCCAGCCCAGCGAAGCTCGTGATCGGATACTGCGTCACGGGGAGTTCGCGGCTGAGCGACCAGAGTCGAGAGACGTACCAGACGCGGCGCTGGCCATTGATTTCCACGGAGTACGTTTGCGGTGTCATTGGGGAGTGCTGCCGAAGCGGAGTTGAACGAGGATTGTATGGTTCTCGGCGGCGCATGCGACGCGTTCGAATGCACATGCGTGTCCTCGAAGTGTGCAGCGAAACGTGTCGGGGATTGTCCCGTCTTCGAGAATCTGCCGCGCCTGCGTGTGCAAACGGCAGATGTGAAAGCGCCGCTTCTCGAGAAAGAAGCCGATCTCTTCGTGGTTGAGGACGAAGTCGAGAAGCTGGCCGCGCATGATCCGGCTGTCGGGCCCGAGTTGGCGATCAACCACAGGGCGCCCTTGGAGACGGATCGGAAGGGAGCGACCGCGCGACCAGGCGATGTCGTCGCTCCGCGGGTCCCAAAGGTGCGCAAGCTCGGAACGCTCATCCACCGAAAGACGCGCCCACCACTGGCGAAGAGAAAATTGGTCCTGGGTGGGCAAGGAGTCAGAAAGCACTGCGGGCGGTTCGGTCACGGGCGGTTCGGTGACGAGCGGTCCGGTCACGGGCGGTTCCAGTCGGCGATGTGGCGGTAGAGGTCGCGGGGATCCATCAGCGGCGGGAGCGTCGAGACGCCCCCGTCGTTGAGCTCGAGAACACGCCACGTTCCGTCGGTGAGTCGCGCGATGTCTGCGGTGAAAAAGAGCGAGTCAATTTCGGCGAGGAAGGCGAAGCGCTCGAGGGGCGGCGGCGGGCTTTCGTAGTCGTGGTAGGGGGCGTGCGCGACGAGTTCGCCGTCCCAGTAAACGAGGCGATGCTCGTCGAAGAGGGGGCGCCCGCTTTCGTCGCGAATTGGAAGCGAGGCGAGGGGCAGAAACTCGCGAATCACGAAGCCGCGCTCGAAGCGGTCGCCGCGAGCGCTCCGAAGCGCTTCGCAGGTTGCACGAAAGTCCTCGGCGCTCGAGACGACGCAGGCGCCGGGCCAATCTTCCTTCGCGGATTTGACGTGATCCTTCACGAACCACGGGGGTCCGGGCACGGTTTGCGCAGCCTCCCATGCTTCGTCGAGGTCGTTTCCCGTCGAGACGCTTTTGGCGGTGTGCGCTGCGATCAGGTCGACGTAGTTCGGAAAGTAGAGCGTGAGCGCATACTCCTCCGGGCTCACGAGAAGGGTTTCTCCCCGTTGCTCGATCGCTTCTGTGAGCGAAGCGTACTCGTCCTCCCTCAGCATCCAGCCGCGGTAGAGCCAGGTGCGGCCAGGGTCTTCGTCGATGTGTCGCAGCGCCTCTTCCGCGTCGTCGACGATCGCCTCCATCGCAGTCCACGCAAACGTGAGCTCAAACTCGTCAGCCGCGTGCGCTTCGAGATCGAGAGAATCGACCTGCGCCTGCGGAGCACTCGGTCGCGCGAACAAAATGTCGACGTCGGGCAAGGTGCCTACGAGTAGCCACGTTTTTTCGTCGCACAACCCCTGGAACCGCGTTCCGAAACCGCTGCATCAGAGCCGCGGATCGACCGGTTCGCTTTCGAGGGCGAGGACGCCGAAGACGCACTCGTGAACCCGGTAGAGCGGCTCGCCTTCGACGAAGCGGTGGAGGGCTTCGAGGCCGAGGGCAAACTCCTTTCGCGCGAGCTTTCGTTTCGTGGAGAGGTTTCGCTGGCCGAGGCGGTCGAGATGCGTGGGGTACTCGGGGCCGTAGATGATGCGGAGATACTCCGGGCCGCGGCATTTGATCGCGGGTTGCACCAAGGCGCGCTCGCTTCGGTGAATCCACGCGAGCGGTTTGATCACCATTCCTTCGCCGCCCTTGGCGGTCGTCTCAAGCCACCATTCGGTCGCTGCTGCTTCCGATTCGGGCGCGCCTAGATCGACGAGGCGAAATGCGGTGGGGTGAAAGGTCGTCGGGTCCACCTTCGCCAGCGCGTTGAGCGTTTCCATGTGCCATCGGTGGTCGCGATCGGTGTGCACCCGACCCTCGGAGGCGAGGAGGTGAAAGGGCGCGACCGCGAGATCGTCCACCGAACGAACCGGCCAGCAGTACGCCTGGACGGCGTCGACGTAGCGCCTCACGTGGTCGAGACGGGCCGTGTAGCGCTCCTGAAGTGCGGCGGCGTCGGGGTTGTGCTGCGCCGTTTCGAGGAGACTTTCGATCGCCGCCGAGAGCCCGCGCTGGGCCGCTGCGCCGGTGGGAAGGTACTGCGTCTGCAGAAGCTCCCGCGCCTTCGCGGACCAGGGGAGGAGCTCCGTGTCGAGGCACGCCCAGTCGGAGTCGAGCGTGCGCCAAAGGTCGGCCTCTTCGAACGCGCGCGTAACCCGCGCGACAAGCGTTCGCTCGAGGGCTGCGTCGGAAAAGAACGGGCGGCCCGTTCGCGTGTAGATGCGCCCGAGGCCTTCCACGCCGAACCGCGCTTTCGCGGCGATCTCCGAGCGACAGGCCACCACAATCGCGCGCGAGCCCATGTGCTTTTCTTCGCAGATGACCTGCGTGACGCCCTGCTGCCGAAAGTACGCGAACGCCTCGCGCGGGTGCTCGAGAAAGCCCGGCTCCGACGATCGCTGCGCGGGGGACATCGTCGGCGGGAGGGTGATCAGCCAGCGGGGATCGACGGCGAAGCGACTCATCGTTTCAAGGGCAGCCGCTGCGTACTCCTCTCGCACCGTGACGCTGCGGTCGAGGCGTGTGTCGACGATGCGTTTGCCCATCACATCGGCGATCGAAAGAACGTGGGCTGGTCGGGGGTCGACGCTCGCGAGCGGGTTGACAGGGGGGTAGTGCTCCCCTGACGCGGGGACGGAAACGAGCTCGCGTTCGGGATAGCGAAGAGCGGTGAGCGAACCGCCAAAGACGCACCCGGTGTCGATGCAGATCGTGTTGTTGATCCACTCGGCGCGAGGCACCGGCGTGTGCCCGTAGACGACCGCCGCGCGACCGCGATAGGCCTGCGCCCAATCGTAGCGAACCGGAAGACCGAACTCGTCGGTCTCTCCGGTCGTTTCACCATAGAGCGCGAACTCCCTCACCCGTCCGGAGGCGCGCCCTTGGAGCGATTCGATGAGACCTGCGTGGGCGACGACGAGCTTTCCATCGTCGAGGACGTAGTGACTGACGAGGCCGTCGAGGAAGGTGCATACCTTGTCTTTGAAGGCGTTGGAACGCGCCTCAAGCTGCGCAAGGGTTTCGGCGAGACCGTGGGCGATTCGAACCTTCTTTCCGCGAAGCTTGCGGACGAGTTTGACGTCGTGGTTTCCAGGGACGCAGAGCGCCGCGCCGGCTTCGGCCATCGCCATCACGAGCTCCAGAACACCGGGGGAGTCGGGGCCGCGATCGACGAGGTCGCCGAGAAAGAGCGCGCGCCTTCCTTCCGGGTGTTGGAACGCGCCGTCGCGACGCACGTACCCAAGTCGCGCGAGAAGGGCCTCGAGCTCCGCTCGGCAGCCATGAACATCGCCGATGATGTCGAAGGGGCCGTGGTCGCTCCGCTTGTCGTTCCAGAGGGGCTGTCGTTCGATCGTGACCGCCTCGACTTCTTCCGGTGACGAAAGGACGATCACGCGCCGAAAGCCTTCGCGCTTGAGACCGCGAAGCGACTTGCGAAGCTGCGCGGCTTGCTGGCGAATCACGTGGGGGCCGAAGGCGCGATCGGCGCGAGACGCGTTCCGCTGCTGACAGAGTTTACGGGGCAGATCGAAAGCGATCGCAACCGGCAGGACGTGCTGCGCGCGAGCGAGCTCGATCAGGGGTTTGCGGGCGCTGCGCTGGACGTTGGTGGCGTCGATCACGGTGAGCTTTCCTCGCGCGAGACGCGTTTCAGCGACGTGGTGAAGTGCCCGGAACGCGTCGGCGGTTGCGCTCTGGTCGCTTTCGTCGTCCGAGACGAGCCCACGAAAGAAATCCGACGAGAGGACTTCCGTTTTGCAAAAGTGCGCCTTGGCGAAGGTGCTCTTTCCGGCACCGGAAGGACCGATCAAAACGACTAGGGAGAGCTTCGGAACCGTCACGGTGGTCATGACGCCTCCTTGGTGAAGATGGCCATCTGCGTGGGCGCGCCCAGCTCGGGATCGAGCGCGCCGATGGAGCGATGCGCGATGAGGTAGCCGTTGCGCTCTGCGACGCCCTTCGCCCATGCAGCGAACTCTGCGCGCGTCCACTCGAAGCGGTGGTCGCGGTGGCGTAGCTCGTCGGCGCTCATGTCATAGCGAACGTTGTACTCGCGGTTGGGCGTCGTCACGATCACGACACGCGGGGAGGCGAACGCAAAGAGCGCATCTTCGACGGCGGGAAGCCGGGACGGATCGATGTGCTCGATCACCTCGACGGCACAGAGGGCGTCGTAGTCGCGAAGACGTGGGTCGCGGTAGGTGAGCGAGCCCTGAAAGAGAGAGACGGGACGCATGCGCTCGAGGCGCACCTTCGCGCGCTCGAGGCTGCGGATGGAGACGTCCATGCCAGCGACGGTCGTGAAGGAGCGGTCGCGGCGGAGCGCGGTGAGGAGAGATCCTTCGCCGCAGCCGACGTCGAGAACGCGGGAGGTGCCTTCCTCGCGAAGCGCGCGCACGACTGCTGCGGTGCGCTCCTGACGGAGCTTGGGTTTGCGGCCGCACGCTTCTGTTGCCGCCCTTTCCGTCGCGGGGGGTCGCAGTTCTTGGAGCGCCTCCCGGGCCAGACCGCGCTGACGTTTGAGGTAGCGATGCACGATCTGCTCGTGAAGAGGATGCGATTGAAGCCACTCACCACCCTTCGAGAGGAGCTTGTCGACTTCGTCGCGGCCTACCCAGTAGTGCTTGTCACCGTCGAGGACCGGAATGAGGACGTAGAGGTGGGCCAGCAGATCGGCGAGACGCACCGTCCCCCGAAGAGTGAGCGTGGCGAATCCATCTGCGCCCGTTGCTTCGACCTGGTAGCCGAGCGGTTCGAAAAGTTCGTGTAGAAGACGACCTGCCGGCACTGGCGTAACCGTCGCGGCGAGTGGGATCGGCGTCTCTGCGAGCGACTGCCGCTCACGACTGCGGCCACTGAGCGCCGACCCAAACACGCGGCTTAGCGCGACGCTCAAGAGCGAAGACGCCGCATAGGGACGGGTGCTCACGTAAGACGCCCGCAAGTTTCCCTGGCGACGAGCTTGCTGTACGAGCGCTAGTGGATCGAGGTCGAGGAGGAGCGCGGCCGTGCAGCGCTCCTCGGTCGCGTGCGGGTAGTACACGTGGGCAGTGCCGCTCGCCAGGTTGAAGCGCTGCACGCGGCGAGGGTTCTTGCCCAGCAGGTATCCGAGATCCGTTGCCGGGGAATGGGTCGTGGTGAGCGTTAGGAGCAAAGTCGCTCTCCCTTGAAAACGAAGGAAACGAGAAAAGGCCACCTGGACGAACCAGGCGGCCTCGAAAAGGCATGAACTCTCGAGCTACCTGGAAACGTCGGGGCGTCGCGCCGTATGCGCGAGTAAATCTCTCAGGTATGTGGCGAGACGAACCATGGGTGCCGCCACGATGAGGCTGCGCGCGCGAGTGTCAATGTTCGCTGCGGCGAAATGACGCATTGTTTGTCTGAATGAACGCCCCATGGAGGGGTCATGCAGCAGGACTTTTGGGATCAGCGATACGAACAAGATGAGATGAGCTACGGCGCCGCGCCGAACGACTTTCTGCGTGAGGTAGTAAAGCAGCTTCCGCGGGGGGCGGCGCTCTGTCTCGGTGCGGGCGAAGGTCGCAACGCGGTGTTTTTGGCGGAGCACCTCGGTCCGGTGACCGCTGTGGATCAATCGCCGGTGGGGCTCGCGAAGGCCGCGACGCTCGCGGAATCCAAGAACGTCGGCCTCAAGATCGCTGTCGCCGATCTGCGCGAGTTCGACTTTGGCGAAGGCTGGTCCGTGATCACGTCGATCTGGGCGCATGTGCCGCCGGGCGTTCGTGCGCGGGTTCACGCGGAGGTTTTGCGTTCTCTCGCGCCGGGCGGCGCATACGTGCTTGAGGCCTACACGCCCGCGCAAGTTGGACGTGGAACCGGAGGACCACCTGATCCGTCGATGAACCCGACGCTCGAGGAGCTTCGCGTACAGCTCGAGGGGCTCGATTTTGTGATCGGGCGAGAGCTCGAGCGCGAAGTGCAGGAGGGCGCTTACCACAACGGCATGTCGAGCGTGGTGCAGGTACTCGCGACGAAGCCCTGATCCAAAACCACGCCGATTGCATCGCAAGGGCCGCTCTACCGCGGGATCCCCGGCCTCCGTAAGAAGAGAGAAAGGAGGCTGAAGATGATCGACGTACTGATTGTTGGGGGTGGTCCGGCGGGGTTGTCCGCTGCGCTTGCGCTTGGGCGCGCTCGCAAACGGGTGCTCCTCTGCGACGCAGGGGCGCCGCGAAATGCGCTCGCGGTGCATCTCCAGAACTTCGTGACGCGAGACGGAACGCCGCCGAGTGAGTTTCGGGCGATCGGACGGGCGCAGCTGAAGACGTATCCGACCGTGGAGGTTCGCGACACGCGCGTGCACGCGATTCGTCAAGGCCACACCTTTCAGGTCGAGCTCGAAAACGAGACGGTGCACGCGCGCCGCATCTTGCTTTGCACAGGAATGATCGACGAGATGCTGCCGCTCGAAGGCTTTGCGGATCTTTGGGGTCACGCGATCTATCAGTGCCCCTACTGCCACGGCTGGGAGGTTCGCGATCGCCGCTGGGGGTACCTGGCGCTTGGGCCGCATATGCTTCCTTTTGCGCTGCAGCTGCGGGGCTGGACCGATCAGGTCACCCTCTTCACGAACGCTGCCTTTGAGCTTCCCGTGGAGATGGTCGAGCGCCTTTCGAGCGCTGGGATTCAGGTGGAGGAGGAGCCGATCGCTCGGCTTGTTGCGGAGGGTCATCAGCTCACGTCGGTCGCGTTTCAGAGCGGTCGCTCGGTCGAGTGCGACGTCCTCTTTGCGCATCCCCCGCAACACCACGTGAAGCTTGTGGACTCCCTCGGGCTCGCCCTCGATGACATGGGCTTTGTGCAGGTCGATCCGATGACGCGCGAGACGTCTGTGCCGGGCATCTACGCGGGGGGCGATCTGATCACGCGCATGCAGACCGCGGTTCTTGCGGCGGGGTCTGGAATGATGGCCGCGGCGATGCTCAACCACGCGTTGAACGACGAACTCTCGTGAGGGTGAGCGACCTCGTGCAGCCGATGACGGAGCGGCTTCTGCGTGATGCGGGGATCGGCGCGGGGATGAAGGTGCTCGACGTCGGCTGCGGACCGGGCACGGTCAGTCGGATGGCCGCTTCCCTTGTGGGCCCCGACGGACTTGTGGTGGGTCTCGACCGAAGCCGCGCGGTGATCGAACGCGCGCAGGCCGCGGCGGGCGTCAATCAGCGCTTCGTGGTGGGCGAGCTTCTCAACCCACCCGCCGGTCCCTTTGACGCCGTGGTCGGCCGGCGCGTGCTCATGTACCAGCCCGATGTGATCGAGGCGCTCGCGGCGCTTCGCGAGGTGCTTGTTCCCGGCGGTCTCGCGGTGTTTCAAGAACACGACGCGACATCCCTCTCCGCGGACGAGCGCTTTCCGCTTCATCAAGAAGTGCACCGCTGGCTTTGGACGACCATTGAGCGCGAGGATGCGAACCCCGCGATGGGACTTCGTCTCCCGCAGGCACTTGTGGCTGCAGGATTTGACGTGCATCAGGTGCGCGCTGAGGCCGTGGTTCAAACGAAGTCACAGCGTCACGTTACCGTCGAAATTGTGCGCGCGATGATTTCACGTATTGTTGCGCAGGGCGTGGCCACCGAAGCGGAGATCGATCTCCCAGCGCTAGACACACGTCTTGCGGAGGAACTTTCCGACGCGCCCTACGTGGGGGAGCTCGTGGTGGGCGTTTGGGCTAGACCACGCTTCCTTTAAACTCGCGCGGTCTGTGCGTAGCGCGCCAAGCGGCGGGCGTGATGCCGTGAGCGCGCCGGAACATTCGAATGAAGTGTGTGGCATCCGCGTAGCCCACTCGCTCTGCGATCACGTCGACCATTTCGTCCGTGTGCAAGAGCCGCCGTCGCGCTTCCGCCATGCGTCCTGCCACGATCCACTGGACTGCGCTTCGGCCGGTCGCTTTGGACAATGCGCTCGTCACGTATGCAGGGGTTCGACCGACGGCGGCCGCAACGTCCCGGAGCGTGAGCGGCTTGAGACAGTTGTGTTCGATGAAGCGGAGGCTTTCGGCGACGACGCCGCCCGCGCCGGTTTCGGGGTGCTCCGCAGCACGATCGACTTCGTGAAGGATGAGCGTCAGCAAACTGCGCTGCACTGTCTGTCGTCGTTCGCCTGCGGCCGCGCGTCCTGCATCTTCGAGCTCCTTGAAAAGCTCCTGAAGAAACGTGTGCCGAGCTGCGGGAATTCGCACGACCGCCGAAGCGCCATCGCGAACTCGCTCGAAGGGGGCCAGGAGCTCCGCGGCGCCCTGTTCGATCAGACAAGGAACGCAGAACGCGACGCCCCAGTATTCCGATCGCTTCATCTCGATCATGCGATGGGGCTGCCCTGCCGGAACGAGAAGGACATCCCCCGCGCTGAGCTTCCATTCGCCGTTCTGTTCGACGCGAACATGGCCACCCGTGTGAAAGCCGAGGGCGGCGTAGCTATGAGTCACCGGACCCGGGTGTGGCAGTGGGGCGTGGTGCGACTGGTGTTGCGCGACGATCGGCCACGCGTCCATGGACTCAACCGGAGTGGGCGGCACAAAGGAAACCTAGCGCGCTACGAGCGTGCGCGCCCAGCGCAACTTGGACACAATCCAAGGGGGGAGGCGCGTTTGCGTTCCAGCGTGGCAGTCGCTTACTCGGAGGCCTTCCACACAGTTCTTCATCGCGAGAGCGCAATGCCTTCGCACAAAGGGGGTAGTCTTAGGCCATGAACGTCGTGATCTTTGGCGCGACCGGGATGATCGGTCACGGAGTGCTCCTGGAAGCGTTGGACGACGAGGGCATCGCTTCGGTGCTAACGGTGGGGCGTCGAACGCTCGACCTCGAGCATCCCAAGCTGGAGCAGCTCGTCCACGACGACTTCTCGGATTTTTCGTCGATCGAAGGACGCTTTGCCGGGCTTGATGCGTGCTTTTGGTGTCTAGGCGTTTCCTCCTCGGGGATGAAGGAGGACGTGTACCGCCGGATCACGGTCGACTTCACGATGGCGGGTGCGGCGGCGATTTCCCGGCAGAGCCCGTCGATGACGTTTTGCTTCATCAGCGGCGCGGGCACCGATCGCGAAAGCCGCACGATGTGGTCTCGCGTGAAAGCGGAGGCCGAAGACCGTTTGGACGAGTTCAACTTCGGCGCCGTGTATCGCTTTCGTCCGGCCATGATTCAGCCCATGCGCGGAGTTCGGTCGACCATCGGCAGCTACAACGCGGTCTACGCCGTGATGAAGCCCTTCTATCCTCTGCTGAAGAAGCTGCCGAAGTACGTGACAAGTACGGTCGAGGTCGGCCGCGCAATGATTCGCGTGTCTCGGGAAGGCGCGGAGTCGACCACCTTGGAGAACGCGGAGATCTGCGCGCTTGCCGCGGCGTAACTACCGGCAAAGCCCAAGTTGCATCGTGAACTTCGGAAAGCTCGACGTCATTTCGACCCACTCGTTGTGGACCTTGCCCCAGCGCAGGCGCACGACCGACGGCGGGGGTGCACCGACTCGCCCATCGAGAACAATCGGAGCGTCCGAGCCGATGCCGAAGTCCCCGATGACCAACGCGCGTTTCGGATCCAGCCCGTCTGGGGCGCCCTCTGCGGAGTTCCAAAAAGGATTGCTCGCGCTGCGTTGCCAGACCGTGAAGAACGGAGGGGTGTAGAGGGCGATTCGATGCGCTTCGGGGGCCATTGCACGGACGCGCTCACGCCCGATGGTCATCGTGAGGGCAAAGGATTCCTTTGGCGTTGAGGGCCACACTCCGTCCGCGATGAGTGACTTCAGAAGCGGTGGAACTTCCATGGCCGAGAAACGCAACTCAGACGTTTGAGCATTCCCTTTGTGCGCCCTCACCTCGTATCATCGCGAGGGAGGTTTCGATGGGTCTAAAGAGTGTTGCGGTTCCGGAGGCACTTGAACCGCCTTTTGCGAAGGCGGAATCCTACGTCGAAACGCTCTTTGGCGGGCTCGACCGAAAACCTTCGGAAGGCACGATTCGAGTCGGTGACGATCGCTACGTGCTGATGCGCTGCGAGAGTCTCTACGCAACCTGGTTTGACGCCTTGACCGCGTCCTTTGGCGAAGAGACCGCGCGAGATTTTATCTACAACACCGCTCGTGAGATCGGCCGCAGCGACTCCGCGGAGTTCTCACGGCGGCTCGGGGTGAACGATCCCGTCGAACGACTTTCATCCGGGCCCGTTCATTTCGCGTACGCCGGGTGGGCCCGCGTCGAAATTCTCCCGGACAGTGCTCCCGCTCCGGACAGCTCCTTCTACATTCACTACTACCACCCGAACACCTTCGAGGCGGAGGTCCTTCTCGCCAAAGGCCGCACGACGGACAAGTGCGCCTGCCTCTTCAGTGCAGGTTATTCCGCCGGGTGGTGCACCGACGCGTTTAAGATGGAGCTCCACGGCCGCGAAATTCGGTGCACAGCCAAAGGGGATCCGCACTGCGAGTTTATTATGGCGCCGGCTGAGAAGCTCGACGGGCACGAAGCGCGCTTGCTGGGTTGAACGTGACCTTCGGGTTTCGCACGCTTCCCGAGGGGGTGATCCTCGGCGAACTGTCGGAGAAGGTCTTCGACGTGTTGCAGGAGCACACCTCGTTTCCGTGGCCGGTGATGCAAGCGCAGTGCAAGCGCGTTGGAATCGATCCGACCAGCCTTTCGAAAGAAGAGCTCGCTACCATGGTCGTCTACTTCGCGGACGCGGTTGGCCGTTTCACCTCCCCGGAGCGTCGACAGTCCGTGCTTGCGGAGTTGAGTACGCTGCTTTGAGCATGCGCTGCTCGATTGCACCTTCGTCGAGCGGGTCGTAGCTCTCTGGCGCATGGAGATTCCTCGACCGGGACAGCCACCTCTTCGGCTTGCGAATCTCACCGCGGGCGATCCTCGATGGGAAGCGGCGCGGTTGGCGATCCGAGATCTCATCACACAGGGCGATCTCGCAAGCCTTGAGACGCTCGCGCAAACGTCTGCTCGACCTGACCTGAACATCTTGGTTCAGCAAGCGTGGCGAGGTCGCGTCTTTGCGGGCGAGCAAGGAGCGAGAGCGTTTCTCGAATCGGTGGATCGGCCGCCGCCGTGCGAAACCGCGTCACCGCGGCGCCTCGGGGTGCTTCTCGGGTTTGCGCAGCCGAGCGAGGTCCTGGCAACGCTTGTCGCACACGCGACGACGGCGCGGCGTGCTGAGGTTCTCGCGTCCGCAATTCAAGAGCGCGTGCTGCGCGATGGCTCGGTGCGTCACCCAGCGATTCGAGCGTGGGACAATCCTCTCCCTCTCATGGCGCATCCCTGGGAGGAGGATCTCCTGCAGCCGGTGCCGGACGCGTTTGTGCACGACACGTTGGGCAACTGGTATTTCCGCCGAAGGGACGATCCGCGCTGGCCAGAGGGCACGCCCGTAGATCCGCCAGGCGCGGCTGTCGTCGTTCACCGCGTTTGGGATCTCGATGAGGAGTGGGATCCGCGCTGGCCCAAGAACGAGGCGCCTCCCTCGGGTCCGCTGGTCGCCGACGAGCTTTATCCGAACGGAACCACCTGGTGTCTCGAGGCGACTGCGCCCTCGATCGACGACGCGATGCACCTCGGCGCGTGGCCCTTTCCGACGGAGCACCTCTCCCTCGCCGAACTCGCCGCGGAACCGACGAGCGCGAGGCTGCTCCTCCGCGAGTGGCTTTGGCGCGGACTCGTCGGCGGCGCCTATGGGCAGGGTTCCGCAACGGCCGCCCGAACCCACGCTTGGCGATCCCTCGCAATGCTCAGCGGTATCGAGGCGCCCCTCACCGACGCGGGTTTTCACGAGATCGCCGAGGCTGCCTCAGACCTTCGGGTTGGTGGCTTTCGAAGCCGAGGCCCTTCGATCGAAGCCTTGGGCGGGGACCTCGGCATCGTCGCGGTGCGAAAGACGGAGTTCGGTACGTACCGCGCCTTCGCGATGGCGCACACAGATACCGACTAGAGGATCCGCGTAGCGGTTCGCCTCGCAGGGACTACTCTCGCAAGGACTACTCAGCGCCCTTGAGCTTGTCCTGCGTTTGGGTCTCAAAGTCCGACGCGCTGTGACGCTCGTGAAGTTGGCTCGCGGGATCGCCCCACGCCCGGTTCACCATACGCCCTCGCTTGGCTCCGGGCCGCTTGGCGATCGCGTCGGTCCAGCGAAGGACGTTCGTGTACTCGTGCACGGACAGGAACTCGCCGGCGTCGTAGATGCGCCCCTTCACGAGCGCGCCGTACCAGGGCCACACGGACATGTCGGCGATGGAGTACTCGTCGCCCGCGAGGAACTCGTTGTCGGCGAGGCGCTTGTCGAGGACGTCGAGCTGCCGCTTCGTCTCCATGGCAAAGCGGTCGATCGGATACTCCTGCTTCGTCGGTGCGTACGCGTAGAAATGTCCGAAGCCGCCGCCGAGGTAGGGCGCGCTGCCCATCTGCCAAAAGAGCCAGGAGAGCGCTTCGGTGCGCCTACGCGGGTCGGTCGGTAGAAACGCGCCGAATTTTTCGGCGAGGTAGATCAGGATCGATCCGGATTCGAAGATGCGCTGGGGCGGGTCGACACTGCGATCGAGGAGCGCTGGGATCTTGGAGTTTGGGTTGATTTCGACGAAGCCGCTGCCGAACTGATCGCCCTTATCGATGCGAATCAGCCACGCGTCGTACTCGGCCTCCGAGAAGCCCTTCTCGAGAAGCTCTTCGAACATCACGGTGACCTTCACACCGTTTGGGGTCGCTAGCGAGTAGAGCTGAAAGGGGTGCTCCCCCACGGGCAACACCTTGTCGTGCGTCGGGCCGGAAATCGGGCGATTGATGCTGGCGAACTGCCCGCCGCTTTCTTGATCCCAGGTCCAGATTTTCGGGGGCGTGTAGTCTGATTCGGCCATGAGCTTCCTGTGGCAGGTGGGACGTCGTTGAGGGCTGGACGTTACCCCACAAGACTGTCGAACGGGCGGACTAGTCTGTTGCAGTGGTTACGTTGGGGAGGTGGAAGATACCGTCATTGATTCGATGCGGCGCCGGCCGGCGATGTGGATTGGGGACCCTCACTCCCGGCAGGGCACCCATCACCTGATCTGGGAGGTTCTGGCGAACTCGGTGGATGAGTTCCTCGCCGGGCGCGCGTCGAAGATCGACGTCATCCTCCACGCGGACTCATCGGTTTCCGTTCACGACGACGGCGCCGGTATCTCACTCAAACAGGGCAAAGACGGTTTGTCCTGGCTTGAAGAGGTGCTCACGACCTTCCACTCCACGGCCACGGCGGATGGGCACGCGCCCCATGTGCATCTCCGTCGACATCAGGTCGGACTCGTTGCGGTTTCGGCGCTTTCGTCCGCGCTTCGTGTCGACGTGCACTCGGCTGGCGCCCATTTCGCCATCGAACTTGCACGCGGCGTGGTGGTAAAGCCGCTGCATGAGCTCGGGCCATCCTCTCAAACGGGGACCGTGCTGCGCTTCACGCCGGATCCAAGCATCTTCGCGTATCCGCGACCCGACGCCGAGCGAGTAGCGCAGCGTGTTCGTGAGCTCTCGATGCTCCTTCCCGGCTTGCAGACGACCATTTCTGTGGAGGCCTACGAGTACCCGGCGAGCTACTCCATCGCAGAGTTTCTGCGTCCGCAGTTCTCGAAGGACGAGCTCATCGTTGGTGAGTATTCCGAGGGATCGACCGTTGGCCGGGTCGCGTTTGCATGGTCCCAAGGCTACGACGCGAAGCCCGCCGTCCGCGGGTACTGCAATCTCGATGAGGTGCCTAGCGGTTCTCACCTCGAAGGGTTTCGGCGCGGTTTGGCGGCGGGGCTCGATCGCCGCGACGGCGACAAGGTCTATAACGCGCTTGCGGTCGATTTGAATGCGGTCGTCAGCGCGCTGGTGATCGATCCGGCGTTTTATGGTCCCACGCACGAAAGGCTCATCTCCAGCGAAGCCGAGCACGTGGTCCACGTCGCGACTGCGGACGCACTTCGCCGCGCTCGCGAGGAGCAGCCTGGGCTTGCTGCGTTTTTGGAGGGGCGTCTTCGCGGGTGTTCCTAATCAGCGACGCATGAACCTCACATCGAGAACCTTTCATGACCTGGATTCCTGACCTCCAGCGGATGCGACACCCCGCGTTTCCCGATGCCCCCCTCATCGCGGTGGGCTGGCTGGCGAAGGCGCACCCCTACGACGTCGGGCCGTTTGCGGAAGGCGATTTTCGTACGCTCTGCGAACCCCTGGCAGCCTTGGGTGAGCGCTGGCTGGCACCGGTGCACCCTTTGCCGCTTCGGTCACGTCGGAACCGTTACGTACGGACGCCTGCAGGTCAGCGTTGGCGCGTCCAATCTTTTTGTTCCCGCGGACGCGAGGATCTACGTCGCTCCCTCTCTCATCGTTCACACGATCGACGCGCACGGGTACCGTCCACCGGAGGAGTTCCTCGAAGCGGTTCGCGCATGCCCGCCGATGTCGAGCATGGCCTACAAGCGTGCCCTCCTCGCCGCCGGCGGCGCTTCGCTCCTGCCCTCCAGGCGCGTATGAACGCTGCTACGCTCTCTTCGATGGTTCCGGTTGAGGCGTTTCTCGCGCGCATGCGCACCGGACTCGTGGAGCGGGAAGAGGCGTCCGCGCTCGTGCTTCTCGCTGCGCTAAGCGGCGAGCACGTCCTGCTCCTCGGTCCTCCCGGAACGGCGAAGAGCCAGCTCGCGCGGCGCCTTCACGCGGTGGTCGGCGGTGGTTATTTCGAGCGGCTCCTCACGCGCTTTACGGTTCCCGAAGAACTCTTTGGCCCGCTCTCGATCAAACGCCTGGAGGAAGACGAGTATCACCGTCTCACAGAGGGTTACCTTCCGACGGCGACCGTCGCGTTTCTCGACGAAGTCTTCAAAGCGAATAGCGCGATCCTCAACGCACTTCTCACGCTCCTCAACGAGCGCGAGTTCGACAACGGGATCGTCCGCGATCGCTGCCCGCTGATGGCGGTCGTGGCGGCGAGCAATGAAGTCCCGGAAGGCTCTGAACTTGCCGCGCTCTACGATCGTTTTCTCTTTCGGATTCCTGTCGCGCCGGTCTCGGATGCGGGGTTTGAGGAGCTCCTGTCGAGCTCGGCGGAGGTTCCGGAGATTCCAGCGACGGATCGGCTCTCACCGGAGCAGCTTGGCGCGCTTCAGGCAAAGGCGCGCGATGTGGTGGTGCCGCCGAGTGTACGTACGGCGGTGGGCGCTCTTCGGCGAAGCCTCCGTGATCGAGGTCTCTACATTTCCGATCGTCGCTGGCGGCAGCTGGTTCGAACGCTTCGGGTCGCCGCGCTTTGCGAAGGTCGAGAGAGCGTTTCCCTCGCGGATGTTTGGCTCTGCGAGCACGTGATCTGGGATGTTCCCGCGCAGCGTGAGACTGCGGCGCAGCTCGTCGAAGAAGCCCTCGGTGATCAGCTCGTTGAAGAACCGAAGCGCTTTGCCAGCGTTACCGAAGCGTTCCGCACGCAGCTTCGCAAGGAGGTCGATCAGCAGGGGCCGCTCGACGATGAATACGGCCAGCCGCTCTTTCTCGACGACGCCGGCAAGCCGACGACGGATGGCAACGGTCCGGCGCTTCGCTTTGCCGCGCCGAAGGAGTGGAGAGGACCCGAGCAACGGGACTACTCGTCCAGGGAGCTGTGGGAAGGACACTTTCGCCTTCTTCCCTCGGGCATGAGCCGCCTCGAGGCCTGGACTGAGAACCCGCTGAACCATCGCGTCTATTCGCAGCGCGAGCGATGCATCGGGCCACGACGTTTTTCGGAGGATCACCTCGCCCGCCGAAAGGCCCAGGTCGGCGTGCTTCGCGAGGAGGTCGAGCGTTTTCGCGCAGGACTGGAGAGCATTCAAGCCTCGTCGTCCCTCTGGGTGGCGAAGGCGCGTCTTCGTCTCCATGCGAAGCAAGCGGCCGAAGGGCTCGAGGCGATCGACGCCCTCACGCCCTTGTTGGACGATTTAGAAGAGCTGCTCAAGGAGCTCGCCGAGCGCTCCCCGTGAGCCTTCGCTACCGCTTTCTCGCGGGGCTGCCCGAGCCGCTCCGTCATCCGACGATTGTGAACCTCCACGGGGAGCTCTGGGATCGCGGACCGACGATCGCGCTTCTCTATCGCTCCCTGCTGAACGGCCACACCCCACCTCTCGAGGAGCTGACCTGGCCGGAGCAACCCTTCCGAACGGGGTTCTATCGGGCGCTTCGCAACTCCGGGGCGTTCGAGGCGTGCCGCGCGGATCCGGACTTCACCTGCGAGGTGCTTTTGTATCTCCTGAACGAGGTCGAGGTTGCAGAGCGTTTCTACGAGCGCGCGCTTCTTGCGTACGTTCACGCCAAGCCGGAGAAGTCGACGCCGGAGGATCGGGAGCCGAATCCGGCCGAGTTCGCCCAAGACAAGGAGACGCTAGCTCTCGAGCTCGCCTGTGAGGGCATGGGCGTTCGACTCGAGGGTTGGTTTTCGGACCACGTCGGCCTTCGAAAGGACCTGGCGGACGCGCTTCAGCAGCTCACCGCAACGGTGGGTCTTCCCCCTGGAACTGCGCGGGGTCTGCTGCGGTCGCTTCCTCGCGGCAACCTGCTTTTGCTCCGGCGACTGCTCGCGACGATCAACAAGGTGAACGAGCTGATCGTTCAGTTGGGACGCGGTCAAGAAGGGGAAGGTGGTGCGCCGGTGTTCGAACGCGTTGCGACGACCGTCGAGCGCGAGGTGTGGCAGCCGCGCGTGATTCACGGCCCGGAAGCGACCCAAGTGCGTGGGGTGGAGCGCTCCGGGGAGATCGCGCGAATGCTGCCGAGCGAAGCCGCCCTCTTGAGTCATCCGACACTCCGCATGCTCTGGCATGCGCGGCGCGCCGAACGAACCTTGCTGACCTATCACGCGCGTGGTGTGTGGACCGAGTCGGTGCTCGCAACGCAGACCTTCGACGACGGGGAGGTAGTGCAGCATCCGCGTGCGGAGCAAGGACCGGTGATCGTTGTTCTCGACACCTCCGGCTCGATGAAGGGGGTTCCCGAAGAGCTCGCCAAGGCGGTGGTGCTGCAGCTGCTCGCGAGGTGTGTTGCCGAGAAGCGTCCCTGCTACGTCTACAACTTCAGCGGTCCCGGCAACCTCCACGAGCACGAGCTCGGCTTTGACGACGAAGGAATGGCCTCCGTGCTTCGCTTCCTGAGCATGTCGTTTCACGGAGGAACGTGTCCGGAGGAGGCGCTGCGGCGGGCGTGTGCGCGACTGAAGGAGGAGACCTGGCGCCAGGCAGATCTCGTCGTCCTCAGCGACGGGCATTTCGACGGCGCTCCAAGTCGGCGCCTGATCGAGGAAGCGCGGAAGGTCTGCAACATGAAGCTCATCGGTGTGCGTGCGGCACAGGAGCCGCCGGCTGCGGACATGCAGATTCGTGAGCTGGAGGAGCTCCTCGCGTCGCCGGAGGCAAAGGACGCATCGCAAGAAGAGCTCGACTATGCCCATCAGTTTTTGGCGCAGCTCCGTCAGGGTAGTCGCGATGGCCTCGAGCAACTTGGCTGCGACGAGATTCGATCCCTCGCGGGGTGGCTCGACCCCGACGCGCTCAACTAGCGTGGCGTGTCGGGTCGCAGCGTTCGGTTTCGAAACATCACCGCCATTCGCGGCTCAGCGTGGCGCTGTTTCGGAACCGCGTGGTGCCACCGCCGCTGGCATGCGCCACCCATCACCATCAGGTCGCCCCAGCCGATCGACCAGGACCGCGACTCGCCTCCGCGCGCGGGCCGCACCATGAACTTGCGCTCGCCTCCGAGGGACACCACCGCGACGACCGCGGACGGCATGTCCCGAAGCACCTGATCCGCATGCCATGCAACGCTGTCCTGGCCGTCGCGATAGAGTGCCAAGGTGATCGCATCCAAGGGTTCGCCGTAGCGTTCGGTGAGCGCGCGACTCATCGCGCGAAGGATCGGCGGCGTTCGATCGGTCGCTGCGATGCCGGATGACACCGTGGCGGGTGACACCGTGGCGGATGACACAGTGCCGGACGACACCGTTCCGAGGAGCCTCGGGACTTCGACGATGCGGTCGTACATCGGGCGACGCTGCGTCCTCCAGTGGACCTGCTCCCGAAGCTGTTCGAAGAGCCGCTGATGCCCCTGCACCCATCCGGGAACTCGGTCGACCCAGGACATCACGTCGAGGTGGATTCGACTCGCGCGTCGAAATAGGGGATCCAACGCGGGCTCTTGCTGCCCAAAAAGCGTCGCCTGCATAACTCCCTGTATACTGAACGCGTTAGCAGTTGTCGCCTGGCAAATTCGCAGGAGAGGTCGCCTCGCCTTCCTCCGTAGATTGAGCGTGCGTCTCGCGTTTCTCCTCGTTCTTGGGTGTTCGGCCTCGGCCGGGTGGGATGGGCACGATGCGCACCGACACTGCGTTCCCGCCCTGCGAGGCGAGCCGAGTGCGCCTTCGCTGACCTGCGAAGCACTCCATCTTTGCGCGAACGAAGCGACCCTCGGCGCTGCGGATACGCGGAGGCTGAACGCCGCCCTTCGTCGCCTTGGCTGCGCGGCGCCTTAACGAAAAAACGCGAGCCCGAGAGCCCGCGTTTTCTCAGTTTTGGGAGGAGCTCAGTCGACGATGATGAGGAACTCCACGCGACGGTTCTGCGCGTGGCAGTCGTCGGTGTCTTCGGAGCAGAGGGGCTCGGTCTCGCCCACGCCCGAGTGCTCGAGCTCGATGGAGACACCGCGCTCACGAAGGGCGGTTTCCACGGCCGCCGCGCGACGGTTGGAGAGGTCCATGTTGTGGTCATGGCCGCCGGCCGCGTCGGTGTGACCGATGATCTTGAGGTGACCGACCTCGCCGGTGTGGTTGTTGATGAGGAGCGCGATGTGGTCGATCAGCTCGAAGGAGTCGGAGAGGATCTCGTCGCTGTCGCTCGCGAAGTTGATGTGCCGATCGATCGTCAGGTGGTCGCCTTCGATGTGAACGTCGGTGGGGTCAGGGGCGGCGACCGGTTCCGCCGGGGCCGGTTCGGGCTCGGGCTCGGGCTCGGCCACCGCGACCGTCGTCTCTTCCTGCTGCTGGCTGCCGCCGCACGCGACACCCGCGAGGGAGAGGACAAGAATGAACAGAGCAAATCGCATGAAATCACCTTTGGTTGCGGGCCGCGATGGGCGGCCTTGAAGGTTCGAGGACCGTGTACGCTAGGGGCCTCGGCGAATCAAGACTGCAGTCGGTGCCAAAGGATTCAATCCGTTTGCAGCTTCGCGCCCGAGAGGGATTCGAACCGTGGCACGTCGTCGAAAATCCAAGGGAAAGCGGGGGCCGAAGGCGGTTCGCGTCACGCTTGGCTGGCTTGAGATTGCGCTCGGCTTTGATGAGTGGGGGCGCGGCGATCCGGATCCGGCGATTCTTCTCGGTCTGGTCGTGTTGGAGGAAGGCACGGTTTCGCTGCTCAGCCGCGGCTTGGTTCGGCCGCGCGTCCCTTCGCCCTATCCCAACGACATCGACGGCGGAAGCAAGGTGCTGGTCACGGCGAAGCCACCGCGCGCGTCCCGGCTTGGTCTGCTCGTGCTAGCGCTCGAGGAAGACGGGGGTCAGGACGTTCGCGATCTCTACGCGATGCTGGAGCGACCCGACTTCACGCTCTGGTCCGACGAAGGCTCGGAGCCCAATCCCCGGTCGCTCTCCGCCTGGCTTCAGGAACCTCGCGGCGTGTACCGCGTGCATGCGATCCATGGAGACGAAGATCTCGCCGAGCGGTGCCGTTCCGATGATTGGGTCGGCGCCGCGCTCGTCGTCGCGCCGACCGCGGGCGAGGACTATCGCGTTCACACCCGAAGTGCGGACGGTCGCAACGACTGGACCTTTGAGCTCCGTCTTCGCGTGTGAACGACGAGTGATCAGAGGTTGAGGCGCCACACGCGGAAGGGAGCGGAAGGTTCCGCGAGATGAATCTGCGCGGTCGTAAAGTAGAGGTGGTTTGCGCCGGCGCGGGCTGTGAAGGAGTCCGGCCAGGCGATGCGCGGATCGGTGATGGCCGTTTCGACGTCGCTGCCCGGTCGAATGCGGCGAATCGCGTCGTGCTCGAGAGCGCTGATCCACACGTAGCCTTGAAAGAAGAGGAGGCCGTCGGAGGCCCCGGATTCCGCGACGCGCTCCACCGAGGCGCCGCGGGCGTCTTCGCTAAGGGTTGCGTCGCGAAGGCTCGCCCCCGGGATGCGGTAGAGCGTGCGGGCCCGGAGCGCCTGGTAGTAGAGGAAGTCCCCCGCGGGATCGTAGGCGATCCCATCCGCGTGGATCGGTCGGTCGATCGTCACGCCGCCGACGGTGAGGACGACGTCTTCGGCTTCGGTCGAAGGATGCGCATCGAGCGCGCGGCGGTTTTCGCCGGTGGAGAGATCGACCACCACGATGGCGCCGTCCCCGGAGTCGGTGATGAACGCAACGTTTCGTTCGAGATCAAAGCGCACGTCGTTGAGGTACGACCCGCTCGTGATCGAGGGCGCGGCAAAGCGGATGATCTGGGCCGGCTCGGTGGATGGAAGATCAAAGCGCACGAGCTTGGGCGCGCATTCGACGACGCCTTCAAATTTCGGGTTGCCCGGATCGAGCACCCAAAGCCGATTTTGGGCGTCGACCACGACGCTTTGAACACAGACCCAGTGATGCTCTGGGTCGGTGCCCTCCCACTGGTTCCAGGCCTCGTTGGGAAATGCGATCGGCTCGCCTTCGACGAGGCGCGCGACGCTGATGGGAACGTCATCCGACCAGCGTGGAAAGTTCACGTAGAGCGTTTCGCTGGCGTCGACGGTGACGCCGGTCCAGCGCCGCGTCGATTCTGCGACGATCGTGAGTGGTTCGACCGGCAGTTCGGCGTGCGGTTCCGGCTCTGGGGTGGTCGGTGTCTCGGGCGGCGTCGACGACGCGCCGCACGCCGCAAGGACGATCGCGAGGAGAATGCGCATAGCCCCTCGTAGGTCGTTGTCCGCGGTTTCGTCAATCGCTGACCGCGATCGAGAATCACGAAGGTAAGATTGGCCCGTGCCTGTTTCGATCGTCGAAGGTGATCTTCTCGACCAGCCGGTCGACGCGATCGTCAACGCGTGGAACCGAAACATTATCCCGTGGTGGCTGCTCATTCCGCAGGGCGTGAGCGGCGCGATCAAACGACGCGGCGGCGTTCGTCCCTTCGCCGAGCTTGGCTACCGCCCGCTTCCGCTCGGCCATGCGCGCCACACGTCGGCCGGGCGACTTCCCTTTCGCGGCATCATTCATGTCGCCGCCATCAACATGGCCTGGCGTGCCTCCGCCGAGTCGATCTGTGCATGCACCCGCTCGGCGCTCGCGATGGCGCGCGACCTTGGTTACGAATCGATCGCGTTTCCGGTGCTGGGCTCTGGGTCGGGCGGCTTTTCGGAAGACGACGCCG
>JBCDAA010000092.1:0-24743 GCA_039186435.1 Myxococcota bacterium | reverse complement strand
GTCGAAGCCCGAGTTTGCGTGTTCGAGGTGGGCGCCGCATAGGAAGAGGATGAAGATTCGCACGTTCACGGTCGGTATGTTTCAGGTGAACACGTACGTGCTGACCGACGAGGCGACCGGGGCGTCGGCGATCGTGGACACGGGGGAGGGGGACGAGCTTCCGCGGGCGCTCGCAGCGCTCGATCCCGCAGCGGACATTCAGATGATTCTGCTGACGCACGGACATCTCGATCATGCCGGTGCCTTGACGCTGCTGCAGGAGCGGTGGGATGTGCCGACGTATCTTCCGCGATTGGAGAAGCCGCTCTTTGACACGTTGCCCGTGCAAGGGCGGATGTTTGGAATGCCGCATCTCGATCGCGAGTGTGGGCGTATCGACCAGTGGGTGGAGGACGGCGACGAGATCCAGCTGGGGGAGACAACGCTGCGGTTCTTGTCGACGCCGGGGCATACGCCGGGGCAGGGGTGCTATTTCGACGATGAGGACATCGTGGTTGGCGACACGCTCTTTGCGGGGAGCATTGGGCGGACGGATTTTCCGATGAGCGATCCGCGTCTGATGGTGGAGAGCCTGCGGCGACTCTTGGCGCTCCCGGGAGGGCTTCGGGTGCACAGCGGGCACGGTCCGATGACGACCCTGGAGGCCGAGCTTCGGAGCAATCCCTTTCTTGGGTACCTGAGGAAGGAGAAGGGCGTGGAGGGACCGCCTGGGTTGAGCTGGGCGCCGGGGACGTAGCGGTTTTCTGCCAGGCGCGCTCAACCTCGGTAGGGAGAAAAGGTCGCAGGCACGGAGTTTTGACAGGCGGTTTTCTGCCAAGACCGGCTCAACCTCGGTAGGGAGAAAAGGTGGCAGGCACGGAGTTTTGACAGGTGGTTTTCTGCCAAGCGGGGTTCAACCCCGGTAGGGGGAATAGGTGGAGTTTTGACAGGTGGTTTTCTGCCAAGCCGGGTTCAACCTCGGTCGGGGGAAGAGGTGGCAGGCACGGAGTTTTGACAGGTGGTTTTCTGCCATTCCGATTGGTGCGACTCGGGTTCGCAGAAATGCTCGTGGAGCGCCCCGCTCGCCCGCCTCAAGGTCCGATATGCGCTCGCTTCTCCTCGTTTTGCTTCTCGCTGCCTGTGGAGACGACTCCGCCGCACCCGCCCTCGATGCCTCGCTGGACGTCTCCCTCGACGCCGCCGCCGACGCCGCGACTGACGACGCATCTCCCGATAGCGCCAGCGACGCTGCGATCGACGCACCCGACGCCGCCGTTCCCGGCTTCCTCGCGCGTTACCCGATCGACAACCGCTTTCCCGAAGGCGGGACGTACCACGCGCCCTCAAGGCGCTTCTTCGTAAGCTCCCTCGAAGGCGCTGCGATCGCCGCCCTCGACGCCGAAACCGGCGAGGAGTCCGTGTTCGCGTCCCCCGAAGACGCCGGCCTTGTCGCCGAGGGCGCGTGGTGGACCCTCGGCCTCGACACCCGCGAGAACACCCTCGCCGTGTGCGCCATGGACGACCGGCGCGAGGTCACCGAGGACGAGCCTCCCTTCGACGGCTACATCTGGGAGTTCGACGTGGCCGACGGCTCTCTCCTTCGCAACATCGACCTCGGCAGCATTCGCGACGACGCGACCTGCACCGATGTGATCTACGGTAGCGACGGTTCCCTCTACGTGTCCGACCGCGAAAACCCGCGCATCTACCGCATCGACTCGAGCGACGTCGGAAGCGTCGTCGTCGAGGATGACGTCCTCGCAGGTGGCCTCGCCGGCCAAAACGCGCTCGTCCTCCTCCCCGACGAGACCGCTCTTCTTTCCATCGTCTATCTGCCCTCGCGCCTCGTCTATGTGGACCTTGCCGAAGGAAGCGCCCGCGAAGTCGACATCGACGGGGACTTTCTCGACGCGGTTCCTCCCCTGAGCGGCGCCGATGGAATGGTCTGGGAGGACGGAGGCGTCTGGGTGATGTTCACCAGCGAGCTCACACGAGTGACGCCTCTGCTCGGGGACTGGAGCCGCGCGACCTCAACCTCGGTCGACGTTCCCGCAGGGATGACCGACGTCGTCGCGACGCCCGGCGGTCTCTACCTCCTCAACGGGCAGGCGGTGCAGTTCGCCCTCGGCCAATCCCCCGATCCCTTCGCGCTCGTTCGCTACGAAGGCGAGTGAGATCAACTCAGCGCATTCGCGAGGGCATCGGAAAGCGCTCGAACTCGCCCGCTCCGGTTGTCGGGATGAACGAGAACCCACACCGGCCGGGTGAGGTCCTCCAGGCCTTCCATGGGCAGCTCTGCGAGCCCATGAAGTGCAGCGAGGCGTTTCGGAAGCAGCGCGACGCCAAGGCCCGCGGCCACAAAGGCGATCATCGCGTTTCGCGAACCGGCGGATACAACCGGATGGTGTGCGTGTTCGCGTTCCCAGCGTGCTTCCGGCGTGTGCTCGCGAGGCGGCCCGGAGACCACCCACAAGAGCGGCGCTCGCTGAATCGCGGCCGGCGTACCAAACACGCCGTAGTGAATGGGCGCGAGACGTCGACCCAGTAGTCCCTGCGGCGGATTCGGCATCACGCCAACGGCCACGTCAACCTCGCGCCGGCGAACACTCGGGCCGTTGTCGCCGAGATGCACCTCGATGCGAAGATCGGGATGCGCACCCGCGAGATCTTGAAAGGGCGCAACGAGCAGCGGCAAGAACCCCTCAACCGTCGTCAGCGTGACCGTTCCCGTGATCGACTCCTGCTCGGCGTGCACCGTCGAACCAATGCGCCGGAGCTCGCCGCTTACCTGCCCCGCAAGGGCGACCAGCTTCTCGCCGACCGTGGTGAGTGAGACCGGTGAGGTTCCCCGGATCAGGCAGGGCGCGCCGACGCTCTCTTCCAGCGCGGCGATGCGGCGGTAGACCGTGGACGCAGAGAGTCCGAGTTCGCGTGCCGCCCCAGCGGCGTTTTGGTGAGCAGCAAACGCGGCGAGTACACGGAGGTCATCCCAGGCCATCGCGCGAGCTTAGAGCGTGATCCAGGACTCTCGAAAGGCCTGGCTTGTCCTGCCGCCCGACGGCTAGTCGTCGTTCTCTCCGAGAAGAGCGGCATGAAGGTCCGCCCAAGGCAGGGTCGCAAGGTTGTGACCTCGATTCGGAAGGATGCGAAGGGTGGTCGGCACGCCCGCCTCGCGCAACGAGCGATACGTCACCTCGGTGGGTTGGAGCCAGCGGTCGCGCTCTCCCACAAAAAGCACCACGGGTGTTTCGCGAAGCGCACGGAGCCGCGCCTGGTCGTCGGTCCGCGCAAAACCAGGCGCGACGACAACCCCTCGAAAGCGTTCGGGCTCAAGGGTCGCGATCCGAAAGGCTGAGAGCCCACCGTTGCTGACGCCAAAGAGCAGGAAGCGCCCGTCGCTCGTCAGGTAGCGCTCGGCCATTCGGTCGAGAAACGGAGGCAGGAGACGCTCGCCCCCTTCGAAGAAGAGCGCGTCGTCGGCGATGGGGCTCAGCACGATCCACTGATGGTCGTGAAGGCTTTGCGCCCAGGGTCGAAGGCTTTCCTCCATGAGGTTTTCGTTCTGGGCGCCGCCCGGGAGCGCGATGAGCACTGGGCATGCACCGGGCTGCTCGCACTCATCCGGAACGATCCGGCCGTAGCGCAGCGTCTCGCCGCTCGGAAGCGCGATGGCGTCCACCACAAGGGGAAGGGGTCGCTCGTACCAAATCGTCTCCTCGACCGAGGCGCTCCGCGGCGTCGGCGTTTGGGAACACCCGAGGAGAAGGGCGAGGAGGACGAGGCGCATCGTCCTTTGAACGTCGGGGGCCAGGACCTCAACCACAAGCCGCGTTTGTGCACGGCGAAGCTGCACGCATGCGCTGACCACCCCCCTGCGCGCATGCATGGCCCCGATGCAGACAACGCCGTTGAGGCTGCGACGTGCGAACCGCAGATCTTCTCCGCCGCACACACGTGTTGGCGAAAGGAGACGACATGAAAGAAGCAATGATCGCGTCCGCACTCATCGCCCTCCCGGCTCTCGGCTGCGGCGCTAGCGCGACCTCAAACCCGAGCCCGGAGCCCTCGGCAACGGCGACCTCGCAGACCGCGGCGTCGACGACGGAGGCGCCGGTTGCCCAGTTCAACTTCGACGCCAGCGAGTACACGAACGCGCCGCAGCGTTTGCTGGCGGTCGCCGAACTCGATGCGCCCATCGACGAGGTCTGGGCGTACATTTCGGACCACGACAACCTCGTGGAATACACGAACGGGATCCTTCAATCCGCGGATATCGACCGCAGCGGTGCCGAGGAGCACAACGGCGTGGGCACCGAGCGCGAATGTGCCGCCGGCGAAGATCGTTTCGTCGAACGAATCGTGTACTTTCGCGCGCCGCGCGCCTTTGCCTATTCAGCCTTCGAGAACACCTGGGGGCTTCAGGATCACCTCGCGACGGTCGTCCTCACGCCGATCGGCGAGGGCCGCACGCGACTCGAGTGGGGGCAGCACTTCAACATGCAAAACCCGCAAGCGGAGGCGATGATGACCCAGAACCTCACGGGCATGATGAACGGGCGCGTACTCCCCTTCTTTACCGAGCGCTTCGGCGGTCGCGTGATTTCGGGCTGACGCGTCGACCTCGACCGTGGCGCCCGGGCCAAGTGCTCGGGCGCACGTCACTCGCGGGGAACGAACTCGACCTCGAAGACCCAGGGCCATAGCTTGCCGGTGATGGCAAAGCGCTGCGAATCCGGGAGCCACGCGATGCCGTTGAGAACGTCGGTCCCTCGGCGTTCGTCACGCGTGAGCAGCCCGGACGCATCGATAGTGGCCGTGACGCGTCCGGTCGCGGGATCGATGCGCACGATCTCGTCGCGCTGCCAAACGTTCGCGTAGACGACGCCATCGACGCACTCGAGCTCGTTGAGGTTTCGAACGGGTCGGCCGATCTTCGTGACCTCGACCTCACGCTGAACCTCGAAGGTTTCGGGGTCGCGAAAGCGAAGGGTGGGGCTGCCGTTGCTCATCACGAGATGCGTGCCGTCCCAGCAAAGGCCCCATCCCTGTCCGCGGTACTCGAACTCGCGCTTCTTTTCGAAGGTTTCGAGGTCGTACACGAAGGCGCGATGCTCTTGCCACGTGAGCTGAAAGAGTTCGTCGCCGACTCGCGCGAGGCCCTCCGCAAAGTAGCGCGAAGGAACATCGACCCGCTGCGCGACCTCGCCATTTGGCGCGACCCGGCGAAGCGAGGAGCGCCCTTCGAGACCGGTCGACTCGAAGAAGTGTCCGTCGTGCCAGAGGAGCCCTTGGGTGAACGCCTCTGGGTCATGGGCATGGCGCGTGACGACGCGAACCGTGAGCGCCTCGGGAATGGTCGTGACCGGCGAACGCTGCGGGGGCTCCACGGTGACGATCTCCTCTTCGGCCGGATCGGATCCGTCCGCATCGCTTCGGTCCGCGAACGCAAAAACACCCCCGACCGCGAGAAGTGCGACCCCGGCTCCGAGAAGCCCCCAAGGAGGCTTCGGTCCGCTCGATGCCTTGCCTTTGCGTTTGCCGGCGTTGCTCTTGCCGGCGTTGCTCTTGCTGGCTTTGCGCGCTTTGCGCTTTGGCTTTTTCTTCGCAGCCACTGTCGCGAGCGTAGCAGCTCGACCCCGGAACGGGAGGAATCGGGGGACGCTCCCGCAGCGTTGTGTTAAAGCAAGCCGGGCGCCGCCGGCGCCTGCCGAATCTTCCGCCCATGATCCCCGCTGCCAAACGTCGTCCTCGCGCCCGCCGCGCACCGCCCGTTCGACCGACCCGGGCGGAGATCGATCACAGCGCCCTCGTGCACAACCTCGGCGAAGTTCGCCGTGTGGTGGGTGCCGCGCAGGTCATTCCCGTCCTCAAGGCGAACGGCTACGGCCACGGCGCGGTGCCGATCGCGCGCCGTCTCGAGAGCGAGGGGGTGACCACCTTCGCGGTGGCGCTCGTCGAGGAAGGACTCGACCTCCGCGAAGCCGGTGTGAAGGGTGAGATCATCGTCCTGAACGGGGTCTTCGGCGGCGCCCATCGTGAGATCCTGGACGCGGGGCTCACGCCGGTCGTGTACGACCTGGCGCAGGTGGATGCGCTCGCGGCGGTCAGCGACCGCGAGGTTGGGGTGCACGTCAAGATCGACACGGGCATGTCCAGGCTTGGCGTTCCTCATCGGGAGTTCCCCCGCTTCGTCGAAGCGCTCGCTCGTCGATCGCGCATTCGGGTGAACGGTGCGATGACCCATTTCGCCGCCGCCGAGTCGGACGATCCCCTCAACGCGCTCCAGCTCACACGGTTCGACGACGCGCTTGCGCTTCTTCGCGGCGCCGGACACGAACCCTCGTTGGTCCACGCCGGCAACAGTGCCGGCGCGCTTCGAATTGCGAGCGCGCACTTCGACGCGGTCCGGGTTGGCCTGAGTCTTTACGGCGGCGCCGTCGCGGGGGTGGATCTTCCGCTTCGGCCCGCGATGAGGATTCGCAGCGAAGTCGTTGCTCTCCGGCGCCTTCAGGCGGGTGACCGGGTGGGCTACGACGGTACGTTCGAAGCCGCCGGCCCCACGCTGATCGCGACGGTGCCCCTCGGCTATGGCGACGGACTCATGCGCGCGAACAGCAATCGAGGCGTGGGTCTGGTCCGCGGGGTTCGCTGCCCCTTGGTCGGTAACGTGTCGATGGATCTCACGACGTTCGACGTCACGCATGTGCGCGGAGTGAGCGTAGGCGACGAGGTCGTCGTTCTTGGATCTCAGCAGGGCGCGACGATTACCCCCGAGGAACTCGGCGAGACCTCCGGAACCCTCGCCTACGAAGTGTGGTGCGCGGTTTCCCGCCGCGTTCCCCGCGTCCATTTCTGAGATGCGAGCGCTTCTTCACGACGACGAGGTCGAGCGTCTTCGGCAGATCTTTGCGGCCATCGACGGCGGGCAGCTCGAGGATGCGTGGGCCGCCCTCGATGCGTGGGGCGACGAAGCACCTTACCCCGTGCAGGTGGTTCGCTTCGCCCTTCACAACGAAGGTGCGGCGCTTCGCGCGCTCACAAGGACGGACGATCGCGTCGCCCTCCGCCTCGCTGTCGACCTCGCCCAGCGAGCCGGGCTCGAGCCGGAAGCACAAACGCTCCTTCGAACGATGCTTCGCGAGCCGGACGCCGATCTCTTGCGCCGCGCAGTGCGACCTCGCGTGAAGGCCCGCGCGTACGCGAGCGCGCTTCCGCTGCTGGAGCGCCTTGCCGCCTCGGGATCGAAACACGATCAGCGGGCGCTCGCGGAGTGCTTGGCCGGTCTCGGCGATCCGCGGACGTCGGCCGCCTGGTCCTTCGATCCCGCGTCGGCGTCGGCCCTGCGATCCTACGTTCGGGTCGGGGACTGGGACGCGCTTGCGCGATCGCAGGAAGGCCGCGCGCGTCTCGCGCTCTACCGCGGACAGGCCCTCGAAGCGGCGCGGCTGAGCGAAGAGCCTTGGGTTCATGCGGCGGCGTCCATCCTGCAGGGCCGCCTTGCGGACGCGTCGCCGCTTCTCGAGCACCCCTCGGAGGACCCGGAGGTTCTCGCGTGGCAGGGCGCGCTGCTCCTTCGTCAGGGTGACGTCGACGCGGGCCGCAAGCGTCTCGACGACGCGATGGCGCACGCGGGCCGTTTTCACCTTCCAGCGCTTCTTTTGCGACTGCTGAGCGAAATGGAAGGGGACCTGGCGCTCGGAGAGGACTTCGTCGCGGAAGAAGGCCCAGGGCTCCTCGGCGGCGAAGTTCGGGAGGGACTGCTCGAACTCTGGGGTCGCGATCCGATCGCGCGCGCCGGGACGTTGGCGGAGGTCGTCTTGTGGCTTCGGCGATCCGTGGAGCGTCTCGCCGGCAATTACAGTCCGGACGCGACCTACCTCCGCGACGGGGAGCTGGTTCGTTTTCGTACCCAGATGAGCCCGCGGGAAGCCTCCCGGTGGGCGCTCGAACTCATTCGCGTACTGACCCCCGAGGAGGTGCTCGCCGCACTCGACGACGCGTCGGCGCGCTACCCGAAGTCGTCGAGTCCCCGGGTGCACCGCGGTGAGCTTCAGCTTTGGCTCGGCAACTACACCGAAGCCGCGCAGGACTTTGAAGCAGTGCTCGAGCGTCATCCGGGAACGCGCTGGGCCTACATTGGTCTTGCCGCGGTTCGCATGCTCGAAGGCGAGGTCGCGGAATCGCTTCGCGTGCATGAAGAGGGTGTGCGCGTGATGGGGAGCGCGATCGGTTCGATCTTTATCTACCGCGGAGAGGCGCTCCTGCGCGCGGGTCGTCTTCGCGAGGCGGCTGCGGACTTCGACGAAGCGGTCAAGCAGTCTCCCCTACGCGTGAGCGTGTGGCTCAACCGCGCGCTCCTCGCGATCGAACGCGGCGAAGATGCCGAGGCGGATCTTGCGAAATTTCTCTCGTATGCGCCCGTCTTGATCAGCGATGCGGGAGGACGACATCTCTTTGCCGGTAGCCGGGATGGCGTTCGCGAGGTGCTCCTGCATGCGCGCACCCTAATGCAAGGCAACCGCTCGTCCTCCTGCGCTACCTACTGCGTAGACGGCCATTTGCGCCTTGCTGTGCGCCCGCGGGAGGGGTCCTACCTCCTTCGTCGCCAAGAGCTTCTTGAGGGCGTTCGACGACGCCTGAGATAAGCGCTTCGACCCCTCGTTGGGAGTGGATTCTCAGAGCCGCACTCGCTATACCGTAGCCGTGTCCGACGCGACCGCGGCGCCTCCGACCGATCCCGATCAGGCGGTTGAGGCGGAGGCTCCCGAAGGCCCGTCGTTCGGCGAGCGAATCACCTCGGGCCTCGTGGAGAAGGTTGCCGCTCCCTTCGCGGAGATCGGCACGCTGGCGCGCCTCGCGTTCGACACCGCGTTCTGGCTGGCGCGGCCACCCTTTCGCGGTCGCCTTTTCGTCGAGCAGATGGAGTTCGTCGGCGTCGGGTCCATCTTCATCATTGCGCTTACCGGATTCTTCGTCGGCGCGGTGCTCGGTCTTCAGCTCGTAGATGGCTTTCGTCAGTTCGGCGCCGAGAACCAGGTCGGCGCGGTCGTCGGCGTTGCCATGGCGCGCGAGATCGGCCCTGTGTTCAGTGCGCTGATGGTCTCAAGCCGCGCCGGGAGTGCGATGACGACGGAGCTCGGCTCCATGCGCGTTAGCGATCAGATCAACGCGCTCGTCGTGATGGCCGTTCATCCGGTGCAGTACCTCGTCGTGCCCCGGGTCGTCGCGGGCATCTTGATGGTTCCGATCCTCACGCTCTTCTTCAACATCATCGGGCTCTGCGGCGCGTTTCTCGTGTGCACCTCGATGCTCGGCATCGACCCGGGTGTCTTCCTGGGTCGCATGCAGTGGATCGTGGACTGGCCCGACGTGCGGATGGGCATCGTGAAGGCCGCGATTTTTGGCGCGGCGATCTGCATTATCGCGTGCCGGCAGGGGTTCTTCGCCTCGGGCGGCGCAGCGGGCGTTGGGCGCGCCACCAACCGTTCCGTGGTTCATAGCGCCATCGCCATTCTCGCCCTCGACTACCTGATCACGGCGCTGATTCTTGGGCAGGGGCTCTTCTAGTGGCCTTCGGGCGAAAGTCGGCTCCGTCGGCGGAAGAGGCGGCCCGTCTCGAGGAGGCGAAGGCCGATCCGGTGCACATTAAGGTGCGCAAGATCCACAAGCGTTACGGCGAGCACCACGTGCTCAAGGGAATCGACTTCGACGTCCTGCGCGGGAAAACCAACGTCGTCATCGGGCCTTCTGGATCCGGCAAGTCGGTGCTCATGCGGCAGATCATTCGCCTCGAAAAGCCGGACGAAGGTCAGGTGCTCGTCGATGGCATCGACTACGCGCAGCTTTCCGGTCTCGCTCTCGAGGAGCGGCGTCGACAGATGGGCATGGTCTTTCAGGCGTCCGCGCTCTTCGACTCGATGACCGTCTTCGACAACGTCGCGTTTCCGCTGCGAGAGCACACGAAGCTTTCGCGCAAGGAGATTCGCGATCGGGTGATGGATCGCCTCGAGTCCCTCGGGATTGGCGCGGCGCATACGAAATGGCCCGCGGAGCTTTCCGGCGGGATGCAGCGCCGCGTTGCGGTCGCGCGTGCGACCGTGCTCGAGACCGACGTTCTGATCTACGACGAGCCTACGACGGGTCTCGATCCGCTGACGGTGCAGACGGTCGACGAGCTGATCGTGGAGACCGAAGAGAAGTTCGGTGTGACCTCGCTGGTGATCAGCCACGACATGGCGAGCGTGTTTCGCATCGCGGACCGGATCACCTTTCTCTACTTCGGCGAGGTCATCGCGACGGGCTCGCCCTCGGAGCTCGTGCAACAGCTCGACGGTCCGACGATGGACTTCATTCGTGCGTCGGGCGTAAGCAGCGAGCTCATCGAGCGCCGCACCCGCGGGTAGTCCCGCCTCGCGCAGGTCTAGGCTTCGTCGGCGCGCGCCATCGGGATGCCGTCGAGGGGTCCGGTCGAACCGAGCTCGCGCTCCACGAGCTCTTTCACGAGCGGACGGCAACCGCCGCAGCCAGTGCCCGCACCGCAAAACTCCTCGACGGCGTTGGTCGAGCGCGCGCCGGCTTGAACGCAGTCGCGAATGACGGTGCAAGAGACTTGCTTGCAGTGGCAAACCAGCATCTGTCCTCACTCTCGCTCGTTCTTGATGAAAGTCAATTTCATTTTCGCTTGTCGAAAATTTCGAAGGTAGGCAGATGTAGGACATGGTCGCACCATGAGTGCCGCCGTCGCCCGCATCGCCCTGGTCAAAAAGCCTGTTCTTCGAGGCCCTGGCCTCGCGAAACGCCAACCCCAGCAACCCGATGCACAGCCATTCCTCAAGTGGGTGGGCGGCAAGGGGCGTCTTCTGAGCCAGCTCACCCCGCTCCTGCCGGAAGGCGTGGAGCGGATGCGGCACCTCGAGCCCTTCATGGGAGGAGGGGCGCTCTTCTTCGCTCGGGCCCCGCGCCGGGCGATCCTTAGCGACATCAATCCCGCCCTAGTCGGAACCTACCTTGCCGTGCGCGACGACCTGCCCTCCGTGGTGCGCCACCTGCGCGGTCTCAAGAAGCGTCACTCCAAAGAAGAGTTCTACCACGTACGCGAGCGCTACAACGCCGGCCGCATGGGCGACGCACGCCGCGCCGCGACTTTCATCTACCTCAACAAGACCTGCTTCAACGGCCTTCACCGCGTGAACAAGAAGGGGAAGTTCAACGTCCCCTGCGGCCGCTACACCAACCCGCGCATTCTTGATCTCGAAGGCCTGACTGCGGCAAGTGAGGCGCTCCAGAAAACGACAATCGTTTGCGATGGGTTTGACGGGCTTCTTCGTCGGGCTCGCAAAGGGGACTTTGTCTACCTCGATCCGCCCTACGCGCCGGTCTCCGCAACGTCGAGTTTCACGAGCTACGCGAGCGACGGATTTGGCGCCGAGGAGCAACGGAGACTTCGTGATGTGTACGAAGCCCTCGACGACCGCGGGTGCAAGCTGATGCTCTCCAACAGCGACGTGGGTTTCATTCGTGAGCTCTACGCGAAGTGGCGCATCGACATCGTTCGGGCCCCGCGGGCGATCAACTCAAACGCGAGCCGACGGGGCAAAGTCAATGAGGTTGTTGTGCGAAACTACTGAGGCCTTTTCGAACTTGAATTCGCTTTTCAAGTTCGCGTAATTGTTAGCTTAACGCCTTGTCGCTGTGGTGGTCTCGTCCTACCTTTTCGACATGAAGGGTCACCCGGACGTCATCGAGCTTTTGAACGAACTCCTCAGCCACGAGCTCACCGCGATCAATCAGTACTTCATCCATCACAAGATGCTGGAGGACTGGGGTTACACGCGGCTTTCGAAGAAGAAGCGCGAGGAGTCCATCGAAGAGATGAACCACGCCGACGAGGTGATTTCGCGGATCCTCTTCCTTGAGGGAACGCCGAATATGCAGCGCCTCTTTCCGGTGCGCGTCGGTGAAGACCCGGTGGAGCAACACGAGCTTGATCTGAAGCTGGAGATGGAGGCGCTCGATCGATTGCGTCGCGGTATTCAGCTCTGCATGCGCGAGCACGATATCGGTTCCCGCGAACTCCTCGAGCGCATCCTTCGGGACGAAGAGGGTGCGGTCGACTGGCTGGAGACGCAGCTTCATCTCGTGAAGGACCTCGGCAAGGAAAACTACCTCGCCGAGCAGATGCACGAGTAGCGCACGCCGAAAATTCGAGGTCCCCACCCCGACTCCGCTAGCGTTCGCTCGTGGGCACGCGAATCTTTGCGGTGCGGAACGAAGGCGCGGTGTTCGAACCGTCGCCCGCCGAGCTCGCTGCGCTGATGGACGAGCGCGGCGTCACCGTGTGGGTCAGCCTCGACAAAGCCGGGGAGGCTCAGCGGGACCTGCTGATGAACGTTCTGAAGCTCCACGAGCTGTTGGTGGAGGACGCGCTCTCGGTCGCGCCGACGCCCAAGGCGGAGATTCACGACGACTACCTCTACCTGATTCTCCACGGAGTGCTGGAGAAGGGCAGCAACGTCCAGATGGTCGACGTCGACCTCTTCGTCGGAGCCGACTTTCTGATCACCCACCACCGGGTTGATCTGCCTTCCCTCGGAGAAGTGCGGAAGGAAGTTCAGCGCGACGCCGAGCTCCTGCGCCGGGGACCCGCGTTCGTCGCACATCGATTGATCGACGCGATGATCGATGCGTACGTGCCGACGATGGACCGCCTCGACGCCGAGGTGGTGGCCATCGAAGAAGCGGTGGTTCGCGATCCGGACCCCAAGCTCCTCGAGCGCATCTTTGCGATGCGACACACGCTCCAGCGAATCCACCGCGTCGGGCTCCACCAGCGTCGCATCCTCGGTCAGCTCTCCGCAGGTTCGCTGCCCTTCGTGCCCAAACTCGCGCAGCCTTTCTTTCGCGATGTTGAGGACCATTTCGTGCGGGTGGTCGACCTTAACGACACCTACCGCGAGCTCGTTTCGGCGAGCAGCGAAGCGTATCTGAGCATGCAGTCGCATCGGCTGAACGACGTGATGAAAATTCTTACCGTCATCAGCACGATCATGCTGCCGCTCACGTTCGTCACCGGCCTCTACGGAATGAACTTCGATGCGATGCCTCTGATCCACTGGCGCTACGGATTCGAAGGCGCGATGGGGCTGATGCTCTTGAGTGCGCTCCTGTCGTTTCTGTGGATGAAGCGACGTCGCTGGATTTGATCGCCGCCTAGGATGAAATCCTCGGGTGGCTAGAAATCGACTTCAACTCCGACGCGCGCAATTCCCTGGTTGAAGGAAACCTCGGTGAGGTCGCGAACCGGTGGGGAAAAGCGTTCGTCGCGAATCCCGCGGACGTCGAAGCGTCGCCACCCGACCTCGACGAACGTGCCGACCTTTCCCATCTTCGTGGTGCACCCAAGGACCGCATAGAGCGCTCGGCCGTCGAGCATCGTCCCTGTGCCGTTTGCGCGCGTGTCGTAGAGGGCGACGCCCGCGCCGCCACCGAGGTAGGGCTCAACCACTACGCGCTCCGAGATCACAAAGGGATAGCGGGCCGCGAGCCAAAGCGAGACAGAGGTCGCGCGATGCCGGCCTTCAGCGCCGCGGGCGTTGATGGGAACGATCTCCGCTTGAAGGGCGGCGCGCGCGTACGGAACGCTGATACCGGCTCGTGCCCCGCCGCCGATGCCGCGCGGGAGGTCGCGGTCATGCCATGGCGCTTCGCGCACCCCGTCCACCTCGAGGGTTCCTTGAAACGTGGTCATGCCGTAGAGCGCGAGATGGAAGTCCACCTTTCGCGATCGCTGGGCGTACGCGTCCGCGCTGACGAAAAGGACGACCAGGGCGAACCAACGCATCAATGCGACCCTAGCGCGAAATAGGACTCCCGAAAGTCCTGGCCTGGTCTTGGCGCCGGCGTTGCTCCTCGTCGCAAATCCTCGCTAGCGCACTTCGAGTCCTTCGCGCACCGCGGTTGGGGCATCCTGCGTGGATGAGTGACCGGCTTTTTGCAGTTGCGCTTCTCGCTGTCGGAGCGGGGTTTGCGGTCTTCTTCGTGATCACCATGGGCCCGCCCTTCGTCGCGAACCCGGACGTTGTCGGCGCTTTCGCGGCGGGCTTCGTGAACCCCTACGCGACTGGCTACTCCGTCGATACGGTGTGCTGCTGGCTTCTGCTGGCGATCCTCGTGGTGCGGGAGCGGTCGAAGGTTCGCCACGGCTGGGTTTGTCTTTTGCTCGGAATCGTTCCTGGCGTGGCCACCGGCTTCGCGCTCTATCTCTATCTTCGGAGTCGCGCCCTCAAAGGCGATGGTTAGGGTGGGCGCCCATGTCCCTTGAATCCAGACTCATGTCGATCGCGGAGCGCTCTGCGGACGAAGCGATGGTCCTCCTTCGCGCGGTCGAAACGAAGCTCGGGGTGTGCGGCCGAGAGGAGGCCGTGACGATCGCAAGTCTGCTTCCCGTCCGCCACGACGCGGTTGAAGTTCGCGCGGGCCTGGCGCGATTGACGCTTCGGCTGGCGGCGTACGCGCCGAAGTCTCCGGCGGAGGATGACGAGCCGGCGCTCCGGCCGCTGTGGGATCGCTGCCAGCTTGCGGTGACCCCGGCGCTTGCGGCCAAGTGGAGTGACGAACGCGTGATCGCCGCGCTCGCGTCCGCGGTCCCGAAGGCGATGCCGACGCCGGGGCCGCTCGTTCGGCGGCTTGCGGCGTGCGCGGGCGATGAAGCGTACCTTGCGATCGCGTGGGCGAAGGCGGCGGTGACTGCGCTTTCCCTCTCGCCAAACGACGCATTTGAAGCGCTTCAAGCGCTTTCCCGAAACGAAAGCGATGAGGTGCGAGCAGCCTTCGTGCGCGAGCTGAGGCAGCCGTGGCTTTCGAGGGTCGCGTCGCGTTCGGCCATCGGACACGCGCTCGAGGATTCTTGCCCCCACGTGGTTCGAGAAGCGCTCCTTAGCGGATCACGCCACCACGTACAGCGCGCCCGGGCCCTGCTCCGGGATCCCCACGTCGCCCATGCAGCCACCCATCTTCTCGCTTGCTTCGGTGACGCGGCAGATCTTGAGCAAGCACTCCACCACCCGGACGCGATGCTCATTCACCATCGCAGCGGACGGTTCCCGCGGGCGGAGCACGTCGAGTCGCTCTTGCAGAGTTTCCTCGCGCAGTCGTGGACCGGCTTCGCGTTCGCCCAGGTGACGTTCACCTGTCGCCAAGAGGTTCTCGACCAGCTGGCTGCGGTGGAAGAGACCGATCTGCGTTGGGAGCGCCTCGCCGAACTTCTTCCGCATCTGGAAGGGCGATCCTCGAGCGGCAAAACTGCGACGGATCTCCTCAACTCCCTTTTGTCGACGGCAACGAACGCGGACGTCGTTGCGGCGTTGCTTGAGGCGGCTCGCTCTGCCCCTGGCGTGAGTGAGAATGCGCTCCTGCCTCACGTCGACGCCTTCCGGGAGCTCGCGCTCGCGGCGCTGCGCGTGCACGGGGGACCCTCGACCCTTCGCACAATCGGCGAGCGCCTTCGTGAGCCCACCGCGTTTGGCGCGTCGCGGCGGGAAGCGCTCGATCTTTGCTGGGCGCTCGCTGACGATCGATTCGCGTTGGTGGACGCGATCGGAGCGGAACCGTGGTCCGATGCTCAGCTCAAGCAGCTCGTCACCAAGGCCGAGACGCGCGTCTCTCGTGTGTTGCGAGAAGGGTCGGCGGTCGTTCGCCTTCGCCTGCTCGCAAACGTGGGGGACGTCGCGCATCTGAAATCAGTCGCCACGCTCTTTCGGCGCGCGATCCGGGATGCGCGGGCGTTTGATGCTTCGCGACGGCCAAACCCCCAGGCGGCGACGCTCGCGGAGGAGGCGCTGCTCATCCACGAAAAGCGGCTGCGTACGCTTGGGCGACGGTTCACTCCCTTTGGCGACGACGACGGCGAAGGCGCCCTCGTGCGCCGTGTGGTCCTCGAGTGGCTTGAGGAGCCTGAGCGCGACGAGGAGCTCGTTTGGGCGCTCGAGATCTTGCAGCGCTACCCTTTGACGCGGACGCAGCTCCGGCACGTGCATCGTCTGTGGCGCCATCCGAACCCCGCAGTAAAGCGAGCGGCGACCGAAGCGCTGATCGCCTGCGAGCATGCCGATGGGCTCGCGCTTTCGCTCAGCCGACTGGCGGCCGAAGACGATCTGCGGGTGCTTCGGCAAGGGCTGCGCGCGATCGCTCGATTCGAAGCGGAGTGGGCGGAGCCCCTGGCGGTCGCAGCGCTCGAATCGCCCAACATGAACGTGAAAAAGACGGCGGCAGAAGCGCTCGTCGCGGTGGGCACGAGTGCCTCCGTTGCGGCCCTCTGCGGCTGGATTGCGCGGCACGACAACCCGGGATTTCGGGAGACGCTGCTGGAGGCGCTCGATCAAGTCTGCGGGGAGAGCGCAAACGCGATGCTCGTGGCCCAAGCGGCGCAGGCGCTCACCTCGCCTCTCCTGGATAGCCTCGCCGGCCGGCTCCGGGTGTTGGACGTGGCGCGTCTCGCGATGCGAGGCGATGCGGCACTTCCAGCGGCCGTGCGAAAGGGCGAGCTTCGTCTCGCCGACGGAGATTGGGAGGATGTCGCCAGACTCCTTCACGAGGGGACGGATACGTCATCGTCGGCAGCGTCGGCCGTGGACGAACTTCGCATTCGAGGCTTTTCACCAGAGCGGGCCCACGCTGCGCTCGACGAAGACGATCCCAAACTTCTGGATGCGATTCGCGCTCGGCTTCCGGAGTGGTCGCACTGGGCTGCGTACGAGGCGCCTTCTGCGCTTGCGCCGCGAGCGAGTCACTGCGTCCTCCTCGCGAACGGCGATCTCATCCCGGAAGAAGCGCTCGTGCATGTCGGCCGCGCGGAGAGTCCGGAGGAGTCGCGGGCAGCCTTCAGCGCGCTTCGGCGGCTCGGAACGGATGGGCCGCAGTGGCGGCAGCGCGCGATCGAAGCCGCGCGTCGTCTACCCTCTCCGCATGGACCACAGCGGCTGCGAACGCTCCGTGGTCTTGGCGCGACGATTATTCGCCCCGATGTCGAAGCGGCGCTGCGTGATGTCCGGTGGGTTCGCGGCGAGGCAGCACTCCTCGCGGAGTACGTCATCGACCCAGCGCTACAGGACGATGTTCGGCGCTATCGTTCTCTGACCGAGGACGAGCGCGGCGCGCTGCTGGAGGCGTTCTTCCTGCCGAACGTCGAGAGACCTCTGCGCCTAGTGGACGCCGTCTCGTCCTCGCTGGGTGACGCGACCGAGACGCTTGCGGACGTTCTTGCCTCGAAACTCGACTTGCCGACCGCGCATCGCGAGCGAGTCGTCCTCGCGCAGGCGCTTCGAGAGTGGCCCGACGCGCCGGAACGAATTCTGCCGCTGCTGCCGCTTGTGCCGCGCTACCGCCTGCGGAACTGGTCGGCCCTTTGGGTGACCCGCTTTCGCGAGGGCGACCGCATCGCGCGGGCGGCCCTGGGTGTGCTGAAGCAGGAAGAAATTCTGGAGCTTGCGGAGGCGCTCGGCCCCGCTGCCGAAGGTCTCGCGGTGAAGGCCTCACCGGGCGATCTCGTTCTTGCGGCGCAGATGATGGCGAATCGATTCGGCACGGCGCTCCCCTCCACCAGTCTTCCGCGACCGCCGGAGGATCCCCTCGACGACCTTCACGACGAGGCGTCGCTTCTGGTCTACGCGAAGAAGGCTCGGGATCGCGACGCCTCTCGAGCGGTACGGCGTCTCGGCGAGCTCGGGGCCCTCGACGCACTCCTCGAGCTTGCCGCGCATCGGGACGCCAACCCCCGAACGGTGGCTCTTCGCTGGATCCGAAAAGTCGCGCCGCGATCGGTGTACCACGCGACGTGTCTCGCGCGGCTTCGCACGGAGCCGGATACCCAACTTCGGCGGCAGCTTGTGCGATCGCTTTCGGCGTACGAACCTGCCTTTCCGCGTTTGGCGGAGCTGACGCTGGATCGAGACCAACGCGTCGCGCGCGCGGCCGTCGCCGTTCTCAAGCGGAGCGGTGAGAGCGCTCGGTCCGCGGTGGAGCAAATGCTTCGAAAGGCGCGGCCCGACCATCGACGAAAACTCGAGGCGCTCCTCGCGGAGCTCGACCCCTGAGGGAGATCGAGTCGCTCGCTGCGTAGGCGAACCTATGCGCTTTCGCTCGCTCTTCGAACCCGACGTGGACTGGGATGGAATCGAGTCCGCTCGTGGCAGGGTTTCCGCCGCCGATCTTCCTAAACTCGCCGCCTACTACGACACCCTCGACGACTGGACCCGTAAGGTGGCGGTGCTTCAGCTCGTGCAAGACCAGTCGGCACCCGCTCTGGAGCCGCTGATGTTGGACGTGCTTCAGGCGCCGGCCCAGGGAACGTGGATCGACGACACGATTGAGCTTTCGAAAGCGGTGGCGCTCGGGTTTCTCGACGAGAGCCTTGATCGCTTCATGCACTACTACCAAGACCGCGCGGCGCTGAAGGCAGACGTCGATGCGTTTCTTGCGACTCGCGGGCTCTCGGTGCTTCCCGCGCGAACGGCGACGACACCGCAGGCGACGACACCGCAGGCGAGCGAGGATCCCAAAGACCAGTTCGTGGCAGCGATCGCTTCGGGGGATACGGCGCGGGCGGCGGCCGCGGTCGAGCGGCTGGGCGCGAACGCTTCGCTGGTTACAAAGATGACCGGTGCGCAGTCTGTAACGCCGCTCATCTACGCGTTGATCTGCGGACAGATCGAGCTGGCGGAGCAACTCCTCGCGATGGGAGCGTCCCCGACGACGGCTCGGTCTGGAGGACAAACACCCCTGTGGTGGGCCGCGTCGAAGGGCGCGGCTTCCCTCGTGCAAATCCTTCTCGAGAAAGGCGCGGACGCCAACGCTGCCGACCAGCACGGAGGCACGCCACTTATGCAAGCGCGTCCACACCCAGCGGTGGCTCGAATCCTCTTGGCGGCGGACGCCAAGGTCGATGCGACGTACTACGACGGTCGAAGTGCTGCCTGGTTCGCGGCTTATGAAGGGCACTTCGAAACGCTCGCCCTCCTCCTGGAACAAGGCGTCGAGGTCAACGAGCCTCAGGCGGGCAGACCCTGCTTCACCTCGCCGTCCGGGAGAACCATCCCAAGGTCGTGAAGGATTTGCTCGCGCGGGGCGCAGACGTCAACGCGCGCGACGACCGCGGCCTAACCCCGTTGATGTACGCGGCGCAGCGCGGCTATGCGCGGCTCGTCTCGACCCTTCGAAAGGGGGGCGCCGACGCATCGATCGAGGCGGGCGGAAAGCGAGCCGTCGACTTTGCAACGGGGAAACGCGCTGACCAGGTTCGCGCCGCGTTGGCGTAGCGCTTGAATCCTGCGTTCGAATCAACGCCACCCTCAAGTAGACTTCGTCCGGTGGGATTTCGAGACGCGGCCCGAGACGCGCTGGACATCCTTCGTCGTTCTCGCGGGGTTCGTGAGGCCGTCGAAGGAGTGGTTCCCTCCCTGCAGCGTCCCACGGTCTTGAACGAAGGGCCGCAGCCGGAAGGGGTGCAGGGCGCGCGCGACCTCATGGAGCGTCTTCGAGACGCGCAAACGTCCCTTGTCGCAGCGTTCGATCCTCAAGGGAAGGTTGGCTACGGATCCCTCGCGAAGACGTCCGCGTTCGGGGAGCTTGTTCGTCTCGCGCCAGCGCTGCAGCGGATACGTCCCGAGGACTTGCCCACCAACGCGGATCGCAATGCGTTCTTTATCAATCTCTACAACGTGCTCGCGATCCACGGGGTTGTGGCGTTCGCGATTCGAACCTCCGTGATGGAGCGGCCCGCGTTCTTCAGCGTGGCGACGTATCGGGTTGGTGGCGTCGTGCTCTCCCTCAACCAGATCGAAAACGGTCTCCTGCGACGCAACGCCGGCCATCCCGCGACGAAGCGTCCGACGCTCTCGGCGGACTCGCCGGCGCATGCATTCGCGCCCTCAAGGGTCGATCCGCGAATTCACGCAGCGCTCGTTTGTGCGTCGGCAAGCTGTCCGCCGATCCGCTTCTACGATCCCGAGAAGCTCGATGCGCAGCTGACGCTTGCGAGCGAGAACTTCGTGAACGCCGACGTTCGCGTCGATGGGAGCGCTCGTCCGAAAGGCGTGATTCGTCTGTCGGCGATCTTTCGTTACTACGCAGCCGATTGGGGAGGGCGGCCTGGCATCGAACGTTTTCTTCTCGCGCACGCGGATGAACCCCTCAAGTCGGAGCTTGCGGCGGCCTTTCGGATAGGGCTGCCGATGGTCCACGACCGCTACGATTGGTCTCTCAACGGGGTGCGCTAGAGAGGCGATCCGCTATGTGGTTCGCCTCGCTAGGTCCCATCGAGCAACCACGCGCACCAGCTTCGCATGGGCGCGCGTGCGGGAGGACGTTCGGCACAATCGAGGACCAAGCGAAACGCGTCGCTCGCGAACGCTCCACGTCATCCCGTCGAGAGTGAGGAAATGCGGCCGGAGGTTCGGTTTGCGAATGCCGAAACCGGCGCTGCGCTAGTCGAGGCCGGGAAGCCCGTCGAGGCTAGTATGATTTCGTTCCGCGCGGTACGCCGCCATGCCCTCGGGGCCCTTCTGTTTGGCGTAGCGAATGAGCTGATCCCGCTCCTCCACGAAGTCCATCTTCGGAACGCCGTAACCACAGCTGTCCGAGATGCGCGTCGCGCGCACCACGATGATCGAGCGAACGTCCGGCGTGTCCGCGAAGCGCGCGCGCAGACCCGGAAACTCGTCGGCGGTCGGAAGTACAACGCGCCCCTCGCCGTGAATGCGCACGATTTTGGGCGGCCCCTCGAAGGCGCACCACATGAGCGAGATGCGTCCGTTTTCACGAACGTGAGCGATGGTCTCGACGCCGCTGCCGGTGATGTCGAGATACGCGACCTCCTGCGGACCGAGGATCGCAAACGTGCCGCTCATCCCCTTCGGCGAGACGTTGATGTGCACGCCTTCCTTTGGCGCGCTCGCCACGAAGAACATTCGCTGCGCCTCGATGAACGCGCGCACGGGCTCCAGGGTTTCGAAGACCTTGCCCATCTCAGCTCGCTTCGCGAATCATCGTGGCGATTCGGTCCGTCGCTTCCTCGAGCACGTCGATCGAGGGCCCAAAGCTGAAGCGCACGTGGTGGCGAAAGCGGGACGGGCGACCCATGCGGCGTTTGCCGGGGTTCACGTCGAAGAAATGCCCCGGAACGCAGACCACCTTGTGGTCGAGCGCCCGCTTGAAGAAATCGTCGGAGTGCCGAATCGAGGGCGGTAGGTTGCTGAGGTCACCCCAGGCGTAGAAGGTGCCCTCGGGTTCGAGGTCGAAATGAATCCCGGTCGCTCGGAGCTTTTCGAGAAGCCGATCTCGCTTGGGTCGAAAGGTCGCGCGAATGGCGTCGGTTTCAGCGCGCACGACGTCCGGCTCGAGAAGGGGGATCGCCGCGCGCTGCATTGGCGCGCAGCCACCTCCGTCGAGAAAGGAGCCGGCGCTCGAGACCGATTCGATGACCCGCTTGGGTCCGATGATCCACGACACGCGAAAGCCGGGGTAGCGCCAGTTCTTCGTGAGGCCATCGAAGAGCACGACCGGATCGCGATCGACGTCTTCGACGTAGCGCGCGGCGCTGACGATCGGCTCGTCGCCGACCCAAACGTAGTGCGAGTAGAACTCGTCCATCAGGAGCGCGCAGCCGAGGGCGCGGGCGGTGGTCAGCCACGCCGCGAGCTGATCTCCGCGCACGAGCTTGCCGGTGGGGTTGCAGGCGTTGCTCATCAGGATCGCGCCGAGCCCAAGGCCGAGGATCTCTTTGCGGAGCTGCTCGGTGGTGAACTCGTAGGCGTTCTCGGGATCGAGGAGAAGCGGGATCGGTTGAAAGCGCCGAAAGACGTCGAGGAGCTCCTCGTAGGCGGTGTAGTCCGGCAGGAAGTGTCCGAGGTGGACAGGCGCGACCGCCGCGCACGCGCGCATGATGGACACGCGGCCCCCACCGCAGATGGCGACGTTCTCCGCGCTGTATTGGCTCGCGAGGCCGCGCCGGTAAAGACGGTTGTACATGTCGGCGACCGCTTCCCGGAGCTCCCAAAGGCCGGGAACCGGGGCGTAGTCGAGGTCGCTCGAACGAACCTCGATCTGCTCGATGCGGGGCGGTGCGCCGGGAATGTTGCCCGTCTCCGGCTGGCCTTGGCCGAGGTTGCACCAGCCCTCTGCGCCGGGGCCAAATCCGCGCTTGCCGGCTTCGACGCTGACGTAGATGACCCCGGTGCGGGGAACGCGCCGAAACGGGTCGGCTCCTTGAAGTTGTTGACCGCTCATGCTGTTTCTACAAAGAAGACCGGGTACGCTAGCAGACGTCGGGGGCGCGGCCAGAGGATGGCGCGCCGAACTTTCGGCACCAAAACCATCGCATGAGCGGCAAACGCAGCACCGGCCATCGCGACGTGATTCGAATCAACGGCCTGGAGGTCGATTGCGTCGTCGGCGTGTATCCCCACGAGCGGAACGCGAGTCAGCCCCTCCTCGTTGACATTGAAATGGTGCTCGATACCGAGCCGGTGGCGAGTCGCGAGTCCCTTCGCGACACCGCTGACTACGGTGCGGCCGCCGCGCAGGTGCGCTTTCTTTTGCGAAGCTGCCAGTTCCGACTGCTGGAGACCGCAGCGCACGCCATCGCGAAACTGCTCCTCGCGCCCCCGGGGGAAGAGGAGCGTCGCTCGGCGATTCAGGAAGTGATGGTACGGCTCACCAAGCCCGGCGCCCTCCGCGGGTTTGCGGTTCCCTCCCTCGAGATTCGCCGGGATGCTTCCTGGTGTGTTCTCGGCCACGAGACCAAGGCCTGGGGGCGCGTGGCGATCATTCACGAGACGCGCGACGCGGGCATTTACCGCCTCGACGTTGCTCCTTCGAAGGGCATTCCACTGCACATCCATCGCGAGATGCGGGAGAGCGAGATGGTGCTCACCAAAGGCATCCTCTGTCAGGGAGCGGAGGTCGACCCCGGGACCGTGCATCGCTGGCCGCGGGGTGCCGCCCATCGCTACGACAATCCGACCGATCGCTGGCAGAGCATTCTGTGCGTGGATATGCCGCGCTTTCTTCCGCACGATGAAATCGAAGTCACCGGCGAACCGGCCGATGTTCCGCCGGAGCCGCCCTGGGGCCCGATCGTAGGAGTTGGATAAGTGGCGAAGGCCCAACCGAAACGAGTGCTCGTGACCGGCGCGAGTCGCGGCATTGGTCGCGCCATCGTCAAACTCCTCGCGCTCAAGGGGATGCGCATTGTTGCGACGGGCAGGGATGCGACGGCGCTCAAGCGTGTCGCGCAGCTTGCGCCCGATCGAATTACGGTCGTGGTGGGCGACATTGCGAAGGGTGACGAACGCGATGCGCTCGTGCCGCAAGCGGTCCAAGAGCTCGGCGGTCTCGATGGTCTCGTCAACTGTGCGGGGGTGCTTCGCTACGGCGACGTTGGTGCGATTCACGAGCAGGATCTGATCGTGACCCTCAAGGTGAACCTCATGGCGCCGCTTCTTCTTGCGCAGGCGGCCGCGCCCCACCTTCGGGAGACCCGCGGCGCGATCGTCAACGTGGCCAGCACCTTGGGGATTCGGCCGGCGCCCGGGTTGGCGGCGTACTCCGCGTCGAAGGCGGCGCTCCTCTCGATCACGAGGACCCTGGCAGCGGAGCTGGCGCCAGCGGTGCGCGTCAACGCCGTCGCGCCGGGGGTGGTCGACACGGACATGCCGCGGCAGCTTCGTCTCGCGCCCGGTCAATCGAAGCCCGGCGACGTGAAGGCCGCGGTCGCCCAGCAGCTCGAGGTACTGCGTTCGCTTCACCCGCTCGGTCGTCTGGGCGAGCCGAAGGAAGTCGCCGAGGCCGTTCACTACTGCCTGGGCGCGGAATGGCTGACCGGTGCCGTGCTCCCCGTCGACGGCGGACTACTCGCGGTCTAGAGCTCATCTCGATGTGCTCTCGTCGTTGACGTCCAGCATGCGGCGCGCGGTTTGAACGAGCGCGTCGCGGGATGACGGATGGCGAAGCCCGAGCAGGTCGAAGAGCCAGAGGGCGTCGATCGCAAGCAGAACCACCTCAGCTTCCGCCCGGCGATGCTCTGGCGCGTCCGCGAGCGCGCGCCGGAGCTGGTCGCCGTACCAGGCATTGGTTTCTGCGACCGAACGGGGGTCGCCAAAGAGGAATGCTTTCATGGCAGCTCGATGCGCCGCCGTACCGAGGGAGGACTCCGGGGGAAACTCACCCTGATCGAGGTACGCGCGAAGTCGCGGCGAGGACGCTCCCTTCTCGCGCTGAAGCGCTTCGAGCTCGTCGATCTGGTCGGCCATGCGGCTTCGATAGGCGGCGAGGAGGGCGGGGGCGTCGACCTCTTCGTCGTTCTCGTTGACCGCGGGCGTGTCCTCGAGGAGGCGAAGGGCGGCCCCCAATAGAAGCGAACGATCCGGGGGACTCGTCGAAGGCTTGGTGCTCGCGAGGCGTTCGATGGCTTGCAGCGCCGGACCCTCGGGAACGCGTCGGCCGCTTTCCCAGGACGAGACGAGCGGTTGGCTCACACCGAGGTAGTCACCGAGTTCTTTCTGCGTCCAGCCGAGCTGGAAACGGAGCATTCGGATCGTCCGCGCATCCATCGATTACCTCGTAATAATCGCGCGCGCCTTCCTAGCGTGCGCGTTGCTGCTCCTTACGATGGGCATCGTTCGAAACAAAAACAACGGAGATGACGATGCTTCGCCCCCTTCGATCGGACGACGTTTCCCGCGTCGTCGCGATCGCCATTCAAAACGGAATGT
>JBCDAA010000091.1:0-24794 GCA_039186435.1 Myxococcota bacterium | reverse complement strand
TCGGTGCATCCCACGCCTACCCGGCGGCACGCGCGACGATAGAGGCGCCGTGCGGACGCTTCATCGTACTCGAGCCCTTCCGTGCCGCGTTCGTACGCACTCGCCAAAAGCCAACACGCGCGGCCGTCGTCCGCGTCGCACGCTCGCGCGAGATCGCGTGCCCGAGCTGTGTGCGGAACGCGATCGACCTCGTCGACGCGGAGCGGCGTCCCGACCGGCGGTGGGTTCGGCACGCTCGGGGACATCGAACTCATTGAACTCGAACTCGAGGAAGCGCGCGAGGGCCGCGAAAGCGAATCGCCGCAATCGAGAGTGCACCCCGCGACCAGGAGAAGAAGCCAGCACCTCATCGCTGAATCCGCTCTTTGCCGCCGAGGTAGGGCCGAAGCGCTTCCGGCACGACTACGCTTCCGTCCGCTTGTTGATTCTGTTCCAAGATCGCCACCAGTGTACGACCGATCGCCAGTCCCGATCCGTTGATCGTGTGGACGAGCTGCGGCTTTTCCTTCGGTCCCGCGCGAAAGCGACAGCGCATGCGCCGCGCCTGAAAATCGCCAAACCACGAGCAGCTCGAGATCTCGCGATAGGCCTTCTGCGCGGGAAGCCACACCTCGAGATCGAAACACTTTCGCGCCGCAAAGCCGAGGTCGCCCGCGCAGAGCTCCACCACCCGGTAGTGAAGCCCGAGAAGCTGCAGCACCTTTTCGGCGTGCTCGGTGAGCGCCTGATGCTGCGCTTGCGCCTGGTCCGGCGTCACAAAACGCACGAGCTCGACCTTGTCGAACTGATGCTGGCGAATCATTCCCCGCGTGTCGCGGCCATAGCTACCGGCCTCGCTGCGAAAGCAGGGCGTGTACGCGCAGTACGCGATCGGAAGCTGGTCGGCGCTGAGGATCTCGTCCGCGTGAAAGTTGCTGACCGGAACCTCCGCCGTGGGCACGAGATAGAGGTCGTGTTTGTGCTGATGCTCCTCGGCCCACTCCTCATCCTTGGCGAGGCGAAACACATCCTTCGCGAACTTCGGTAGCTGGCTCGTCCCGCGCAGCGATGCGTCGTTCACGATCGCCGGCGGCCACAGCTCTTCGTAGCCGTGCTGATCGACATGAAGATCGAGCATGAACTGCATCAACGCGCGCTCGAGACGCGCCCCAAGCCCACGGAGCACCACACAGCGCGAGCCGCTGATCTTCGTCGCCCGCTCGAAATCCAAGATCCCGAGCGAGGTGCCAACCTCGACGTGGTCCTTCGGCTCGAAGGAAAAGCTCGGCGCTTCACCCCAGGTCCGTACGACCACGTTGGACTCTTCGTTCAGTCCGTCGGGAGTCGAATCTGCCGGCAGATTCGGCAGGTGCAGCATCACGTCGTCGAGCTCTTCTTCGATCGTGCGCACACGCTCGTCGAGGCCCTTGAGGGTCTCTTTGACGGCGCGCATCTCCTCGCGAAGCTTCGCAAACGCCTCCGACTTCTTGTCGGCCATCTGACCCATCGCCGCGCTCGTCGCGTTGCGCTTTTCCTGGGTCGCCTGCTGCTCGGAGATCGCCTTCTTTCGGGCGTCGATCAGCTCCGCGGCGCGAGAGAGAACCTCGGCGTCGTCAAAACCTCGTCGATGGAGTTGCTCGCGAACCTCGTCGAGGTGCTCGCTGACATACCGTCGGTCCAACATCGCAAATCGTTCCTTACCTTGGGCCGCCTATATAGCCCGTTCGGCCACACAGGCATAACCCTGCCGGAGGGGCCGTGCTAGAGGGAGAGCAGCGATGGACGACCTGCGCCGCGACGTGCCCCTCGCGCCTCGAACGACCCTTGAGCTCGGGGGCCCCGCAGAGTTCTTTCTCGAGGCGCGCGATCCCGCGCAGCTGAACGCGGCGATTCGCTGGGCCCGCGCGGAAGGCCACGCGATCACCTTTCTTGGCGGGGGCTCGAATGTCGTCGTCGCGGACGAGGGCGTTCACGGACTGGTGATCTCGATTGGCTGGCGCGGGATCGAAGCGCTGGGCGATGGGCGTCTCAAGGTGCAGGGCGGCGAGGATTGGGACGCGTTCGTCGCCCGCGCTGTGAACGATAACCTCGCAGGAGTGGAGTGCCTCGCCGGGATTCCCGGCCTGGTCGGCGCAACGCCGATTCAAAACGTGGGTGCGTACGGCCAAGATGTCTCGCAGTGCATCGAGGAGGTTCGCGTTCTCGATCTCGAGACCCTCGAAGTGGCCGCCTTCTCCAACGAAGCCTGTGACTTTGCGTATCGCGATAGCTTCTTTAAGCGAAACCCCGGTCGCTACGTGGTCACCGACGTGACCTTCGCGCTCCAGCCGGGCGGCCCGCCGACGATTCGCTACGCGGAGCTCCAGCGAAATGTCGACGTCGACGCGTCGATCGCGGAAGTCCGCGAAACCATCCTTCGCCTGCGACGCCGGAAGTCGATGGTGCTCGATCCGGAAGACCCCAACCGGCGAAGCGCCGGGAGCTTTTTTACGAACCCGATCGTGCAAGCCGACGTCGCGGAAGCGCTCGTGAGGCGAGCCCATGCCGAAGGAATCGTGAGCGAACCTAACGACGTTCCGCGCTGGCCCGCCGGGACACGGACGAAGCTCGCGGCCGGCTGGCTGATCGAACGCGCCGGCTTCGAAAAGGGAACGCGCCGCGAAAACGTAGGCCTCAGCAGCAAGCATGCCCTTGCGCTCGTGCACCACGGCGGCGGCAGCACACGGGAGCTTTTGGCGTTCGCCGACGAAATCCGCGAGAGGGTTCGCGCCCGCTTTGGGGTCGTCCTCGAGCGCGAGCCAAGGCTTCTCGGAAATCTCAACGAAACGCGCCCACCCGTTTCCAGCTGAACGCAGCGTAGGTATGGTCCCTGCGTGGCGGAGGAGGGCATAGGGACCATCGGGCCCTACGAGTTGATCCAAGAGATCGGCTCCGGGGGCATGGCCAAGCTCTATCTCGCCACCAAAGAGGGCATCGCCGGGTTTCGACGCGCGGTTGCGATCAAGGTCGTTGGCGAGCTGCTCGCGGATCACCCGGACTTCATCACGATGTTCTTGGACGAAGCGCGCCTCGCGGCACGGATTCGCCACCCGAATGTGATCTACACAGAGGATCTCGGCGAAGCCGACGGCCGGCACTTCATCGTGATGGAGTACGTGCACGGCGGCTCGGTCAGCGAGATGATCGTCAAGCTCCGCGAGCTCGGGCGCCGCATGGGCCCGGCCTTTGCCGTTTCGATCGTGGCTGCTGCCGCCGAAGGACTGCACGCCGCCCACGAAGCGCGCGGTAGCGACGGCAAACGACTCAGCATCGTGCATCGCGACGTCTCACCCCAGAACGTGCTGGTGAGTGCCGAAGGCGCGGTCAAGCTTATCGACTTCGGCGTCGCGCGCGCGAACCAGCGCCTTCACAAAACGCTCACGCCCGGCGCCATGAAGGGCAAGCTCCGCTACATGCCGCCCGAGCAGCTTGAAAGCGAAGAGGACATCGATCGCCGCGCGGACGTCTTCTCGCTGGCGGTCGTGCTTTGGGAAATGCTTGCCGGTCGCCGCATCTTCGGAACTCAAAGCAACGACGAGGTCACCGAGGCGCTTCGGGAAGGGCGCCTTCCCCGCGTCGGGGAGGTTGCCCACGGAATTCCCAAAGGCCTCGACGAAGTGATCAGCCAGGCGCTTGAGCACGAGCGAGACAAACGACCTGAATCAGCGCGAGCGCTCCGAACCGCGCTCCTCGAGGCGGTTCCCGAAGCCCGTGAAGTCGATGTCGTCGAGCGCGCGGCTTTGATTCAGGCGCTCTTCGGGGAGGTCCTCGACGTGCGGAGCAAACGCCTTTCGCTCGTAGGGGCGTCGACCGTGAACACGCGCGAGATCAGCATGGCGCCGGTGAAGGCGCTCGAGCGCTGGACGCTTCCCCTCGAAGCCCCCGCGGAGACGCCCGCCCCGCGCGATTCGATCGGCACCGCGGACACGCTGCCGCCTCCCACCGAACACGATCCGATGCCCTTCAAGCGCCACGCGCTCTTGATGCTGGTGCTCTTCTTGATCACGGTGGTGGGCATCGGCTGGTCGATCTGGCACCGATCGAGCGGGCCGGAAGCGACTCCGCGAGTCATCGCCCCCGAACGCTAGCGACTGTCCATGGACCCGTCCGCGCCGCGACAGCGGGCTGGCACGAGTGGTGCAGTGATCGTCTCCCACACACTGGAGACGGCCATGAACATCCTCGTTCGATTTTTCACCCTTCGTTCCCGAACCCGCGCTCGCCTGGTCACCGCATCGTGATCATTGCTCTTTTCATCGCCTGGGCGGTCCGGACGCATCAGCGTCACGCGTAACAGCCGGCGAGCAGCGTTCGTAACAGGCGAAACAGCGAGCTGTTACGGACTCGGGTCCACACACGTGAACGCACACGCGTGAACGCCGCGCGTCAGGGCGTGTTGGGCCAGGGGAGCACCCAGGGATCGGACAGCGCCGGATTCGTTAGAAAGCGCTCGTCCCGAAGGCTCTCGAAGAACGCATTGAGCTGACGCCGAACGTCGTCCGAAAGCTCAAACCCGTTCACAAAGAGACTCTTGTGCGGGTTTTCGCGCCCGTCCCCGACGTTCTCGCCCTCGTCGGTCACCAGCCCGCCCGCGGCGTACATGTCGAGCACCTCGTCGAGGGTCTCAAGCGAACCGTCGTGCATATAGGGCGCCGTGAGGGTGATGTTCCGGAGCGTCGGCGGCTTGAACTTGCCCATGTCCTGGCGCTCGCCTGTGGTTTCGATGAGGCCTTGGTTGGAGGCGGGATACGCGCCGCGACCGTCGATGTTGTAGAGGCCGTTGTTCGCAAAGAGCGCCTGGTCGAACACGTTTCCGCTGTGGTCGACGCCGCTCGCGAAAGCGAAGCCGCCGTGGCAGTGAAAGCACTCGGCGTCTTCCTCGAAGAAGATCTCTCCGCCGCGTTTGGCGTCCTCGCTGATGGCATTCGAATCGCCAGCCGCAAAACGGTCATACGCGGAGTCACCGCTGATGACGGTGCGCTGCCAGGCGCCGAGCGCCCGCACGATGTTCGCAATCGTGAAGGGATCGTCGTCGCGCGGAAACGCGAGAGGAAACATCTCCTGGTAGCGCGGCTCCTCGCGGAGACGCATCAGGAGCTCGTTTTCTCGACCGCTCATACCGAGCTCGACAGGCTCTTCGCCGAAAATCGGAACAAGCGCCTGATCTTCAAGATGGCGCAGCACCGGGCTCGCCCAAGTAAGAGTCGCGGCGTAGCCCACGTTGGCGATCGTCATCGATCCGCGGGGTGTTACCTCCCCTGTGGATCCGACGCTTAGGGCGAGCCCGTCGGTAAAGGCGAGCTCTTGCACATGACACGACGCGCAGCTCTGCGTTTGGTTGCCGGAGAGCCGGGTGTCGTAGAAGAGATGGCGCCCGAGCTCCACCTTCACCTCACTCATTTCGTTGTCGTCAGGAACGCGGGGTTCCGGAAAGCCCGAGGGGAGATCCCACTCGAAGCTGTCCCCGGGCTGGCAGCCGAGGGCGACGAAACAAGCAAGAAGAAGACGCAAACTCGAGTTTCCTTCAACGTCCTTCGATGACTCAGGGCGCGCGGAAGAAACTCTGCGCGGGCGCCGGCGAGTCGCCAAAGGAAAGACCCAGGTTGCCGAAGAGGCTCGCGCAGTCCGGGTCCGCCGGGCTGGACATGCAACCCGGCTGCGTCTCGTCGGTATTCGCCAGATCGGAGCCGTTCACGAGGGCGCCGATATCCGCCACGACCGCTTCCGTGGTCGGGTCGAACCCGGTGATCGTGATCTCTGGCACGTTCAGATTGGAGCAGGTCGCGTTGCCCATCATGTCGCCGGTGCAGCCGGTGCTTCCAAGGTGAAGGCGCCACGAGTCAAACGCGCTGCTCGCGCCGTCGATGCGGATGAACTTGTAGCCGGCGTTCCAGTTCCAGAACATCGACGTGAGGTTGAGGGGCGCACCGGCCAGGCTCGCGTCGGCGTGATTCAACGACTCGGGGACGCCGAGACGAAAGCGAATGCCGGTGTAGTCCCCCGAGGGAGCAACGCCGAGGATTCGGTCGTTCATGTCCGGGTTGCCCATCTCGCCGCACTGATCTTCGAAGTCGAGGAGCACGACCTCGCCGTTTTGCCAGCGGCCGTCGTCGTCGAGGGTGACGGGAACTTCTTCGCCGTCCGCAGTCAAGAGCCGAACGTCGTGCACGTAGAAACGAAAGTCGCGCGGGGTGAGATCGAGTCCGGCGCCGAGCGCGTAGGTAGAACCGCAGTCGAAGGCCTGGTCACCGACCAGCGCGGAGAAACGAAGCTCGACGGGATCGTCCCCGCTGCTACCGCACGAGATAAGAAGCGCCACCACCCAAGCGAAACGTCGATGCATGCAAAGTCTCCTGCGCGCAGTGTACCCAAAGTGGCTCTGCGTGCCCGCGCGGCAAAACGTCGCGGATCACTTACGCAACTTGTGAATCGAGGCGCTGGCTGAGGCGAAGCCCCTGCCACACGGCCAAGCTCTCCGCAGTTAGGGTGCGCTCAGGTTCGCCATCGAAGTGCGCACCGATTGCGCCCCAGCGGCCACCACGACGAAACGCGACCAGCGCGGGAAAGATGTAGGTGGTGCCGCGCCCGTCGTCGAGACGCAGCAAGAGCGGCGTTCCGAGCGCAGGCGGGTTTCGTGTCGCGACCACGATCCCAGTCGCACTCAAGCTTCGAGACTCGCCCCGACCGAACCGACCGGCGGCGGTGAACTGGACCGGCATGGAAACGATTCGAGCCGGCTTTTTCACCCACGGTGGTGTGGTTCCGAGAAGGGCGCCGAGGGCGGCTTGGCGCGCCGGTTCGTCGCCCGTGGTGAGAAGCGAGCGGTACTCGTGAAGGAGCTCCAGAACATCGGTCATCACGAACCTCCATGGCGTAGTGCAGCAACGCACATGCCGACCCAAAAGCCCTCTGATCTTGGGCTTCGGATCACTCAACTAAGACATTGCTGTCATGGTCTTCCTTGGTTGGACGCATGAAAGCGCGCGCGGTTCTATCGCCGCTTCGCTTAACTCGGATGGGCGGGGCAGCGCTATGGTCGCGGGATGGAGCATTTGGTGATCCCGTGGCGCGAACTCAGCGAAGGCGCGCTTCGTGGGGTGATCGAGGAGTTTGTGAGCCGCGAAGGGACCGAGTACGGCGCAAGCGACGTGCCGCTGGAGGAAAAGGTGGCCTCGGTGCGAGGGCAACTCGAGCGCGGTGAAGTGGTAGTGCTCTTCGACGCGAAGACGTCGACGACGAATTTGATTCGGGCAGATGAGCTTCGGTGAATGATTGCGCAGGTGCGCGCAACGTGTTGGACGTGTTGGACGACCGTTTGGGGCGAACGGTTGGCGTTGGCGTTTGGGCGCTGAGGTTCGTACGCAACGTGTTGGACGACCGTTTGGGGCGAACGGTTGGCGTTGGCGTTTGGGCGCTGAGGTTCGTACGCGAGGTTCGCAGGGAGTCAGGACGTTCGGGCGAACGTTGCGCTTCGTTCGTTTCGGGCGAACATTGCGCTTCGTTCGCGAGGGCGCCCTACGTGCGCGGATGAACGGCGAATCTCGTGGTCGAGCGGTGGGGCCTGACGATCGGTACCGGCGATTCGAGCGGTTTGGGGGCGTGTGTCGGTATCGGAGTTTGGCCGCAGCCTGAACTCGATTCGAGCACGCGGCGGTTCGGGCCACGCGTGGGTATTGCACGACAGCTCAAGGCCGTTCGATTCCCGTTCGCCGCATAGACGTCTTCGTTTGCGGCGGGTTGTGATAGAAGATGTCGCCGTGAGTGCGAGTCGCGACGTCTACGCCAACCTCCTGCGAGATACGCGGGGTCTTCGTCGCGAACAGTCGCGGGCGAGGGACGGCTGGTACGCGCGGCTGAACTGGGAGCGCAAAGAGGAAACGCTCTTCGAGCTCGAAATGCTGCTCAAGGGATTCGCGTGTTTTGGAAACCCGCGAAACCACCCCGGGGTCCGCCGCTTGGACGCGCCCGTCGCTCACGACTACCGCGACGAACTGATCATCGTTCGCGATGCGCTCAGCCAGTCGGTCGATCGCATCCGCGCGCTCCTCGGTCAGCGGGACCGCGCCTATGTGTTCAGCCGCTATCTCGAAATGGTGTTGCCGGAGGACGCGCTCCGAAGCCGGCTCATCAAAGAGCAGCTTTCCCAGGACACGCCGGAGGAGTCGCTCTTCGTTCTTCGCAACACCTTCGGTGCGTTCCTCGAGATGGCCGACGGAACCTTGCGGCTTGGTCGAGTGTCGCATCGACTCTACTTCGCGCTCCTCGGGATGATCACCCGGGAGATCGGCCGCAACACCTACTTCAATCCCCTCGTGGCGCTGGAGTTTCGGCCGGAGTTCGATCGCATTCGCAACGGCGATGTTCTCGAAGCGATGCACACCGCCGGCGAAGCCGCGCATCAGGTTGTCGCGGTCACGTTCCTCAGCCTCTTTCGCGCCCTTCGCTACATCGATCTCGTTGATCAATACGCGGCGCAGCCAAGCACTGCGCGCCGGGCCTACGTCATCCTTAGCGTGTTTCGAAGCGATGTACGTGCACTGACGCGCTATCTCGCCAAGCGTGCCCCCGATGCACTCGCCGATTCGTTTGAGCGGACGCTGATGGACGTACACGTCAGCGACCTCGGATCGCGTCACGACGAGCTCGCCGCGGAAGCCAAGGGATTGCGAAGCATGCGCGGGTCTCTGGAAAACCTCGCCAACGTGCTTCGGGTGGAGGTAAAGGGGACCTTTGAACGGGACATTCCGGCGACGGATGACGTGATCGCCGCGGACGAGCTGGGTCCGCAACTGGTCGTCGCCAGTGCGCAGCTTCGCGCGACGCTCCACCACGCGATCAGTGTGCTTTGCGGGGAGATTCAGCCGGGGCGTGGACCCATGCTCCTCGGTTCGCAGGAGGCCGCGCAAATCGACGCAAGCGAGCGGCTTCGGCGCGACGTGTGGATGTTTCAGCAGGTTCTGCGTGCGTTCCTGGCGAAGGCGCGCTCGACGCGCGGCGACACCGATCGCTGGGCGGGTTACGCGAGCTTTCATTTCGTGAAGGAGTTCCTCGAACACTTTCGCGCGATCGGCTACCAGCTCGTGCGTCAGGCGGACTACGCCCGTCTTGATCCCTTCCTGGCGATGCTCGACGTCCTTCGCGACGTCGACCTCCTCGATCCGGACAAGCTCAAGGCCGCCGTGCGCGAGTGCGAAGCGCTGTACCGGTTCTTGGATGATCTCTTTGTGCAGATCTGCAACCGCCGCGAGCTCGCAAGCCGGAACTTCGACAAGCGAAGCGCCGCCGACACCCTGCGAATCTACCTCGGCGCCTAGGCCGGTCTGGCGCGCGCCGAACCAGGACAGCGCTGGTCTCAGTGCGCAATACCAACCACTTATTTTGACATCCCGACCGACGCGACGACGGAGACCTAACCGCATGGAGGACTCACGAGCGACGACCAATGACCAACGACCAACGACCAATACCAACCATTTATTTTGACATCTCAAACTCGAGCGAGGGGCTAGACACACCTAGCCACCTAACCGCACAACGGGGTCAAGAGACTACGAGTCCCAGCGCAAACGGGACTCGAACTTGTCGCCGGTACGGCCTGCGCCCAACGTCGAATTCAACAAAGGCCACACATCTGTGCGCACACGTGCCAACTCCAACTGGTCAACGTTGAAGCGATTAGCGCAGTGTCCGCTGGAGCCCCGTTCAAGCGTCGACAAGCGTCGAACTGAAAGCTCAACAAAAGCTAGTCGCAATACGACATCGAATGAGCACGTTGACCCGCCTAGACAGACAGGGCGTACTTCCAAATACGCCCATTCGCCAACCAGGCACATCCCCATGGAGAGCGGCGGATCCTAACGAAGCCGCGCCAATCGAATACCTCGACACCAGCGTCTGCCGCGACTCTCTGCAGATTCGGCCAACCGCTCTGGCGACCCCAACCACGCCGCCGATGCGATTTGACTCTCCACGACGGCCTCGAGCCAAGCTGCGACGTTGACCCGCTCGAGGAGCCCTGGAGCGTCCGCGTCCAGCGCCCCTTTCCCGTCCAGCACTGCGCGTCCCGTCCATTCCACCAGAGCCACGTAATCCGCAAAGCCAACTGGAATCGGCGCGTTTTCTTCCTGGTCTGAGAAGGCAGCCAATCCTGCAGCTCGTGAGAGTTTTCTCTTCTTCCGACGCTTCTCCGCGACATCCACCAAGCGCTCCTCGATCGACGTAAACGCAGACTCGTCGATCGATTCCGCGAGCCCCGCGCGGACCGGGTTTAGGTCGACGTAGGCCATACACGCAAGAAGCCCCTCCTCATCAAGAAGCGGCTGCGAGCGAAATCGTCCTTCCCAGAAACGCCCCGTCACCTCGTCTTCGCGATTCGCCCGGCGCGCGATGTACTCGTTTAGGGCACGCATCATCCACGAAATGTCCGTGAGGCGCTCGCGCCAAGCGAGGCGTAGTTTTCGTTTTGCGTGTTCGGTTCTGGCCTCGCGAAGTTGGGCCTTGGCGATCCCGTAGAGGCGCGAATATCGACGAACGACTTCCGCGTCGGACCAGTCGTCCGCGCGTTTTTCGTCAACGTGGAGGACCACGTGCAAGTGGTTGCTCATCACCGCGTAGGCGCAGATGTCGATCGCGAAGATGTCTGCCAAGAAGTGCAGTCGATCGCGGACCCACTCTCGACGATGAGAGAAGCTTCCACCGGTTACTGGGTCTTCTCCGCACAAGAATGCGCGCCGTACACATCGCGACATGCAGTGGTAGTAGCGCGTCGACGTGAGATCGATTTGTTCGGATCTTCGCATGGTTCGCAATCGTGCGTGTCTACTTGGCGAAAGTCAAATTAATTGGTTGGTATTTGTATTCCGCTCGGCCCGCTCGGCGCGCTCGGTGGTCGGTTTCGCTGAGCGCGAAGGGCTAGCCGTGGCGGCGGGTGGGGCCGATGGCTTCGCGGAGGGCTTCGGCGGCGTTTTGCGGGCGCTGGAACTCGTCGCCGGCATAGGCGACGCGGAGGTCTTCATGTTCGACGTCTTCGCCCAACACGAGCACCACCCGGGACGCGGCCAGGAACGCGCCCCACCAGGGGCGGAGGTCCTCATCCGTGGGGAGCGCAAAGAGCTCGAGGTCCGTTCCGCCGAGCGCGAGGTGGCCGAGAGGTCCGAAAACGCCGCTCCCGATCGCGACCGGGGGCTTGGTCGCAACGACGAACTCCTCGATGCCGCCGAGGGCGCGTCCAAAATGACGCACGGCTTTGGCGCTTCCCGCGACGCCAAGACGAACGGGTCCCTCAACGCCAGGGCGACGGAGCCGGTGCGCGGCCGCTCGAAAGAGAGGAACCTCCTCGTCCGCACAAAGCCGAACCTGACCCGCGGCATCGTTGCTTCGCAGCGCCTCGAGCTCCACCAGGCGTCGAAGGACGCGCAGCACGTCCAGATCGTGCGCCGAAGCGAGATCGAGGAGCTCGCTGACCGTGCGCGCCTCGTCGAGGTGACCGAGAACATCGCGCACCACCTCGGGCAGACGGAGATCCTCGGTCGCCTTTTCATCGGGCTGAAACGCGAGACGAAGGGGACTCCCAGCGGCCGGAAGACCTCGAGCGAGCTCCGCGCGCTCGTCGACGTGCCGCACCGCCTCCATCAAAAGGTGCTCCGTCGGCGCATCGATTCGTTGCCGAAGCGGACGCCGATCTGGATGAAAGACGAACTGGCCCTGGTTTAAGGCGAGCACACGAAAGAGCGCCTTTTCCCCGGAAACGAGGCCGGACGAGGCATCCACCACGCGGCCGTCAACCACCCAAACCTCACCGCGAAGCGTCGCCGACTCCACCACGAGCTGCCCGGTTCGCTGGTTCGCCGCAAAGACCTGAAGGAGGTCAAAGAGCGCCACCTGCTGGAGGTCGCCCTCGAGCTCGGGCCCTTTCGGGGGCTCGCGACGCGCGCGGATCACTTCCATCACACGCGCGGCGACTTCCTCTGCGTGAAAGGGCTTAACGATCGGCTCCGCGCGACCGTGAAGCGCCGCAAGCTCGGAAGGATCATCGCGGCCAAGAACAAACACGTGCGCGTCCGCAGTGCGCGGGTTGTCCGTCAGCACATCAAGAAAGGTGCGAATGTCGAAGACGCGAACGTCGCGATCGACGAGCACAACTTCCGCCGCCATATCGACGGCATGCTTCAGGCCGCTCTGCCCGTCGGTCGCAAGTGACACGCGCGCGCCCATCATTCGTAACGTGCGCGCGAGCACGTCGAGGGTGTCGTAGTCCTCGTCGACCACCAGCACGCGGCCGGGTTCGTCCGAACGCACCGTCACTTCATGCCCACTTCCGGCTGAAGGTGATAGGTGCGCTGAAGCGCGGTCACGAGTCCATCCACCAGATCAAGATCCGACGCGTGATACGCGAGCATCGAGTCGCCACGCGTTCGCCCGGTCACGACATAACCGCCGAGCTCGGTGAGACCCATCAGGAGCACGCGGTCCTGCAAACGCGAATCGTCAACGCGCAAACGCCGCGCCGCCGGAGACTGCGGCTGCTTCTTGATGCCGAGCTTGGAGCGAAGAGGCTCAAGCACCCACGCGCGCACCGGACCCGGATCCGGAACATCCATCGCGCGCACCATCGCGGTCGCCGCGTTGTCGTCGCCTGCGCAGTAGATCACCCCCGGCACGCGATGCCGAACGGCGTCTCGCGTAAACGCTTCCCCCAGACTCGACAGAACACTCCGCGGCATCATCACGTGACGCGAGAGAACGTCCTGCGCCTTCGCCGCCTCGCCGGAGATCGATACGCGCCCGCCTGCCCCCACCTCGACACCCTCGAGACCGAGCACGCGATCGAGCGCATCCCAAAAAGGAACATCGGCCAGCTGAAGCCGCCGCCAGACGCCCGCCCGAGAACGATCGGAACGTCGTCGTGAAACGCGCAGTAGACGACCGAGATCCGCCCCGTCCTGGGGGTAGACCGAAATGCCGCACACGAGCCCGAGCTCCCGCCCATCGATCCCTACGTCCGCCAGCATGGTGCGAACTTCCTCAAGGGCATCGAAGCGCGCGAGGATTCGCCGACGCGCGGCGAGTGCACCGAGCAATCCGGTCTCGGGCAAGAGAAGATAGAACTCGTCCTCTTCGACGCGCGCGAGAAGATCGGAGTCCCGAACCGCGGCGAGCACAGCGTCGGTGACCATGCGGCGAAGCGTGAGCTGAAGCTCGGGGCCCGCCTTGATGCGAAGCGTATCGATGCCTTCCAGGCCGAGGGTCATTAGCGCAAAGCGACGGCCATGACGGGCCGCACGATCGATCTCGCGCCCGGCAACATCGCCAAAGTAGGCAAACGTATAGGCGCTCGTATCCGGATCTTTGATGCCTGTGCGCGCGATCGCGTCGACCTTGCGGGCGGCGGTGAGCGCGGCGGTCCCAAGGGAGGTCACGACGGTGAGCGCCTCCCGCTGACGCGCGGTAATCGGCTCAACCGGCACGAGGACGGCGCACGCGGAAACGTCCTGTTCGCCAAGAAAGAGCAGTCGCACAATATGCTCGTCCTCTTGGACGGGCTGCGTGGGATCGAGCGACGCGAGCGCCGATTCGTCGAGGGAGGGCGGAAGCTCCTCGCCCCCAGCGACCAGCGAGGAGCGAAGGTAGGTCTGCGCGCCCGGAAAGGGCGGTGCGTAGATCGCCGCCGCGGCAAGCTCGACCTCCTCCGCGCAGGTTTGAAGGATGCGCGTCGCGACGACTCGCTGATCGGTCTCGGCAACAAACGCCGCGCAGCGCGCATAGGTCGCCGTTCGCTCGCGTCCCCAGCGCGCTTCTTCGCCGAGCTCGTGCCGCTGCTGCAAAAGAATGCGGCGCTCCCGGGCGCGATCCACCGCCACCAAAAGCGCGTCGCCCGTCAGCGGCCGCATCACCGTCTGCGACACGCCGAGGGCCATCGCATGAGAAGCCTCCTCGAGGTCCTGCGGCGTGGTCAGCACGATGACATCGACGAGGGGATAGAGCGCCCGCAGGTGATGCACGAGCGCCAACCCGTCGCCGCGCGGAAGCGAGAGGGACACGAGCGCCACGTCGACGTCGCCGCGCGCAAGATGCTCCACGGCATCCGGAACGCGAAGCGCGATGTCGACGCGATCGCCCCGCTCCGCGAGCACCCGCTCTGCAAAGCCGGCGTCGCCTTGATCGGCTGCAACCACGAGGATTCGCAACGCCCGAACGATGCTCACAAACTTGTTTCCCCGTCGAAGACGTGCCGAGCCGGCCCGCGCATCCGAACTGCGCCGTCCTGCACCACAATCGTGAGGCGACCGCCTGGCAGCTCGATCGCAATCGGCGTGTCCTTCGACGCGCGATCTGTCGCCACCGCCGCTGCAGCCGCCGCGCAAGCCCCTGTCCCGCAGGCCTCGGTCCAGCCGACGCCGCGCTCGTAGACGCGCAGCGAAAAGCCTCCGTCGATCGACGCGCCAAAGCCAACGTTCACGCCCTCCGGAAAGCGCGCGTCGCCCTGGACTCGCTTCGCGAATTCCGTCGCCTCCGAAACGGCGTCAAAGGTCACTGCATGCGGGTTGCCCATGCTCACCGCAGTCAGACGGACATCGTCGAGAAAGGGGGCGTCGATCATCGGCGCGGCGGCCTGCACCGGAACCGACGCAGGCTCGAAGACGGCGCCGCGCATTTCGACTTCGATGTCGCCCGGCCCATGAATCCAGCAGCGATGCGGGCCCGCGTCCGTTTGCATGACCAGCTCGCCGCTTGCTGCACCCGTGCGCTCGAGATGCCACACTACGCAGCGAAGTCCGTTGCCGCACATCTCGGGTACCGAACCGTCCGCGTTGATCACGCGCATCGAGCGCTCGCTCGGATCGACGATGAGCACGCCGTCGGCGCCCACACCGCGATGTCGATCGCAAAGCGCTCGCGCCTGTGCCGCGTCCACCGCCGCCTGCACAACGATAAAGTCGTTCCCCAGGCCTTCGTACTTCGCGAACCTCATTTCGATCTGTCCGTAGCGTACACGCAAGCGAGGTCAACGAGGGTCCGTCAATGCACCCACACGTAGGTAGCGGGCTCGTCCTCGTCGGTGTCCCGCGGAAAGATCGCCGTCCACCCCGGCGGCATCGCCGGCTCGCTGAACTCGTAGAGGGCCCGCGCGTCCTGTGGCGAGAGGTTGACGCAGCCGTGGCTCTTCCGGCGGCCAAAATCGTCGTGCCAAAACGCCGCGTGAAGCCCGTTGGACCCCTCGAAATACTGCACCCAGGGCACCCGCTCGATCGCGTAGTTCGTCTCGAGATCCTCGCGCTCGAGGTTGTCCATGTCGCTGAAGGCGAGCTTCACCCAAATCCGATGGAGCCCCGGCGGGGTTTCGTGCGTTCGTCGGCGCTTTCCGGTGCTCACCAGCGTCGCGTACACGGGCGTCTCCCCGCGGTAGGCCACGAGCACCTGGCGCCGCACATCCACGTCGATCCACGTGCCGCCTTCCGGAACGCCGTCGGGGACAGGCGCCGGCTGCGCGATCGCAAGATCTCGCGCCCGCATCCACTCGCCGTTTTTGAGCTCCGCCCAGCCGCGGTCGATCTGCGCGACGTGCACCACCGTACGCCTTCCGGCCTGACGAATCACCCGACCTCCGCGTCGCTGGTGAACCCGCGCGCTTCGTGTCTTCACAAAGCCAACGTCGAGGGGTCCCTCGAGCGCAACGCCAGAAAACTCGCTCCCCCGCGCGCGGCGAACTTCGCCCGCTTCGATCCACATGCGGCGCCGCGTTCGAAGAAAGGGCACTCCGTCGAAAACCGTGTGGCCCGTGAGGATCACGCCGAAGCCTTCGCCGAGGGCCTCCATGTACTGGTCCGCGAAATAGTCGCTCGGGTGCGCGTAGGCGCGCGTCCCGTCCGTTGCGACAAAGCCGTAGTCGTGAGGAAGAAGATCGCGGCCCTCCATCACGGGGTAGGCACGCGTCGACGGAGGCAGCGGCGAAGGGCGAACGTCCCCTTCGCAGACGAAGACCCCCGGTTCGATCTCCGCCCAGCTGCGGGTCGAACACCCGGTGCCGGCAACGCGTCGCAGGAGAGGAAAACGTGCTCCGCGAGCCAGCGTCCCGCGCCGCGTCGCACCTCGTCGCGGAGCAAGAAACACGGGAGCATCGCCGTGAATCACCACCACGCTCTGCGTACCCGTGGGAGGCGGCGGCAGCTCCTGAAACTGCGCGAGGGCAACAGCGGCCACCAGGACCACCGCGATGGCGATGCCAAACTTCACTGCCGAGGCAGTATAGAGAGGTCAACGCACGGGTGGCTATTTCTAGCGCTGTCCCCAGAAGAGCCAGCGAAGCGGAAGGGCCGCGTGCCAGCGCCGTCGCTGCGTGTAGGACGCGATGCCGAAACCGTCGATACGCTCGTGATGGCGAAAGTCGCGGTAGCGAACGGCGCGCACCCGGCGACCGGCGTTGCCTTCGACCAGGTGCAGGTCGTTTCCGTCGACGCGCTCCACGATCGCGCTGTGTCCCCAGCGATTTCCGACGATGCGCACGTAGTCACCCGGCTGCGGCGTGAAGTTCGCGAAGAGGCGCGAGCGCTTGTCGATCCACAGACTTCGGCGCTCAAACCATCGGCGCATTGCCTGGTTGTTGGTGACGAGCCAGCCGCCTTGATAGCCACCGGTCAGCGGCGCGCCGGCAGCCCGGTAGGCCCACGACACGAAGTCGCTGCACCAAAGGCCGTCCGGCGGAACGTAGCGCGCAAGGCGGCCGGGATAGGTCCGGTGGTAGCGGCCGACCTCGGGAAGCTGCCGGCCCACTTCGGCTTTGGCGATCCGCGCGATGTCGAAACCCGCATCGTCGCGCCGAGAGACAGACTCCGCGCGGCGGCACGTATGCCCCACCGCCGCGTAGCCCTCGTCGCAAAAGCAGTAGGCCCGCTCCATTTCCGGGATGCAGACGCCATGGCCAGAGCAGCGAATGCCCCGACAGGGCGAGAGAGCGGAGGCCTGCGTCTCCAAAAGCACAGTAAAAACCGCGCAGAGCAGCCCTACCCATCGCGCCATGAAGGGTAGGACGTGCCATGCGCGGTTTTGGTTTCCGAAAAAGTGCAGTGACCGAGTGCGCGTCTAGAGTTCGGTCATTCCTCCGTCGACGACGAGTTCGGTGCCTGTCACGTAGCTCGCGTCGCTGCTGAGCAGGAACGCCGCCCCCGCCGCAACCTCGGACGCCTTCCCGAAGCGCGCGAGGGGAACCTGCGCAACAATACCAGCGGCCATCTGTTCTGCGGCTTCCGGTGGCACGTTGGACGCGGAGAAAAAGCCCGTCTCGATCGGGCCAGGGCTGATGGCATTGACGCGGATCTTTCGGTCCGCAAACTCTCGCGCAAGAACGCGAGTCATCGTGCGGAGCGCACCTTTCGTCGACGCGTAGATCGACGCGCCGGCCATACCCATGTTCTGCGCCACAGACGTGTTGAGTAGAATTGCGCCGTTGTCTTCAATCAGGTTCGCGAGAGCCTTGGCGTGCAAGAGCGGACCGCGAACGTTCACGTTGAACTGCGCCGCAAACTCTTCGCTCGTGACGTCACCGATCGGAAAGAAACGACCAAACCCCGCGTTGAAGAAGACCGCATCCACCTTGCCGAGATGCTCCTTGACCGCATCCCGCAGGGCGTCCGCCGCACCTGCATCGCCCGCGTCGTTTGCGATCGCGAGCACGCCGAGCTCCGACTTCGCCTGCGCGAGACGCTCAGGATTCCGCCCGGTGATGAGGACCTTGGCGCCCTCGTCCGCGAGACGCTTCGCCGTCGCCCAGCCGATGCCGCCGGTTCCGCCCGTGATGAGCGCACGCTTGCCTTCAAATCGTTTCATCCTTGCCTCCTTTTAGGAACCGACCGGTTCCGAATTCCTGAAAATAAAAAGCGCTCAGCGGAGCGCCCGAAGAGTTTGTTCCATCAACGCATGGGCGTCCGACGCCCGAATCCCCGCCCGCGCGCGCGCCTGAAGCCCGTGCACGAACGTGAAAATCCACTTGGCCACGGCCTCCGGATCGAGGTCGCTTCGAAACGCGCCTTCGTCGATGCCTTGCTCGATGGCGCGGGCATAGTGCGCTTCCACTCGCCGCGTATGCGTGCGGAGAAGCTTCCGGACCTCGGGGTCGTGCGGCGCCACCTCAATGCTGGTGTTGACCGCAAAGCAGCCCCGCGGCGCTCGTTTTCGGGCGGCCAGCGCAGCGATGCTCAAAAGCCACTCACGAAGGGCGTCCTCGCCGGTCTTCGTCTCGACGAGGGTACGAAGGCGCGCCTCGCCTTCGTCGAGGTAGCGCTCGAGGGCCGCCCGGAAAAGGCTGCGCTTGTCCCCGAACGCCTTGTACACGCTTCCCTTCGCGAGGCCTGTCGCGAGCATCAGATCCCGGATCGAGGTGGCTTCGTAACCGTGATCCCAAAACACCCGCATCGCGCTCTCGACGACGTCGTCTTCGTCAAACTCGCGAGGCCTTGCCATGGCCAGAACATAGGCTTTGGAACCGAGCGGTCAATAACCCCTGAGGGAACGATCTGTTTTTCGCGCGCTACGCGAAGACGACACTTCGCAGCTCTCGAAGGGAGGGCGTTTCAACCCCCAGGCGCTCGCCGTCCTGGAGGTAACGATCGAGCAAGAGGCGCGTCTGCTGCTGCACTTTCGTGAAGTGGTAGCGCAAGTAGATCTCGAGCTCGAAGGGCGCCACGTAGGGAAAGAACGTCGCCGCGATACGCACCGCGCCCGACCCCAAAAAGCTCAGAGCCGTCGGCGGTGGGGTTCCAATAGCGGCCTCGGTAATCGCGCGGGCTTCTGCACAGGCCGCCGCGCCCAGCTTTGCCCAGCGGCCCTTTCGCATTTCCGCGAGGCTCCACCCGGCGCCCTGAAGCGCGGTGATGAGCGGATTGAGGGTCGCGGTTCCGTAGGCCATCAACGCGCGCGTATTCGGCTCCACCTTTGCGGGGCATCCGCCGGCGCGAAGAAGCTGCGCCACGCCTTCCGCGCCCTCGCCACTGAAGGGCGAGGCCGAGGGCAGGTAGTACGCCACGCCCGGCTCCGGGACTTCGCCCGCAACAAGCGGCGCCTGGTACGCCACCATGTTGATGCCGCCGTCGATCATTCGGTCGCCCACAAAGGGGGCGAGAAGCGCGGGAACGTGCGTGCCCGGCTGCAGCGCGATGATCTTGGCGGACCCCTGAAGAAGCTCCGCAAGATCGTCCTCAAGCGCGCGCTCCAGCGCGGCGGTGCTCAAACATAGCCAGATTTGATCGAAGTCGCGTGCGGCCGCATCCGCCACCGAGGTGAAGACTTCGTCCGGCTGAAAGAGGTGGGCGATTCGCCCGCGCTTCCCCTTCATCTCGTAGAGCCGAAGTCCCTTGCGGCAGTCGTCCGCGTACTTGGGACGCACGAGAAGCGACGTGTGCGCGCCCGCTTGCGCCAGGTGATAGCCGTAGACCTGACCGACGGCGCCCGCACCTACGAGGAGGGTCCGCGTCGGAGGAGGACTCACGCGCCCGCGGCGATCGATGGTGTCCAAGATCCTAGTTGCTTCCGCGTATGCCGTAGCGCTTCGCCAGCTCGCGAAGATGGTAACGCGTCAGACCCGCCGCCTGGGCGCTTCGCGTGATGTTGCCGCCGTGTTTGTCGAGAAGCGTTTTCAGGTACACCGCCTCAAAGGTATCGATCACTTTTTGCTTCGCTTCCTTGAAGGGGACCTCGTCTTCCACGAACTGCTCGGCCGTCCCTCCCGGAAGAGGCTGAGCGGGTGTCTTTTGCGACGCGGGCAACAAATCGCGAACGCCGAGCTCCAGGCTGTCGGCGAGCGAGGCGGCGCGCTCGACGGTGTTCTTGAGCTCGCGCACGTTGCCCGGCCACGGATAGCTCTTCAGACGCTTCATCGCGTCGGTCGTCACCGTAAACGCCTTTTCTTCGTCGTCGGGAAACATACGGCGGGCGAACTCGTCGAGAAACGCCCGCACCAGAAGCGGCACGTCCTCGGGACGCTCACGAAGCGCCGGAAGCTCCACCTGCACCACGCTCAAGCGATAGTAGAGGTCCTCGCGAAAGGTGCCCTCGTTCACCATCTGGCGAAGATCGCGGTTCGTCGCCGCGACCACACGGCAGTGCACCGGGATCACGCGATCGCCGCCGACGCGTTTCACCTCACGGTTTTCGAGCACGCGAAGAAGCTTCGGCTGGAGCGCCAGATCGAGCTCGCCGATCTCGTCGAGAAAGATCGTGCCGCCCTCGGCCTGCTCAAAGCTGCCCTTGTGACGATCCGTCGCACCCGTGAAGGCGCCGCGCTCGTGACCGAAAAGGGTGCTCTCGATCAGGTCCTTGGGAATCGCCGAACAGTCCTGCACCACCAGCGGCTGCGCGGCTCGCGGGGACGCTTGATGGATCGCGCGTGCGACCAGCTCCTTGCCCGTACCTGTTTCCCCGCGAACCAGTACGGTCAGGTCTGCTGCAGCTACTTTCTCAAGCACCGCAAATATCTCGCGCATGCGAACGCTATTGCCGACGAGATCGAAGAAGCGGTCCGCCTTCGAGAGCTCGATCTCGACCTCACCGGTCTGCGGCTCGAACTGAATCTTGGTCTGGCCCACCGAAAACACGCGGCCGGGGTTGATCCACACCTCGCGAATCTTGAGCTCGCCGATCTTCGTGCCGTTGGTGGAGCCGAGATCCTTTAGAAGAAAGCCGCCTTCGGTCGCCACCACCTCGCAGTGCGTTCCGCTCACGGCTTTGTCGGCGAGGACGAGATCGCAGATCACACTGCGACCAATCGTCACACGCTCGCGCTCCACGACGAGTTCACGGCCCTTGTCCGGACCGTCCACGACGAGAAGTTTGGCGCGCTTGAGGCGTCGTTTCGTGGGCTTTTTGTCGACGAAAATCGTCGTCAGCCCCTTGTTGTCATCACTCACCTGCGACTCCGGGCTGGGCCCCCCCAGACGTGGCGTCCTCCCGAATGGCTCGGATGGCCGCTGCGTAGTCGTCGCGCCCAAAAACGGCGCTTCCTGCAACGAGAACGTTGGCCCCCGCACGCACGACCTGCGCGGCGGTGCCGGGCTTTACGCCCCCGTCGACTTCGATGTCGATGTCGAATCCCTCAGTCATGGTCCGAATGCGCTCGATCTTGGGCAGAACATCGGGAAGAAATGCCTGCCCCCCGAATCCTGGGTTCACGCTCATCACCAGCACAAGATCGAGGTAGGGGAGGACGTACTGGAGGACCGTTTCAGGGGTGTGCGGATTGAGAGACACCCCAGCGCGTTTTCCAAGATCGCGAATTTGTTGAAGAGCTCGCTGCAAATGGCGCGTTGCCTCTGCGTGGACGGTGATCACATCAGCGCCGGCCTGCGCGAACGCCTCGAGATAGCGCTCCGGCTCGACGATCATGAGGTGTACATCGACCACCGTGCTGGAAGCCGCACGAACGGCGCGTACCACAAGCGGACCGATGGTCAGGTTGGGCACGAAGCGCCCATCCATCACGTCGACGTGAACCCAGTCGGCACCCGCAGCCTCCACAGCACGGATCTCATCGCCCAAACGGCCAAAATCGGCCGAAAGGATCGAAGGGGCGATGCGCAGGGGCCGAGCCACCGGCGCCAGGAAACCGCTCGCGGCGACAAGTGTCAATGGCTGTCGTGACAGAGCACATCTCAAAAATAGCGTCAGTCGATCCGTGGCTCGGGGGCGTGAGGCAGCCCGTCTACGAGCCGAGGAAATGCCAAGCATTTTTGAGCGTGAGAAGAGGGGGTTGAATCGCGGGTTCGTGCCGCGAAGCGACGACGGTATTTTTGAGTTGTGCTCTAGCCGTTAGCTTGACGCTGCGGACCCCGGGGAACCACAATCGCTGCAAGACTTTACGAGCTCCGTCGAGCTCGTCCTGCCTCACGAATGGTCGAACAGCGATACCGCGTTACCCAGCGCCTGGAAGCGGGCGGCATGGCCGAGGTCTTCATCGGCGAAGCCCTCAGCGTGCAGGGGTTCAAGAAGCGCGTCGCAATTAAGCGCGTTCTGCCCCACCTCGCCCAAAACAAGAACTTCATTGGGATGTTCTTGGACGAGGCCCGCCTCGGTGCGCGGCTGAACCACGCGAACATCGTTTCCGTTTTCGATATCGGTGCCGCCGACGGGACGTTCTTCATCGTCATGGAGTACGTCGATGGCTGCAATCTGAAGAAGATCATCGAAGTGCTTCGGCACCAGGGACGGCCCTTTCCCTTCAAGGAGGCGGTGTACCTCTGCATGGAGGCGCTGCGCGGACTGAGCTACGCGCACGAGCTCACCGACGACGAAGAGAATGAGCTCGACCTCGTTCATCGCGACGTCTCGCCGCCGAATATTCTGATCTCGAAACGCGGCGAGGTGAAGGTCACCGACTTCGGTCTCGCAAAGGCGACGACGCAGCTCGAGAAGACCGACCCCGGTGTGGTCAAAGGAAAGTTCAGCTACCTCGCGCCGGAAGCCGCGATGGGCGAAAGCGTCGATGCGCGCGCGGATATCTTTGCGCTCGGGATCGTGCTTTGGGAGATGCTGGCGGGTCGTCGCCTCTTTCTTGGAGAGACCGACTACCAGACGGTGAAGCTGGTGCAGCAGGCGCAGGTGCCGAGCCTCAGCACGCTGAACGATGAGGTGGATCCGGAGTTTGAAGCGCTGCTTGGGCGTTCGCTGACGCGCGATCCGCGCGAGCGTTTTCAGAGTGCCGCGGAGTTCGGGGATGCCCTTGCCGGGTACCTCTTCGACAAGCGGATGAAGGTGACGAGCTACGACATTGCGCGGCTCGTCAAAGCAACCCTCGCCGACAAAACTGCCAAACCGACGACGCAGCAGCAGTCGATCATCGACAAGTTGATTCAGGAAGAGCTGCTGCGCTTCACGTCCCTCGACGACATGGATGAAGGGTCGGTGGCAGAGGACGTCGAAGGCTCTCGGCCGCTGAGTCCCGAGGTCCTCGGAGGATCGCAGCCGCTCACCGGGTCGGACTTTCAGCAGTTCGAAAATCCCGCGGACTGGTTTAGCGACGACGAGGAAGTCGGCGCGGCGCTCGATCAGGCAGGGCTCCTCGGACCGCAGGACTCGCCCGGTTGGCGCGAGTCGGGTCTTGAAGGGCTCGCGTCCCTCGAGGGCGAAGACGAAGACTTTCCCCTCGACGCGTTGGCGGACTCGCAGGACCCGCTGGACGTCGACATGGACACGCTGCTCGCGGACTCGATCCCGGACATTACGCCGCCGCCGCCGCAGCCGCAGCCTCCCGTACAACAGCCGCAGCCGCAGCCGCCCGTGCAACAGCCGCGGCCGCAGATGCAGCTCCCAAGCGATCCACCCCCTGCGAAGAAGAGCGGTTCGGGTCTCGTGATCATGCTGGTGGTGTTGCTCCTCGCGGGCGCGGGCGCCGCCGCGTACTTCCTCGTCCTCAAAGGATAGGTTTGCATGCTCGACGTCCTGGCCTTCTGGTTCGAGGAGTGTCGCCCCGAACACTGGTTTCAGAAGGACTCGGCCTTCGACGACACGATTCGCGCGCGCTTTGCCGGCGAAGTGGAACGTGCGCTTCGAGGCGAGCTTCAGCCGAGCACTGCTGATGAGCGCCTTGGGCTAATTCTCTTGCTCGACCAGTTTCCGCGAAACCTCTATCGGGGCAGCGCGAAGTCCTTCGCGGGCGACGCAAAAGCCGTCGCCCTGGTCGATACCTGCGTCGCCCAAGGGGACCTGGAGCGAGATGCGGACCCCGATCGCCGGCGGTTCTTGCTCATGCCGCTGATGCACAGCGAGGATCTACAGGTGCACGAGCGCGCGGCGGCTCTCTTCGCGCGGTACACGTCCGAGCTCGTGCAGGACTACGCGAAAAGGCACCGCGCGATCATCGAGCGCTTCGGCCGCTACCCCCACCGCAACGACGCCCTCGGCCGAGCGTCGAGCGACGAAGAGCTCGCCTTTTTGAAGGGGCCCGACTCCGGGTTTTAGCGCAAGGGACGCTCCGGGTGCCATTGATTGCGATAGCAAGTGACCTCTGACCCTGGATGTGCGGCGAAAACTCGCCTGGATCGCGTTTGGGGGAATCGTGCTACTGACTGCCGCCCCGTGGCTGGCACCGGTCCTTCGGCCGGGTGAAATCAAAGCCGCGGAACGAGCGGCGCTGTGGCAGGAGTCGAGCGATGCGCCCGCATCGCGGTTCGACTGTCGCAAGGTCCATGCTGCGTGCTTCGCCGACAACAACGAGGACTGTCGAGCGATCGCGTTTGGAGGCTGCACAAACGAAGTCATCGCTCGCCTGCGCGCGGAAGCACTTCAGCGGTATCTCTCCGACAAGCCGGAGGAAGTGATCTCGCTGGTCACGCAGCTCGAGGTTCGAGACCCGCATCGCTTCGTGGTCGAAGAGGCGCTCTCCTCGCCAAGGCTTTCCGCCCACGCGATTCCCGACTGGCCGATCCCTCAAAGCGACCTGAGCCGCACGATCGCAAGCAACACCGCGTACGCCCTCGACGCGCTTCGTTACGAACCGGTATCGCTGGTCGCCCACCACCACCTCTTCAACCGCTACCGGCGGGACTGCACTTCGCCCGTCGACTGTCTGCGCGGCGTACGGAAGCACTCTCGCACCCCACGATTCGCGTTTTTTTCGCGACGAACGCTGCGCTTCGCGGAGGCGACCGAAGAGACGCGCACGAGAGCTCCCGACGTCGTGTTGGAATGGATGATTCCTCACTTTCAAGATCTGGCGATCGATCTCGCGATCCGCATTCGGCGCGCGCGCGAACACCGTTGCGATGCGTTTGCGGCACTCGGCATCTCCCCCG
>JBCDAA010000090.1:0-24836 GCA_039186435.1 Myxococcota bacterium | reverse complement strand
GACTCGCGTTGCTCGCGAGTCCAACTGCAAGCGCCCGCCCATGGAGCCGCTGCGGCAGCGCTTCGCTCCACGCCACTTCGAAAAGCTCACGAGGGTTCGACGGATCACGAAACGTCGTTGACGTTGTCTTCTTGGAACGCCGAATCTCGAATCCAAGCATTTCGGCGCGACCGGCCACGACGCATTCTAGGATGCTCGTGACGCAGCGCCACGCCGCGCTCGTCGAACGGTGCTCTACGTTGTGCTTTCGTCAGCACCCAGTTGCAGACTTGGAGGAAGAAGCTCCTTCACCAATCGCCGGAGGTGTTCATCGAAGGGTTCTTCGGCCGGAAAACGCAGGAGCTCTGGTGCGGCACCGACGACCGAGGGATAGTCGTCGAGATCGAGCGACGCGAGGCGTTTCCGTGCATCGGGAACTGCGGTTGTCGCAGCCGCGGCGATCAACGACGCACCCAGGGCGTAGCTGACAAGAACGTGGAGCAATCGCAACGCGTCCTGATTCTCCACGCCTTCCTCGCGTAGCCAGAAAAGAACTCGCTCGAGCACCTGCAAGGCGTTGTCGCCAAGCGACCCCGTCGTTCCCGCAAGGGGAGCAAGCGCCGGATGGGCAACGAAGATCTCCCGAATCCCGCGAAAGAGAGCGACGAGGCCTTCCTCGAGGTCTGGGCCCGCACACGCCCCGAGAAGCGCTGGCGGATCGATCACGTGGTCGAGGAGCGCGGAAAGGATCGCATCCTTGTCGCGGAAGTGCCGGTACGTCGCCATTGGCGATACGCCGAGCTCCTGCGCGAGTCGTCGCTGGGTGAGCTTTCCAAGACCGTCTCGGTCCGCGACCCGAAGCGCTGCATCGAGGATATTTCGCTTGGAAAGCACATGCTCTAGTACTCGAAATCGTGCCCCCTTAGAAAGACACCGTCGCCTCAAGGGCCATCGCCTGATGATTCACGCGCGGACGGAAGAGGATGCGTCCCGGCTGCCGAGTCGCTGAACCACTCCGGCGAGCAACCAAAACGCGCCGATGCTCTGCGTCAACGCAAGGTTGACCCAGAGCGCTCTTCCCGATGTCGCGTCCGTGTGGGCCGAACTGAAGAGCGGCCCTGCGACCGGAATCAGCTCTTCCGGGGCAACGCCAGCGTGCAACCCGATCATCATCTGGAGCACGAGCTGCGCGCCGAATTCGGCCGCCCGCCCCCCCCGATTCAACGCGCGCGATCCGAAACGCCCCCGAAGGCGCACACGCCGCTGGCCTCGGAACGCTCAGAGTCACCACCAAAGCCAACGTGTACTTAGAGCCGTTGAGCTAATAGCAGCCAACCTGATTTTATTGACACCGACGAAAGCTGCTTCATTACAGCACTTTAGGCGCCGAAAAGAACCCTCGGGTGCAACTCTCCAATCGCCGACTGACTCCAGCGAGGGCTTTCTCGCCTCGACGGGGACGCTAGTCGTGTTTACTAAGTAAACATGACGCTTCGCCATCTCGCTCGCCAAGCCGGCATCGATCCCGACTGCTGGTATCCCGCCTGCTGGTCCTCCGAACTCCCGCCTGGCTCCGTTCGCCCAGTCACCCTCTGGAAGAAGTCCTTCGCCGTCTTTCGCGGCGAGGACGGAACCCTCGGCGCGCTTCACGATCGCTGCGCCCATCGTCCGGTTCCCCTCAGCCTCGGGCACGTCGAACGCTGTCGCCTCGTCTGCCCCTATCACGGCTGGACCTACGACGCCGGAGGCCAGCTCACGTCGATCCCCCACGACCGATTCGGCAAACGACTCCCCACCCTTCGCGTTCCAAGCCTCGCGGTCACCGAACGCTACGGCCTCGTCTGGATCTCACCGCGCGGCAACGACCCCGCAACGCTCCCCGCGATCGCCCCCCTCGAGGCCTCACCGCCCTGGCCTCAGGTCACCCTCGACGAACGCTGGAACGCCCACCACTCCGCGGTCATCGACAACGTCCTCGACCTCACCCACGCCCACCTGCATCGGCGCTTTCAACCCTTCGTCGATCCGCATCTCGAGAGTTGGGACGAAACCTCCACCACCGTGCGCGCACGCTACCGGACAACCGTCGGAAGCGCTCCAACGCTCCGCCCCTTCCTCGGAAAACACGTCGACCTAAGCCGGATGACGATGGAGTACATCTACCCGCATCACCGCTCGAATACCGGCGACTACGTGCGGCACTGGACCCTGCTCCGTCCCATCGACGAAGCCACAACGCACGTCTACATCATCTTCGTCGTTAAGCACGCGCGGCTCCCCGGGATCGGCCGCGCCCCCGCCTGGATCGTCGAGCGCGGCCTTCGCCTTCTCCGGCAGTGGTACATCAAGCCGCTCCTCGCCGAAGACCGCATGGTTCTCGAAGCCGAGCAAGAGCACGAGGACGCCGGGTCGTCCCCGGAACTCAACCCGGTCGTACGCGCCTGTCATCGCCTCACCGTCGCGCGCGCGGCCTGAGTCGACGCCGGGAATAGACGAAGCGGCAACGCGCGTTTCCGGCTCCAATGACTCCCTGGGAGAAAGACACCTCCCGCGCGGCGCGTGAGCGAATCTTCGGCGGCATGATCTGGATCGCGCTGATCCTCCTTTCGGTTCCGGCGGGTCTTTGGGCGATTCAGTGGCTTCCGCGTTTCGAAGCGGGGATCGAAATCGCGGTCTCCACGGCGTTCTGGTCCGGCCTTCTCATCCGGGCCGTGCTCCGAAAGGGACTTCGCGCGATTCTCTGGCGGGCGCCGTTCTTTGGCTGGCTCAATGTCCTCACCGCACTCGCGCTTCACCTCGCCTCCACGCACGCCCGCGCTGGCGCGCTCGTCCTTGGCGCGATCTACGGTTTGCCGATCGGCATCGTTCTCGGCGTCGGGTTCGGCGCGCTGGTCGCGTTCCCGCTCGGCTATCTCCTTCGCGCGCGCGGACGCCAGCCCTGGGATGCAACGATCAACGTCGCCCTGGTCTGCGGCGTCTGGCTCACGGTGGTGGCGGCACTGGGCGCAGCCTTCGCGAGCGATATCTCGTGCGGATACATGGGGTGCGACGAGGTTTCGGCGGAAGCCTGGATCGCGACCCGCGGTCTTCTCGTTCTCGCAAGCGCAGCGATGGTGACCGCGATCCTCCTTCACGTTCGAACTCTCCGCTGGCATCAACGCGTCAAAGAGGGACGCCACCTCGACTACGCCGTGGTCTCGCCCGGCGAAAACGCGCTTGCGCTCTTGCCCCTGGTCGAAGACCGGGATCCTTCCCTCCTCGTTCGCCGGGCGAGCGTTGGGATGGGACCGTTTCGAGAGGGCGACACGCGAAGCGCGATCGCCTACGTGGCGCGCTACGAGTTTCTCCTCGCACGCACCTCGCTCGCGGCGATGGCCGGGGTGACCGCAACCGCCCTGTGGTGGATCTAGAGCACATCGACTGACGGTATTTTGAGATGTGCGCGCGTTCCTACGTAAGGAGTCGTGCTGCGGCATCGACGAAACCTTCGCGCATCGGCGTGTGAAAACGCCGCGGGTTGGACGCGAACTGCTGCGCGGCGTCCCGGCCCGCAAAGATGACGACAAGCGCGGCCACCTGCGCCGCCGAAACGGGATCGGAACCCCACGTCGAACCGACTGCGTACTCCACGGCAGCTTTGAGCGGATCGGGGGGCGCCTCCATCATGGTCAGGATCGCGGCGCTCTTTCGAACCCAAGGGTCAGCCAGCGCGCTTTCGAGATCCTGCGGTCGTGTCACCGAACGGCGCGGAGGTCTCGTCCCGCGAGGGGACCACGTTCCCGCGAGCCTTTGAAGCCGCGCCGCCGCGTCCGTGCTTCCCGCAAAACTCATATGCGGCAAAACGCCCGCGACCGTTTGAATCGCCGTGACCGAAATCCAGGGAAGCGCGCGGGTCAGAATTTCCTCGAGCGCAGGCATCTCCGCCCTGGCGGCTGCCGAACTCATCAGCCAGTTCGTCGCGACCGCAGACACGATCCCCTGCTCGTCGTCGCCCCGTTCCGTGAGCCCCTCGGCCATCTCAATCAGAAAACTCGTTTGCGGATGGTAGGCCCGCGTTCGAAGCGCGCGGCACCAAGGACACCGTGCACTCCTCGGGTCTTCGCCTTCGACCGTGATCTCCGGCGCGCCGCAGTGGTAGCAGCGCTTTCGCGCGTCCTGCGCGTCGCCCATCAGCTCTTGGAGGAGTCGAAGGGGTTCGCCCTGCGCGAGGCGCAGGCTCTCTCCGCGCAGAAGCGTACGAAACATGTCTTGAACACAGGTTCGCGCGTCCGCATCCGCGATGGGAACCTGCAAACGCGCGCCCGTTTCTACGAGTCGCGCCACGTAGCGCCGGGTGTCCTCCAAGAGACGTGCACCGGCGCGAGAGTTTTCGGCAGGATCGTTGCCCTGAATCGGCTGCCCGTCGTCGCCGCTCAGCGAGAGCGGCATCGGCTCCAGGTGTCCTTGAATCCACATGAACCGCTCACCGAGGGACGCCCAGCGATTGAAGGCCTCCTGCGACGTACCGGCCCAAATCGGCACCTTCACCAGCTGCGTTCCCGGAAGGATCGCGAAGTAGTCGCGCATCGCGGCTTGGTGAAGATCGCGCCGGCCGCTTCGCACCGCCTTCTGACCCGCGGCCATCGCCTCGTACATGCGCGCGTCGAGTTCGTCCGGCGTTTGAAATCGAAAGCCCGCGCGAAAGAAGCCACTCGACCAGAGAGTCTCCGCCGGAACCTCCGGGAGCGGCGCCGCACAGAACGCGCACGCACCGGTCGACGCAGACTGCTCCGTTGCTCCGCAGCGCTCACATCGAACCGCAACCCACACAAGCGCAGCAAACCCGGCCCGCTGCGGCGTGTCAACGTGGGCTACTCGCACTCGCATCCGGCAACGCCCGCAAGCTCCTTCGCCCACGCCACTTTTTGATCCCAGTCCACGGTACGCTCGAGCACGATACGCTGCGCCTGCGGCGAGCCGGCACCGTGCATGCACTCGAGTCGAAACGCGACCGCTCCGGCGCCATAGGTCATGTACTCCACGAGGCGAAGCGCCTTGGCCCGCGTTCGGCTCCCGACCACCGTCTGGAGCGCTTTTCCGATCGCCGGGTGATCGAGGTCCGCCACCGAAGGCATCGTCGCGAGGAGACCCCCGGAGAGGTCCTCCGCAATGCGCCCGATCTGATACGGCAACTTCGTCACGTGGTGCTTGCAGACGTTGGCGAGGACCGGGTCGACCTTCCACACGCCGCTCGGGTCGCGGGTCGCTTTCCCGCTCGCCGCAAGGCCGAGACCGTGAATCGTCTCCGTGAGGTGGACCATCTCGACGAGCTTGTCGCGCACGTGGCTCGCCCGCCGAACGCCGTGCTCCCGCGTGAGTAAGTCTGCAGCGCCGATCAGCACATCGAGGTTGCCGGGTTTGCACCCCCCGTAGCTCGCGCGGTGATAGCCCGCGAAGGTGTCGACGAGGGTTCCGCAGGCCTGAAGGTCCTCGTCGCGCACGCCCCCGTCGAGAAAGACGCGCTCGCTCGGCACGAAGACATTGTCGAAGAGAACCACGCACTCCTGTCCGCCGTAGGTCGCGTTGCCCGCATCGGGGCCGCCTTTTCGGGAGTCGCTCGGCTGGCGTCCGAGCACCATCGTGACCCCGGGCGCGTCGACGGGAAGCGCGCACGCCACCGCAAAGTCGCCTTCGCCGGCGCGCAGCGCTTGGCCCGGCATGACCAGGATCTGATGCGCATTCGCGGCGCCCGTTTGGTGAATCTTTGAGCCGCGAATCACGATACCGTCCGCTCGGCGGTCCACGATACGCACATAGTGATCGGCCTGTTCCGGCGGACGCTTGCTGCGGTCGCCTTTCGCATCGGTCATCGCCCCGTTGAGCATCTCATCGCGCGCCTGTACGCCGCGGAGCCAGGTCACGAAGCGCTCGTGCTGCGCCGGACCCGCCTCGCGCGACGCCACGTAGAGCGCGTTGATGCCGTCCATGCCGACGCAGCGCTGAAAACACGTCCCCGTAAGCGCGCCGAGCACTCGCTGGAGCGCGAGCTTCTTGCGCAGGTCGTCCGCTTCGACAAAGAGATGGCAAAAGCGATTCACCGGGCCGTCGATCAGCGGCGAGTGCGCCACCGCGAGATCCCGGGTCTCCGGATCGTGGGCAAGCTGATAGGTCGCCGCGACCGCGTTGATCGAAGGACGCACCTTCGGGTGGTCGACGGGGTCCGTGACCCGCTCGCCGTCCACGTAAAGGACGAGCTTACGAGCTCGGAGGGAAGCTAGGTACTGCTCGGCGGTGCGCATTGATCTACCTTAGAGCAGATCTCGCAAATGCTGCGAATCGATCGGCGTCGACACACCGCCCCCGAAGTCTCCGACAACGCGCCTTGCCACGAAACCGCGACGGACCGAGACTCTCGGTCCGCGACGTCGACCCTCTCGCGACCCGCACTCCTCGATGCGCTCTGAGCCTCCCCTCAAAACTCCCAAACGCCGTTGGCTCGCCGACGGCATCGCCGGCTTTAGCGTCGCGCTCGTGTTGATTCCCCAGTCGCTCGCGTACGCGGACCTCGCGGGCATGCCGCCGCACACCGGTCTCTACGCCGCCGCCCTCGCACCGCTGCTCGCCGCGTATTTCGGCTCGTCGCCCTACCTGCAGACGGGACCGGGCGCGCTCACGAGTCTTCTCACCTTCGCTGCGCTCACCACCCTCGCGGTACCCGCAAGCGCCGAGTACGTCGCCCTCGCAGCAGTGCTCGCGGTGATCGTCGGTGTGCTTCGCATCATCATCGGGGCCCTCAAAGGCGGACCGGTCAGCTACCTGATGAGCGAACCGGTCCTTCGCGGCTTTACGACCGCGGCCGCGATCCTCATTCTCTCGTCGCAGCTTCCGAAAGCGCTCGGCGTTCAGGCCTCCGGGGAAGGCGTGTTGAACCGCGCCGCCAACGCGCTCTCCGATCCTTCGACCTGGGAGACAACCTCCCTCGTGCTCGCCGGCGGGACGATCGCGATCATGCGCATCGGTCGCCGTTTGCATCCGCTCTTTCCGGGCGTGCTGATCGCGGTTGCCGCGGGGCTCGCCTATTCGATGACCACCGGCTACGCAGGACCGCGCGTCGGCGACATTCCCGCAATGCTCGTGCCGCCGATCTCCTTCGACCTGCCGTGGAGTCGCCTTCCCGAACTCCTCATTCCCGGTGGCATCATCGCCCTCGTCGGCTTCGCGGAAGTCGCATCGATCTCGCAGGTCTTCGCCGAGCAAAAACGTCAGCCCTGGGATCCCAACCGTGAATTCGTGGGCCAGGGCGTCGCCAACCTCGCCGCGGGTTTCGCCGGAGGCTTTCCGGTGGGCGGATCGTTTTCCCGAAGCGCCGTCAACAAGATGTCCGGGGCGCAGTCGCGCTGGAGCGGCGCGGTCGCCGGCGCCACGGTTCTGCTCTTCCTACCCTTTGCACGCATCCTCGAGGCGCTTCCCCTTGCGATCCTCGGCGGCATCATCATCGGCGCGGTGATCAAGCTGCTGAACCCGCGGCCTCTCCTCGGCATCGTACGGCACTCCAAGCCGCAGGCCTTCGTCGGCTTTTCGACCTTCGTGCTGACCCTCTGGCTTGCGCCGCACGTCGAAGGCGCGGTGCTCCTCGGCATCGCCGTGGCGCTCGCCGTGCACATCTGGCGTGAGCAGCAGTTTGGCGTTGAGGCGCGCATCGAAGACACCACGCTGATCCTGGTGCCCCAGGGCGTCATCTGGTTCGGCTCGGCGCCCATGTTCCGCCAGTCGATGGTGAAGGAGCTCGCCGCTGATCCGTCGACGCAGCGCGTCGTCATCGACCTCTCGCACGTCGGCCGCATCGACTTCACCGGCGCGCTCGCGCTGCGGGACGTCGTGGAGAGTGGACGATCCGTCGGACGCCCGGTGCTTTTCGACGGGGTTCCGCCACACGCGAGGCGCATCATCGGTCGCGTCTTTCCGGCCGAGCTGCTGACGAAGAGTCGAGCGAGCCAGGAATCCGAATAGCTCTCCCCCAAGCGCCGCCGCGCGCGACGCCAAAGTCCGCTCCCCTCGGGTAGGATCGCCGTATGACGCCCGATGACATGCTCGACGACGCGCTGGGGCAACTCGAGGAAGCGTTTGAACCTCACGGACTCGGGCCGCTGGTTCAGCCTCGGCCGTGGACTCCACAGGACATCGAGTCCTTGGCGCGCACGATGCGACAGGCGGGCTTCGTGCTTTCGCGTAGCTACCGAAGCGCGCTTCAGAGGGGCGCTTGCCAAATCCCGCTCGCTCGTCACCTACGCATCGGTTTTTCCGCCGACCGCGCGCAAGCGGTCTTTCAGCACTACCTGCAAGCTCGAACGGAAGCCCACGCCGACGTTCGAAACGGCGGCGCGTGGATCGTGTTCGGCACGCAGCACGGCGACTACGAGCCTGCACGAGTATTTGACCGTCGCTTCGTGACCGACGGTGAATACGAGGTGGCCTGGTACCACCAGGACGCGGTTTGCGAAGTGCCGTGCGGCGACGAAGAGCACTTGCCGGAGGCATATCCCAACTACGCGGCATGGTTTCGAGCGGCGGCGATGGAAGCCGCTGGAGCGGTGACCGATGCCGAGGCGCGCGCGGCGTTTCAGAAGCAGCAGGAGGCGATGCAGGCGTGGTCGCCCCCGAAGCCGCTCGACCCGGCGCGGTGGCGTGACCTGAGCTGGTGGACTCCCAACAACCTTTGGACCTACGGGCGATGGCTGCGGGAAGGTGACGCGGGCTTTGCGGCCGACATCGTGGCACGGATCGACCGCGAGGTTCGCGAGGGAAAGGTCGAGGATGCGAAGATGCAGCGCCATCTCGTATCGCTTCAGCGGGGAGCGTGGCCCTATCGCTATCCTACGGCCGCGGATCTGGCGTCGCGACTTCCAGACGAAGCGCTGCGCCGGCTGCTTCACGAAATCCTCGCAGAGGCGGTCGATTTGAGCGCCGCAACGGCGAGCGACTCAGTGAGCGCAGGCATGAGGGCACTCGCCACGGGTCGCGCTTGCGACGACGGCCTGCTCTTCAGGATCGCCGACGAAGCGTGGGCGCGCTGGCGCCCCGAAAGACGTTCCCCAAGCGACGCACTGGCGACGGCCGTGACGTGGGGCGCCGGGGAGCTCTCCGCTCCGCGAGTCGCCCATGTACTCGCCCTCGCGAAGCAGCTACGACCATCGCCGGAGCGTTCAGGCAGCAAAGAAGCCACGGCGGACTGGCGTCGGGTCGTGGATGCGTGGCGTTCTAGCGGGTCTCCCTGAACGGTCTCCCTGAACGGTCTCCCTGAACGATCGCGAAACGTCGCGACCTTGATGCGAAGGTTCTGGACGCGCTACTTCTTGCGCTTCTTTGCGAGCAGCTGCTCGGCCAGCGTCTTCGGCGCTTCCTCGACGGGCTCTGCGCTCTCTTCCTGCACGTCCTCTACCGGCGTCGCCGCAACTTCACCAAGATCCGATGCGCGGCCCTCCGCGGGCTTTCGAAAGGGGCTCTTCGCGGAGGCGGGCGCTTCCTTGCGCGGACGCGCGGTCGAATCCGAAGCGGCACCCGAAGGACTCGCACGACGCCGGAACCAGTTCGCGGGAAGGACGAGCCGGCGCATCGCCACCGAGAGCAGCAGGAAGCAAAGCGCTGCTGCAAGGAGGAAGGGCCACACGGGGTCGTAGGCCCAGATCGGGGGCGGACGATCGACGAAGATGTCCTCGAGGGAGGTTCGAACGTTTCCGCCGGTGAGTGCAGCCACCTGGCCGAGAAGCGCGTGGTTGGTTCCGTCGCCTCGAAGCTCGTCGCCGCTCGGCCGAACGACACCCGCGCTTCCGACCATGCCTTCTTCGCCTTCCCGAACGGTGACGAGATAGGGGCCGGGCGCGTTGGCGTCGAAGGTTGCTTCGTAGCGCCCGGGGCCGGTCTGCTCGAGATCGATCTCGCGGCGTCGTCCACCGGGGAGAGCAACGGTACCACGAAGGTCGAGATAGTTTCGGTACTGTCCGCCCTCGCTGACGGCCTCGACGCGCACCCGGCCTTGGCCGTCTTCGATCGTGAAGGTGACCTGCGCGTCGCGGCGTTCCGGTGCGCGCGCGAGATCGCGACTGAGCTGACTGAAAAGCACCGCGTAGCCGGGCCAGTCGAGCCAGCGTTTGGCGAACTCACCGCCGACGTCGGTCGCAAAGATCGCCGAGCGGCCCACGCCGTGCTGCCAGGTTGCAAGAAGCGCATCCTCTTCGTCGCCTGCCCGCAAGAGAACGCTCGCGCGGCTTCGGGCGTTGACGACCGCGTAGCCGCCGAGGATGGGGGAGGTGCCGAAGTCGATGCCGCCGGTGGGCGCGCCGGGCATCACCGCGCTCGCGCGAAAAGGCTCCTCGATCAGCGCGGCGCGACTCGCTTCGATGGTCTCCTGCGTGAAGATCCGCGGGAGCTGCGTAAGGTCGTCAACGATGTAAAAGCGACCGCCGCCCAGCCGCGAGAGCTGCTCGAGTTCGGGGGTGTGAACGCCGGAGCCCATGGAGACGACCGACGTGGTGATGCGATCGCGAACCGCCCGGCGAACGCGTTCGCGGCAGCCCGCCATCTGCTCGGAGTCGCTCCCGTCACTGAAGAGAAGAAAGTGCTTGAGCTGCGTTTGCTCGTTTCGGAGCGCGCCGTAGGCCGCGTCCATGGTGATGTCGACCAGGATGCCGCCCCCGCCGGGAGCCGCGCGGCGTACGGTCGCCGCAATCGTCGCGGGATCGTCGACGGACACCATCGGCTGCGTCCAGGACACCGCGGTGTCGACGTGCATCACGCCGACGCGGTCCGCTGGAGAGAGCAGCATCGCCGAGCGCGACGCGGCTTCGTTCGCAAGGTCGAGCTTCGAGCGGCCAGGCACCGCCTCGACCATCATCGAGCCGCTCTTGTCGATGGCGATCACCATGGCGAGGGAGAGGCGGTCGCGGCGCTGCCTCAGATCGAAACGCGCGGGCAGCGCTTCCTCGACCGGCGTGTAGGCGTAGCCGCCGAGACCGAACGCGTCGCGGGCCCCAGCCATCAAGAGCCCGCCGCCGAGGTCGCGCACGTAGGAGCGCATCGCGAGCATCTGGTCTTCGGTGAAGGCGCGGCTGTTCAGATCGCTCAGGACGATCAGGTCGTAGCCGGCGAGTTCCCCGAGGTTGATCGGCAGCCCCCGCGCGGGAACGAGCTCGACCTGCAACCCCGAATCGCGAATCGCCGCGGCGAGCGCCTGGGACTCGCTCGGCTCGTCCGCGACGACGAGCACGCGGCTGCCGCCGACCACGCGCATGAAGGCGCCGCCTTCGTTGTTCGAGCGGCCGACGTCGTTGCCTTCCGCAAGGGGCTCGACGAGGACGTCGTAGCGATGCACCCCGGCCCCGGGCGCCTCGTCGCGCATCACGAGCACGTCGCTGCCCTCGCGAAGCTCGGTCTCCGTTTCCGCGAGAACTTGGCCACCGCGCATCACCCGAACGCGCGCCGCCGTCGCCTGGGTGGCCTGGGTCACGACGCGAATCTCGACGGGCTCGCCCGGCCGCGCGGTCCCAGGAACGCGTACGCGCTGCACCGCCACTTCCGGTTCCGGCTCCCGATCGATCGCGAGCACGTCCACGATCACCCCTCGGCCTGCCGCGAGGGACGCGGCCGCGAGGGCATCGCCGCGCGTTTCGACTCCGTCGCTGATCAGCACCACGCGCCCGGTGTGATCCGCCGGAAGATCCGCAAGGGCACGACGAATGCCGGCGCCCACATCGGTCGCATCGCGCGGGACGCTCGCACTTTCCTGTCCCACGGGGGGCGCGGCCGACGGAAGCGCTTCGGTGGTCGCTTCGGCCCCAAACACGACAACGCCCGCTTTGTCGCCGGTGGTCATTCCGTCGGTCGCAACGCGAATCGCGCGGGCGGTTTGCTCCGCGCTCCCGCTCGAAAGATCGATGCTCCGACTTCGGTCGACGGCGAAGACCACGGCCAAGCGATCGATCCGGCGGCCGAGCTCAAGACCGCCGAGGGCGAGCACCACCAAAAGACCCGCGAGCGCCATCACGCCCTGAATCCACCGCCGCCTTCCGCCGTAGGTATGCGGCAGCGAGCGAAGACGCCAGAGCATCCAAAGCCAGAGGACGCCCGCGGCGGCAAGGATCCAGGGCGCAGCAAAGCGGATCACGCCGTCGCCCTCCGGCGGGTCGCCCACCAGGTTTCGAGACCCAGGACAAGAAGCAGCAGCCCCGCGATCCACGGCCAGCTCTCGGCGTGTTCTTCCACTTCGGCGAGCTGGCCTTCCGTCGCCGCGCCGCCCTCCAGAAAGCGTGCCCGGGGACGAATGTTGCTCTCGCTTCGATCGAGCAGGCTTCGCAGCGCGTGGCGAGGACGACCTTCGGCAACGACCTGGTAGACGCCCGGCTCTGCGACGACCGGAACCACCGCAACGCCGCCGCGGGAATACGCCGAGGTCCGATCGCCCGAGGGTGTCGTGACGACCACTTCCTCCCCGTCCGCGGCAGCGATTCGAAGCGCTTCCCCAAGGGAACCTGGTGCGACGCCTCCTGCCGCGCGACGATTTCGCGCGCGCTCGAGGAGGTTGCGAAAGAAGACCACGAAGGAGGTCTGCCGCGGCCAGTCGCTTCGATCCGGGTTGAAGGAAAGAACCGTCGTCTCTCCATCCGGACGCTGAATCGAGGAAAGGGCAACGCCGCCGTCGGTTTCCACAAGGGCGCGACCGGCGCCGCCTTGAAGGGGGCGAATCGCCGCGAAGTGCACTTCGGAGAGGTTCACAAAGCGAAGGCGCGCGTCGCCTTCGTCCCAGGTCACAATGCGAGGCGAGGCGACTTCTTCGCCAGCGCGTACCTCGAAGACCTCGTCCGCAATCGGCGCGATAACGACGGAGTCGCCGGGCGGCGGGCGCTCGGGAAGATCACCGGTGTAGATGAAGAGCCCGTCGAGGGGGCCTTCGTCCTCGCGCTCTTCAATGCGCGCGAGGGTAGTCGCAAAAAGCTCGACGCGCGCGTCCGAACGAAGAACGCGCTCCACCGACGTGGGCGCGGTGCCGACCAGAAAGACCGGCAGACGTCGCGACCCAGGACTCGGGACCACCGCGAGGTCGTCGAGAGAGAGGTCGTCGTCCATGCCCGCGCCACCAGCTGCGCGACTTATCGCGACGCGCACCACCGCGGCGTTGCCGTTCGGATCCGGCGGAAGATTCGCGCTCATCACGACGCTTTCGGTGCCGTCGCCTTCCACGGTCACGCGGCGCGAGGCCACCACGCCCTCGCGGCCTTCGATGCTCGCGGTCACGAAGACATCCACCGGCTCGGCGCCGACGCGCTCAAGGCGCACAAAGACGTCCGCGCGATCGGCGCCTTCCTCGGGACGCGCGCGCACGTCCGCGTCGACGATCGCGGTGTTGTCGACCGGGGCATCGTCCGGCCCGCCGACGCGCCGCAGCTCCACCGGCACCCGCGCATCGAGGGCGACGTCGCCGTCTTCCGCGGCGTCCGTCAGCAGAAGCACCCGGCTGCCCTCGGGCGCGTCGCGGAGTCGCTCGGCCGCGAGCGCCACCGCCGCTTCGAGCGCCGCCGAACCGCCGCGTACCTTGAGGCCATCGATCGCCTGCTGAAGCGACCCGCGATCGGCCGTCGGCGGAAGAAGTACGCTCGGTTCGCGCGCAGCCTCGATCAACATCATGCGACCGCCCGGCGGCAGGCTCTCCGCGACGGCGGTCGCCACCTCTTGCGCCTGCGAAAGACGCGACGCGCCCTCGTAGGTCGCCGCCATCGACGCCGACGAATCGATCACCACCGCCACCAGGGCACCCCGCGGCACGCCACCGATTCCCGCCGGACGCGCCAGCGCGATCGCCCCCGCGATGATCGCCAGCGCCTGGAGGAGCAGCGACACCTGGGGGATAAGCCGCTTCCACGGTTTTTCGGCGCGCAGATCCCGAAGCGCCTGCTCCCAGAGGATCGTCGACCCGATCACTTTCGTCTCGCGGCGACGCTTGAGGATGTAGAGCACCACCAGTGGCACCAGCAGCCCAAGCCAGGCGAGGGACCACGGCGAGAGCAGCGTCACGCGGACCTCAGGTAGCTCATCAACGCGTCTTCGAAGGGCACGTCGCCGCCCGCGCGCACGTAGGAAAGGCCCCGGCGCCGCGCGTAGGTCTCCACCTCTTCCAAAAACATCGCGAGGCGCGCGCGGTAGGCGCGAAGGGCGCGTTCGTCGAGGCTGACTTCGACCTTCGTTCCGCGTTCGCTATCGACGAAGGTGAAGTCGCCGCCCGCGGGGGGTGAGAGCTCCTCCCGCGCGAGGATCTGAAAGATCACCGGCTCGTGTTTGTGCGCGATGAGGCGATCGAGAGGCCGCTGAAATCCCGTCGGCAGGAGCAGGTCGCTCAAGACGATCACGAGGCCCGGTCTCGGACGCCGCGCGAGAAACGAGTCGATGGAGCGGCCAAGATCGGTTTCGCCGCTCACGGTGAGTTCGTCGAGGTAGCGAAGAACGCGGCCGATTCGTCCTTTCCCACGGGTCGGGGCGAGCGGTGCGTTGAGTTGATCGGCGAAGGGGGCGACGCCGACGCGCTCGCTGCCGGAAAGGCCGACGTAGGCGAGAGCCGCGGCGATGCGCTTTGCCGTTTCGAACTTCGCTTCCATCGACTTGCTGGTGTCGAGGAGGAGCGTGACGGTCACGTCCTCTTCGGCGACGTAGAGGCGCAGCACGAGCTCTTCGAGGCGCGCGTAGGCGTTCCAGTCGATGCGGCGAATGTCGTCGCCGGGGTAGTAGGGCCGGTGGTCGGCGAACTCGACGCTTTGGCCTTTGCGGGTGGAGCGGCGCGACCCGGAGGCTCCTGCGAAACGCCGGCGAACGAGCAGCCGAAGCCGCGCGAGACGCCGGAGAAAGTCAGGATCCAGAAGGGATCGCTCGGCACTCATGGGTCAGTCGATTCGGGGGCGTCGTCCGATTCGGCGGCGTTGTCCGATTCGGCGGCGTTGTCCGATTCGGGGGCGTTATCCGATTCGGGGGCGTTGTCCGATTCGGGGGCGCCCGATTGGGCGTCCAAGTCAGCGACCAAGTCGGTGTCCGATTCGGCATCCGATTCTGCGGCGTCCGAATCCGAAGCGTCTGGTTCGGCGCGCCTTTCGACAGTGTCCGGTTCAGCAGCCTCGGGCTCCGGTTCCGGCTTCGAACGTGCCAGGGCGTCGATATCGCCCGCGGTGTCGGCGACGGTGCCGGCGACGGTGGTCTCGGCGTCTGCTGGCGACTCGGACACGACTGCCGGTTCTTCGGTTGCGGCGCCTTGATCCGCATCACCCGCGTCCTCCGACGGGGGTGGAACAAAGCTCGGTCGCGACGCCGCCGCGGCTTCGGCGCGCGCTTCCCGGTCCGCGCGCTGCATGTCGACGAGCGCTCGAATACGGCGGACTCGCGCTTCCAGCAGACCCCAAAAGAGCATCGCCAAGCCGCCGTAGACCACCACCGGGATCGCCATCTCCAAAAGCCGGCGCGCCGACCCATCGCTCGCGATCTCTACCCCCAAGATCAGGTGCATGATCGGCGAGAGGCGCACCATAAAGGGAGGGTTGTCGTCGAGGTCGCCCAGTGAATCCGGGTCGAGGATCACCGAAATCAAGAGCGGCAGGACGACCATCGCGAGGAGCGTCGCCAGGCTCAAAATACGAGACGCCACCCCGCTTCGAAGAACGACGCGGAGGTAGCCGCCGAAGGTCACGAGAAAGAGCGCGACCACCGCGTTGCCTGCCCCGATGCAGACGATTCCGGCGTCGTAGCGCGCGTGCGTGGTGCTTCCTGGGTCCATCCAATAACGAGCGGCCGCCGCGGCGAAGGCAACGCCCAGCGACGCGACGAGGACCGAACCTGCGGCAAAACGAGTGGTCGGAGCCGCGCCCGGTCCAAAGACGCCAAAGAGCCGTCGGGCGCGCCCTTGTCCCGCGCGCCGAAGCTCCACCAGACGTGGCGGAAGCGGCGGCTCGTTCATGAAGATCAGCGTGAAGAAGAGAATCGGCATCGACGAGAGACCCGCAAACACCACGCCGGCTTCGCCCATGTTGTGGGTATCGACGAGCATGGTGACGCCGAAGACCGTGATGATCAGGCCGAGCACCGCGGAGACCGTCCACCACTTGAAGGGGGTTGAACGATCCTCAGCCGCCGGCCGTACGCCCGCGATCGCCGACGCGAGAAAGAGCCATACGGTCATGCCCGCGAGGTAGAGCGGCAGCACACCAAGGAGCAGAAAAGTGTCGAGCTCCAAGAAGCGCGACGCGAGCGCTTCCGTGAACCAGAAGGGCCCGTCCATGGTCGTGCCCCACTCGCGCTCCGAGAGCTCTCCAAAGACTGTCAACATGGTCGTCGCGATGAGCGACGAAGGCACGAAGATCACCAGCGAGAGCAGAATCGAAACGCGCGTCGAGCGAAGCCGCGCGGAGATGGCCACGCCGAGCGCCACCGCGGGGCCGAGCACCAGGAGAAGGCCGTAGAACCCGAGCAGGACGTGCCAGGGGGAGATGCCGCCGAAGAGAAACGCGAGACCAACGATCGGCGAAAACGCGACGATGACGAGGCTGAAGACGCAGTAGGACGCGAGAAACTTGCCCCACACGATTCGCGCGGGGTCCATCCCCGTGAGGATGAGCGACTCGTAGGTCCCTGTTTCTCGTTCGCCGGTGAGACTGGTCGCCGCGTACGCCGGGGCGACCAAACAGATGATGGCGAGTGCCGTCGTAAAGAACGTCTGAAAGACGAACTCACCGGCCTGCGCGGGCGTGAACGATCCCGCCGCCATGCCGCCGCCAAAGGCGATCACGATGAGACCGACGAGCCCGGTGCTCAGGTAGAGAAAACGAATGAAGAGCGTCGTGCGAAGAATGCTCCGCAGCTCTTTGACGAGGATCGGGTTTGGATCGTCCACCCAGCGCTGAATGCGCGGCGGGAGTTTGAGCTTTCGCTTGCGCGGGAGCGGCGCGGCGGGCGCGGTCATTGGAGCTCTCCCTTGGTGACCTCGAGAAAGATGTGCTCGAGGTCGTCTCGCTCCGGCTCGACGCGCACGACCATCAGGCCTGCGTCGACGGCCGCGCGCACGATCGCGGCGACGGTTTTGTCTTTGCCGCGGTAGCCGATTCGAAAGTCGCCGTCGGGTCCACGCTCGACGTGGGTGACCTCCGGAATCTCGCGAAAGGGACGGTCGCACCCCTCCGGATACTCGAGGAGACGCACCCGCACCGCGCGGTCCGGCCGAAGCTGCTGGCCGATTCGATCCACGGGGCCTGCCGCGAGAACGCGCCCTTTTTCGAGGATCGCGACCGAGGTCACCATGTCGCTCAGCTCCGTCAGAATATGACTCGAGAGCACGATCGTTTTTCCGAGTCCCTGCAGCTGTTCAATGAGGTCGCGCATCTCGATGCGAGCGCGCGGATCGAGACCGTTCGCAGGCTCGTCGAGGATCAGAACCTTTGGATCGTGAAGAAGCGTACGGGCGATCGCGAGACGCTGCTTCATGCCCTTCGACATCGCGCGGACCAAGCGGTCGCGAAGGTTGCCGAGGTCCGTCAGCTCCATGACCGCGTCGACCGTTCGCTTTCGCATGTCGGGCGCAATCGCGTAGGCCGCCGCAAAGAACTCGAGGTACTCGCCGACGGTAACGCGCTCGTACACACCGAAGCCGTCGGGCATGAAGCCGAGCACCCGCCGCACGTCGACGGGGCGCTCCACGACGTCGTAGCCGTCGACCAGGACGCGACCCTCCCCGGGCTCGAGCAGCGTCGCCATCATGCGTAGGGTCGTCGTCTTGCCGGCGCCGTTCGGGCCGATGAAGCCAAAGACCTCGCCGGGGTTCACGCGAAACCAAACGTCGTGGAGGACTTTGAGGGAGCCGAAATTGTGAGAGACGCCTTCGACGCGAATCATTCGAAGCCTCCCGTGTCCTCCCAGCGAACGGGAACAGGCGTGCCTTCAGTGCGCGGAGTCACGCGGACGAAGCGGAACTCACTCTCCTGAAAGAAGAGGTCTGCTTCCTGACGCGCAGGCACTTCCACGTGGGCCCACAGGGTCGGCACGCCGCTGACCATGGTTCCGCCCATGGCTTGGACCAGGCCGAAGATGGCGCCCGTGTCCTCCCGCTCAAGCTGCAGGATGTTCGCGAGCTGCCGGAGGTCGCCGTCGTTTTCACCCCAGAAGGTTGGGTTTTCGGCGCCCACGTTCACAGCCGGGGAGCCTGCGACGGCCCCCCGCGCGCCGGGCGCGATCGTTCCGACGGGATACACGCCTCCCGCCGCGTCGAGAATGAATGCGCCGTGAAGCGTTTCGCGGGTCTCGTTGCGCACCGCCGACAGGGTTCCCCCCGAACGTTCAAAGACGACCTGTCCGCCAAGACCGCGAACCTCCTCCTGGCGAACGAAGAGGGTCTCCCACAGGCCGCCTTGCAGGTTGACCAGTTCGCTCTCGAGGCCATCGTGATCCACGCGAGGCAAACGCGACGCACCCGCCGGAAGCAAGCGCGTGACACCCCGCCGCACGGAGGGAAGGTCGAAGGTCGAAGGCCGCGTGAGGAAAAGCCCGAGGTAGCGCCGTTCGGGCCCTTCGTCCTCGGCCTCCTGGAGTTCGAGGAGCGAGACGGCGCGGTAGCGCATCGTCGTCCCCTTTCCGATGTAGCCGACGAGGAGCAGGAGCATCAGGCAGGCTCCGGCGGCGAGCGGCGTCGTGATCATCGCCAGCAGCGGCCGATTTCGTTTGCCCACGTAGGAGAAGTTCACCGGGCCGACGATGAACACGTAGATCAGGAGCACCAGGGCGACGAGACCGAGCGCGGGACGAAAGGACTCGTTCGGATCGAGGACACTTCGTAGAGGACGAAAGTTACGGCCGTTGTTTCCCCACTGGTCAACCGGATCGTCTGCGCCGCCGAAGGGAAAGATCGCGCGCTCGATGGCGGGCTGCCGAAAGCGGTGAAGAATCGACACGACCACCCGCCGCGTTTCCGGGTTTTCGACAAGAGGTGGGCTTGCGCCGTCGTAGGTCGCCACAAAGACACGGCCAAAGCCGTGCGGGACCGACGCGCCAAAGGCCTCCGCGCGACCCCGACCTGGTTCCGGGGCGAGGCCCGTTCCGTGCGCGGGTGCCGGAACCAACGCGTGGTGACCGGTCATGGCGACATCGTTCACGGTTCGCAGCGGGCCGGTGAGCGAGGTGAGAAAAGGCGCGCGGAGGTCTTCCGGCGTGCGGGGAAACGCGAGCACTTCACCGCCCGCGCGAATCCAGTCCTTGAGCGCCAACTTCTGCGTGTCGGTGAGGCGCTCGAGATCCGGTACGGCCGCAACGAGGAGCGCAACGCCGCCCCACCCTACCGCTGAGGTTGGCGCGATGGGATCGCCGGTGTCCGGATCGGAAGCCACCACGCCCACGGGAACGCCCACGCGCCGCGTGCCGCCGTAGGGGTCGCTTTGATCCGCTTCGAGGTCGAGAAGCACGCTCCGAAGGCGCGGAGGATCGGAGAGCACAACAATGCCCTGCGCGCCGTTGAAGCCGACCGTAATGACCTGGGAGCCGAGTTCCTGCCGCCCTTGGATGTATTTGGCGTCGAGCTGCGCGCCGCTTTCGCGAACGTACATCGCGACCTGCACGCGGCGAGTGGCCGAAGGGGGAAGATCCACGCGCACGAGATGCTCTTCGATGGAGTTCCGCCAGTCGTTCATCTGAAGGCGAAGCGTTCCTTGAAAGCGCTCTTGGGATCGATTTGTAAGCGTGGCGAGAACCGTTCCGTGGGAGTTCGGCACGAGTAGCTCGTCTCCGAAGATGCCGGCGAGCTCGATGTCGACCGGCGGACGGCGCGCCTGCTGCTGGGCGGAGGCGCTCGCGGTGAATGCGAACGCAATAGCGATAGCGGTGAGTCTCATCCTGCGATCGCCGCCACGGATGCGGGAACTTCCGGCACCTCGTTGAGAAGGCGCTCAAGAATCGCGTCGGTGCTGATCCCGTCCGCCTCCGCTTCGAAGTTGGGAATCAAGCGATGTCGTAGCGCAGGGAGCGCCACTCGCCGAATGTCCGCAAAACTGATGTGCGCGCGACCGTCCATCAACGCTGCGACCTTGGCCGCTAGCGAGAGCGCCTGGGCACCGCGAACGCCCGCGCCGTAGCGCAAGAGTTCCCGGGCCGCCGGCGCCGCACCGGTCGTCGTCGGATCCGACGCGCGGACAAAGCGCGCCATGTAGCGCATGAGCGGCTCTGCGCACTGCACCTCACGGACGAGCCGTCGGAGCTCCAGAATCCGCGGCCCGTCGATCACCTGTGGGACCTCCGAAACGTGCGTTCCCGTCGTTCGGTCGAGGATACCGACGAGCGTGTCTTCGTCCGGCGCGTGAATGAAGACCTTAAAGAGAAAACGGTCGAGCTGCGCCTCCGGAAGCGGGTAGGTGCCCTCCATCTCAATCGGGTTCTCCGTCGCGAGCACGACGAAGGGCGGCTCGAGAATATGCCGTTCGCCCGCGATGGTGACGCTTCCTTCGGCCATTGCTTCGAGAAGCGCACTTTGCGTTTTGGGCGTCGCGCGATTGATCTCATCGGCGAGGACGAGCTGCCCGAAGATCGGACCCTTCTGGAGCTCGAAGCGCTTTCGGCCGCCCTCCTCGACCACCATGTTCGTGCCGGTGATGTCCGTCGGCATCAGATCCGGTGTGAACTGAATGCGAGAAAAGCGAAGGCTCATCGCCTGCGCGAGCGTGCGCACGAGGAGGGTTTTGCCGAGCCCCGGCGCGCCCTCGAGGAGCGCGTGGCCTCCCGCAAAAAGGCAGATCAACACCTCGTCGATCACGTCTTGTTGTCCGACCACCACCTGTCCCACCGCATCGCGCAGGGCCTGCGCTTCGCGTTGAAAGGCTGCGATCTGATCCTTCGCGTCGTTCATCGTCCCTCTCCAAAATACGTACGAACGTGCTCTCGATAGTCTTCGGGGATCGGCGCGCGCTCGATCCCGCCGGCTTCGCCGCGCGCGGCTTCTCCGGTAGCGCCGCCTGCTCCCTCACCGCGCTCGGGAATCGGCATGCCCTGCGGATCGACCCATTCGGTCCAGCGGCGACTCGGCACACCGGGGCCCACCACCGGACGTACACGCGCGAGCGTGTCGTCGCCGTCGGGAAGGTCACGGGTTTGGCCGCCGCGTTCCCCGGGGCCGCCGCCTTGGCCAACGCCCCCACCGCCGGCGCCGTTGCCGTTGCCGTTGCCGTTGCCGCTGCCGTTGCCGTTGCCGTTTCCTTGGCCGCTGCCGTTTCCGTTGCCCTGACCGTTTCCGTTGCCTTGGCCGCTGCCGTTTCCGTTGCCCTGACCTTGACCGTTTCCGTTGCCCTGACCGCTGCCTTGTCCCGGAACGGGAAGCGCGCCCCCGCCGCCGCCGCCGGCTTGCACCTGCACGTCATCCAGATGCTCAAGCGCTTCACGAAGCATGCGCTCGTACTCTTCGGCGCTGATCGGGGAGTCGCCACTCTCGGCCTGCTGGTTGTCGCGCGCCTGATCGTTCTCCGCCGCCTGCGCCTGTCGAAGCGCCTCCGCCAAACGCTCTCGCTCCTCCGGCGTAAGGCGCGACCACGCTTCACGCATCGCATCGACCATCTCTTGCGTAAGCGCGCTCCCATCGCCGTCCCGCGAAAGACGTTCGAGCTCGCGACGAATTCCTTCCTGTTGAAGCTCCGGCATGGCTTCCGAAAGCTCCCGCGCAAGATCCGCTTGCTGGGACCGTCGCTGCAAGAGTCGCTCGCGCCTCAAGAGAGACTCCGCGAGCCCTTCGTTGCCTTCTCGGCGCGCAGCATCCGCAGCGCGACGGAGCGCCTCGCGGGCTCGCTCGCGATCGGATGCCTCCCGGCGTGCCGCTGCACGTTCGACGGCACGGTCGAGAGACTCGAGATCCTGCTCGGCGACCGCCTGCGCGAACTCTTCTTCCTCGGCGAGCTCTTCCACCGCCGCGTCTCGTCCGCGCCGCTCATCCGCGTCCTCTCGGCGACGGGACTCTTGAAGCTCCTCCCGCATCCGATCGATCGCGTCCAGCGCTTCCCGCCGCTCGAGCCCTTCTTCCAGATCACGCTGGAGCTCACGCGCTTGGCGCGCGAGTTCGGCGAGTTGTCGTTCTTCCTCTTCGTCTTCGGCGAACGCTTCGAGTCGTTCGATACGTCGAAGCGCCTCCGTCGCATCGACCTGGACAATATCGCTACCCGGCGGGGGTGGCCCGGGCGGAGGAACCGGCACGACCATCGCCGCTGCGAACGTTCCGGCGGCGAGCGGCACACCCCAAAGCTGCGTTCCGAGTACGCCCGGACGAACCTGGCGGACGTCGGCACGTTCAAGACGGGCTTTCGCCTCCGCGCGCGCGAGTTCGGCAAAGCTGCCGTCGTTGGATTCCCACGCGGTGAGGATCGACTCGTCGGCTTCGAGCGCGCGGTCGACGTAGGTCACCAGATCGGCTTCGCCCGGCATTCCGCGGATCCCTCGAAAGAGACCCCAGAGCGGCCCGATCGTGAGGAGGGTGAGCGCCGGCCAGCGCGGCAGCGTTGGGAACACAAGGGCGACCACAAGAGCCGCCGCCCCCACCACGAGCGCGGTCCCGACGGTGCTACGGACCACGGAACGCGCGAGGAGCGCTCGCCGAACGCTTTGAAGCAACTCTCGAAGCTGATGCAGTGGTTCCCTCAAAGCTCCCGACCCACGTCCTTCGAACGTTTAAGCGGCAGGATACCTTCCTTGCTGCGCGGACATAGGGATTCCGACGGATTCCGAACGAAGAATCGGTGGTTTCCAGAAGGCTGTTTTTCGACGCAAGACATGCCCGCCGGCGGGGGGACTCCCGGTGTGCCTGGCGATACGACCCTACTCAGGCGGATTTGCTTGGGGTTCCTGCGCTTCTTCGCCTTGGGGCTCCGGTTGGGGCGCCTCTTGAGCGCGTCCGATCGTCCCGAAGACGCGAATCAACTCCACCAGCGATGCGATGGACTGGGCGGGAAGCGTGTCTCCGAAGGGCGGCATCATGCCCCGCCCTTGCGCGATCACCCGCGCAATATCCTCGTTGCTCGTGCGCTCCTGCCACTCCGGATCCTGAAAGCTGACCATGTCGGCTGGACGTGCCGGACCGTCGCCTTGGCCGACGCGGCCGTGACAGGACGCGCAGCTGACGTTCCAAAGCGCGAGGGCGGCGCGTCGACGCGGGTTTTCCGAACGCTCGGTTCGCGCGCGAACCTGACGAGGGCGGCGGTTCGGATCCGCTTGCTCAGGCTGAGCGTGGTCCTCAGGAGTCCACACCTCGGTGGGGGGCGGGCCCTCCGCGGGACCGCAGCCGAGCGCTACGAGGAACGTAGCGAGGACGATCGGAATTTTGCGATCAGGGGCCCTTCGCACGCTCGTCCCCTACCACGCCCCCGAAAAAACGAAAACGATTCGCGTGCAACGTGGGTGGATCCCGGTGTTTGGGTACGTCACCGAAAGAGTGACTGGGCCTCGCCCTTTCCCTGGACCCAGTGTTTGCCATGCGTAGTTGCGAAGGCGTGGACGAGGTCGAGGCTGCCAAGAACGCTGTTCGTTCGGAGCCCGTGGGTCTTCATCATCGCGAGGAACGCGTTGGGGTTCAGCTTGAGTTCCGCAAGAAGTTGGGGAGGGTGTTTGAGCGTTCCTCCGCGTGCCCGCAGGGAGCGACCTGTCCACTGAAGGAGTTCGAGGTAGTCGACGTAGTGCATGGGAACGACCGTGCGACGCGAGCGCGATGGAACCTGATCCGCGAAGGGGGTGAGCCCGACGGGGCCGGGAGGCGCGTCGGAGTCCATCGCGCTGTCGAGCTGCCGAATGCGTTTCGCGATGGAGGTGTGCTTCGATCGTTCGAGGGACTTGGCCATGCCTGCGCGCACCGGGTTGAGGTCGACGTAGGCCATGCACGTGAGGAGTGCGGCCTCGTCGAGGAGCGGTTGGCACGTGAAGCGGCCTTCCCAAAAGCGTCCCTTGAGGTCTTCTTCGGCGTTCGCGCGGCGGGCGATGAACTCGTTGAGGCAGCGCATGAGCCACGAGAGGCTCCAGAGGCGTTCGCGCCACTGTGCGACGCGCTCCTTCCTCTCGCGGGCTGGGAGCGAGGCGACTTCACGCGCCTTGAAACGAAAGAGCTTTCCGTAACGGCGGATTACCTCTTGATCGCTCCAGCCTTCGGCGCGCTCTTTGTCGACGCGGACCACGAGGTGGAGGTGATTCGACATCACCGCGTAGGCGTGGAGATCGACGGCGAAGATGTGGGCGAGTCCGAAGAGTCGCTCTTCGATCCACTCGCGTCGATAGTCAAAATCCTTGCCGGTGTTGGGGTCTTTTCCGCAGAGAAACGCCTTCCGCACACACCGCGACATCAGGTGGTAGTAGGGCGTGGAATCCACACAAAGCCGTTCAGAACGAAGCGTCACCCCCCAACCCTACCGCCCTCTCCGTGATTGTCAATAAAATCAGCCCACCTGATTTTAACTAGCTCGCTCTGTCGCCCCAACCTCCACCGACACCGATGTCAATAAAATCAGGTGGGCTGATCTATTCGATGGACGCGGTAGCCCCAACCTCCGCCGACACCGATGTCAATAAAATCAGGTGGACTGATCTATTCGATGGGACGGGGTAGCCCGGGCCGGTGTTCGCGGGCATGAACACGGGCGGCGTCAGGGCGCTTTTGCGTCCGCGCGCCTTGACGGGGCCTGCGAACGTGTTTATTGGTTGGTTAACCAACCTAGAATCATGCCCCGCCCTTCGAACCGCAGCGAGCGACGCCACCAGATCGTCGACGGCCTCATGGAAGTCCTCCCGGCCGTTGGCTACGAGCGCGCCTCCATCGCCCGAATTGCCAAAGCCGCCCAGCTTTCACCGGGCCTCGT